>MABC01000045.1 GCA_002162925.1 Thalassotalea sp. 42_200_T64 | reverse complement strand
CCCCACCGTTAGCCAGTGACGCCCTTGCCATTCGGATTATCTTCCCCTTAGTCGGGGTGATAAGGCTTCTTTCAGCCTATCGGGTTTGCCAGCTTCGCTGGGCAAACAAAAAAGCGGCCAGACGATGAATCGCCTGCCGCTTTACAATTTGCCTTATTATCATCGCTGGTGGTGTTCACAGCGTCTGATTATACCAAGTTGAAATTACAGGGGCCTTTGTAATAACAGGCCCATGGCATCCGCCCTACTAGTTCACCAAAATCGGTAGTGAGCGAACGATTTCGAACGCCCCTGCCTCATCCATGAAGATGGCCACTACCCTGATGCGCAGTCCAGCTTCGTTGACGGTTACCGTGAAGGTATCGCCATGAACTTCGAACGGGTCACCGCCTTCTATCTGCACGATAGGCTCGAACAGGCCGCTACCATCTTCTAGCTCAACCTCCCAGGTCCAATCCACTGCGGCTGGGTCTACTGCGCCCCCGGCACTAGTGTTGTCGGTATCGTTAATGCCGGCGGTTGAAGCGGTTAATACCGATCCCACTGTTGGTGTGCCCGTAACTGTCGGCACGCCTGTCGCCAAGGCATTGTTAGCGCCGGCAGAGCCAGCCTCGCCCAAAGATAGAACTACAGTCTGATCCGCAAACACCAGTCGTTCGATGTTTCTCAACCGATCGGAGCCGTCATCACCTGGTAGAGGATTGACCGCGATAGGACGTTGATCCGTCACCCGAATGAAGCCATCTGGTGTGGGGCTTCCGATCAGATAGTTGACCCGGTTGCCCGAGTAAATGACGCTGTCCGTATCACTATTGGTTAGATCTTGGTCGCTGATCACCCGACTGATCGAGATATCGCCCGGATTGATGAGTCCGGAGAATACGTCGACAAACAGTGCCTGCATCCCAGTGAAGTGCTGAGCGCCCACTTGGAGGTCAACGTGCAGTGCAGCATCGCCATCGACAATGTCGTCTCCGCCCTTAGGCATAATCAGGTCACTGCCACCGCCGCCGAGAATGATCTCGCCACCGGCCCAGCCGAACTGCGTCTGTCTCGTAATCGGATCGCGCGGCAGAGGTCCTCGCTCTGATAGCGGTACCAGTTCGCTTAACCCTTCAATCATGTCGAAGTTAACCAGCACATTGCCGCTGTCTAGAGCGAAGGCAGTACCTTTGAGGATATCGCCATGCGGTGAACCACTGATGCCCTCAACTCGGTCATAACGGTTCTGCACGGTCGCATTAGACGGCGGTAGGATCGGACGAATGAAGATAGTCAGATCGAGATCGACGCTGACGCCGAAGTCATCGTTCTGGAAGCTCGCCCAGTCGAATCCAAGCTGGCCTTCCATTCGATCGATACCCGGGCCGTCAACCATGATGTCATCACCATTTTCCATGTCCATATCGACGTTGCCGCCGTAGGAGATCATGACATCGTGGCCTTTGATCGCGGGTTCACCCGCCTCAGGTGCCGCACCATTGTCAGCCTGCCAGAGGTCTTCGCCACCGCCTAGATTTTCCATCCAGTCGTTACCAGCTCCGCCCCTGATGTGGCCATTATGCACCCCGTCAAAGATGAAGTCATCGCCTTCGCCGCCGAATGCCTCGTAGAACTCGCTCGAGTTGACCATGAAGTCTTTGCCTGCGTCGCCGAACACCACATCTTCCTCGTTACCACTCGAGATGACGTCGTTGCCAGCGCCGCCTTCGATCACGTCGGGACCGGATAGATCGGTGATAATGTCATCACCAGGTCCGCCCTCAATGAGATCGGCACCGTCGCCGCCCTCGAGTCGGTCGTTACCGCCGAAGCCCCAGAGCGTATCGTCACCAATGCCACCGATCAGGGTATCATCACAGTCAGTACCGCCGATCGTGACGTGATCGCCACCAGTGTACTGAACGAAACAATTCGGATCGGGCACGATAATGTTGGTCGTCGACATAGATGGATCACGAATGACCAGCGGGATTAGCTCCGAGTCGCCAATTGGATCGCCAGCCGCGGCGATCAGGGCCGCATCGAGGGCGGCTTGGGCAGCAGCTACTGCAGCCGTCGCATCTATCACGGCCTGACTATTGGCGTTCGCATTCGCCTGAGCGGTTGCGAGCGCGTCCTCAGCCGCCGTTAGATTGGCTTGGGCGGTCGCTACGTTGGCCTGAGCCGTAGCAAATGCGGCTAGAGCCAGCGCTAGGTCATCGCCCGCGCCAGTCACGGCCTGTGCATCGGCTTGGGCGATCGCGAGGGCAGCGCTTGCATCGGCCTGAGCGATATCCGCAACGTCTTGAACAGCGTCAGCAGCAGCTTGGGCGACCGGATCTGGCGCTAACACCGTTTCGGTGATTATAACCACAGTCGCCGCAGGGACCCTGCCGCGACAGCGGAACATATCAGCGCCTTCATCTTCACAAGTAACGCCAGCGGTTTGGCTCACCGCCACACCACCAGAGCTCACCGTGACAAAGACATTAACTCTGCCTCTAGGGAATGTGCTGTTAACTAACTCGATAACCGTCGGTATCGAGGCCGCATCGGCCACGGCCTGAGCGGCATCGGCATCGGCCTGAGCAGCGTTCGCAGCGGTCTGGGCGTCGTCGGCTGCGAGTTGACTAAGCGCGGCGATAGCCATGGCCGAGTCAAGAGCAACCTGAGCGTCTGTCGCGCTAGCTTGGGCTGCGCCAGCGACAATTTGGGCAGCTGCGAGAGCGGCCGTAGCATCGTCAACCGCTTGTTGGAACACGGGGTCGACGGGACCACCGCCTGCGGCTATCGCAGCGGCTAGATCCGCCTCAGCCAGAGCTAGTGCGGCAGCGGCGTCGGCAGCAGCGCCTGCCAGCCCAGCGTCAAACTGCTGAGTCTGATCGACTTCGAGGATATGATTTGGCACCGAGAAGATATTCAGCGACATCGCGCCGCCCCCCGGCTCACCGAGATCAGTATTGCGCATCACCAGAGCGGTAAACGAGTTTGACTCGAGCTCGCTAAACAGGTGGATGGTGGCCGTTCGTCCTACATAGTAGAAGCGGTCGCCATTCTGCAGGTTTTCAAGTTGGTTCTCGAACACGAAGTTATGGGTCGACCCGAGCGAGCCACCAAACGGCATCCGCTCTTCGGCCAGACCGCCGTTCCAGAAATCAACGTCGTCGAGACCAGTGTTGACACCGCTCCAGAGGTTGTGGTTAAACAGGAAGTCTATCGCGTCGCCCGGAGATGCAGGCAACTCGGCAGGTACGCTAACAAAACCCGTGCTCATACAGTATGCTACCGCATCCGTGGTCAACGCACCGACAATGGCACAAGCCGCCGCCCGCCTTCCGGCGTAGGTCGACTCGGCAGTCACCAACGGATGGGTACCGTAGGCCGCGATAAAGTTAATCAGCGACTCTTCGTGGCGTAGATTGTCGGCATAGTCCATCCAGTGGGCGTAGGGCATAAGCCTAAGATCTAAGGTTGCCTCGAAGAATGTGCGTCGGGCATCGTTGAGGCTGGGATTACCAACGTCACGGCCGCGCGCGATATTAATGGCACCGAGATCGAGCGGTAGACCGACCAGGTTATTCTGCAGTGCCCCGGTCACGAACTCGTCGATCTCGTTGGCGCGGGTCCGAGTGATGCCGCGGACAACTGCGCCGGTGGCTTCTTCCGGGGAGAGCACGGCGTTGCCGTCGGCATCAGAATTATAGAGCGCCAGCGGATTGAGGAAGGCTTCGAACAGTCCCAGTTGCGAAGCGTCACCGGACACCGTCTCGACTATCGGATTGAAATCGGCATCATAGCGATCCACCGTCTGGGTCAACATTGAGTGGCCGAAGCGATAGACAGATTGCGAGAACTCGAGTCCAATCGAAGGATCGACATTAGTATGGAAGCCCTCGAACACGTCTTTGAGACCGGCGAGCGTCGGCGCGAACTCATCGAATACGACGCGATTGTATTGCATTTCGGTGCCGAATCGGCCAGCCTGAAATAGCCGTTCGCCGTTCCAGTCTAGGTTTAATGCATCAATGGACGCCTTGGTAGCCGCCTGCTGCGACAACGAAGCGTCGGAGACTAAGAACGGCAAGCCGCCCCAAGCCGGTAACGCCGCCAACGGGGTATCGAGCCACTGGTTCAGAGCCGCCAAATCGCCAGCATCTAGCAACACCCTCTTGGTGATGTCGATGAGCCGGTTATGCTCGGAATGAAAGATGGTGTGGATGGTGCTAAGCGCGATGTTCTCGTTGCAGCGGCCATCGCCACAAACAAAGTGCATGCCAAGCAACTCATCGTCATAGGAGTTTTGTTCAGCCCCATCTGCGCGGATGCCGCGGGTGGTCTGGCCGCTGAGCGCATCGGTTCGAACGTTGACCACGTTATCAAGATCTGGTGTCTTGCCGTTCGGGTTGGCTGAATGGGCGACGTCGAGAAAGAAGCTCTGGTTAACACGGATCGCCCCAATGCTAGAGACGTCGACCGGATTGGCCAAGTCACCTTCAATCAGGCCATTACTATCGGTCACGATCTGGGGCATACCACGTGCTGGTCCGGGAATGAAGTTGCCGTATTGATCGGCCGCAATCATCGGAACATTGTTGCCGTCGGCATCGTCGAGTATGAGCCCGAATTTCTCCAGCGCTTGGGCCTGAGCGGTGTCCCAGGTCCCCATGCCGCCGTCGTCGGCGTTATCTAGCATGCGGTCATTACCGTAGCCATTGAGTAGATAGCCAGTCGCCTGCAGCCTGCCGCCTACGACCTCGTAGTGGCGCAGCAGTACCTGCGACGAGGAATGCGAGGCATAGGTCTGCTGCTGGTCGACGTGCGGGGTGGTGGCATTGATCGGATCCGAGACATCATCCGGGGTGCCAATTATCCCATCTGGCCCTGCATCGCGGGTCGCCCGGGTCAGCAGCATGAAATTGCTATTGCCTCCTAGCACAAACAATGGATCATCCGGCTGTAACGGCATGAAGACTAGGCCGTTGCCGCCCTTATTCACCAGATCAAGACCGTGATCGAAGAACTGACCGAAAAAAGTCATGAAGGCGTTAAACGGTGCCGAGAGGCCCTCGTCCACCGCCACGTTTGGAATGTAAAGCTGATCGACACCGGTAATGTCCGGTCCCAACAGTAACGACCCCTCATTTCCGGCTGCGGCGGAAACCGCTGCCGGATTATCGACCGACATGTTGGTGGTCAGGTGGCTGATCATGCGTGGGGTCGAGTCCTGCACCGTCTTACCGTTGCCCGATTTATAAGTTGTTGCATCATTAACTTGCTCACCTGTTCCGGGCGCAAGGACCATGGTCAGGTCCTGAGCGTCCGGATAGACCCGAACAACCTCTGCCGGGAATTCCTGATCGGCCTGACCGAAATTTTCATTTCCCGGGATCAGGTTGTTGAATGAACCATCAACCGTACGCAGGCCCCAGGGAATACTCGCGTTAGGAAGGATGTCAAGCAAGTCTTCACCGGCGGCGTGCCGCTCGGCGTATTTAATCTGCTTAAGGATGAAGTCCAGATCTTCGGTGTTGAATGCTAGGTCTGAGGCTGCGTCTGCGGTTTCGGACCATAGAATTGGCCCACCGGCGAGGCCTAGGGTGATGGCAATAGCCAGGAGCGACCGCTTTGGGCCGGCGTGTCGGCGCAAGGCCGACGGGGTTGGTTTTAATCGTTTCATTGAATATTAACCTTATAACGTTGTTTTGTCATAATTGCCGGTTACAGCATGGCGTTACGGCCAAATCTATGGCCGCCGACCGTTTGCTACGCTGTTAGTTCGCTACTCTTACGACTCACTAAAGAACATTAACCGAACCACATGACATACTAAAACAGAGATTTAAAAATAAAAATCTGGTCGTACTCTGTTCATATACCTACCTGTTTAATTTAACGGCACTATCTGATGTAATGCCTGATGCACTGCAGCCTGACTATGGGACAAGTGATATAAGGACCATAATCTAACCTTTATTCGTTTATCAAGACGCAGATATCAATGCTGGAATCAACCGCATTTCGTACCTGGTCTACCTTATTTCTTAACTCGCTTAACGCTAAGTGAGCGTCCGATTGCCGAATCTGGCAAACGTCACCTGACTTAGCAGCGAGCGCTTTATCTAAACAAGCTTCATATTTGTCGAAAGCGATACCCGCATTCGTCATTCCTTTTTCAAGTTCGTCGAAGTGTTCTCGTTTTTCAATCGCTATGGCATTAGTGGTAATAACGGCAATAGCGAAAAATAATGTGAATTTCAATAGTGGATAATTCATGATCGACTCCGATTAAGGTTGAACTTGTTTAGAGTAGGGGGTTGCCAGCATGTTATAATGCTGCTACCGACCGGCTTTGGTTGTTTTGACGTCTGAGGCCAAGTGCTGCCATTCCTAGGCCAAATAACAATACAGTGGAAGGCACAGGGATCTGGTTATTGCCACCGCCACCACCACAGTCACCATCACAGCCACCGCCAGTGCCACCGCTCATATCTGGCAATTCTACGATCAAGCTCCATGCGATCAGCTCATCACCTTCGTCACTGAAGTGGTTGTCCTGGAAGCTAAGGATCCAATCTCCGCTAATATCCATGCCGTCGAAGGCCGATAGAAGGCCGTCAGGCTGCCAGGATCCCATCCAAGTCATAGCATCTCCTTCATCGACTTGGTTTGCCGCCTCATCATCGAATATTATATCCATAATGCCAAAATCACCGCCTCCCGTGCTGCTAAACAAGGTTACTAATACTCCGTCATGAAACAGGGTAATAGTCATATCAGAGACGAATGCCTCAAAGAAGCCAGGCTCCGCAATAGAGTTATTGATCATCATGGCGATATTGAGATCCATGATCGAACCCATATCAGTGATCGAAAGTGTCGTTGATGCGCCGCCTTCGGCATCAATATCCGCTAATGCTGAGCCATTAAAAGTACTGATTATTCCCGCCGATGCCGGTGCCGCCCCAATCAGTAACATGGCCGTAGCCAGGGCGTATGCTAGAATTTTATGTTTCATAATAGTTCTCCATAATATATTTTATTTGCTGCCACAGCGGCAGCATCATTGGTTTACAAACTCATATGCTAATAACTTTTAGTATGTGAAGAGAGTAAACCTTATTTGGCATACTGGTCATTGACCAAGTCTTAACTTCACATTGACCAAGACACAACCTTATATTTACCGAGGTCAAACTATGTATTAATCAAAGTCAAACATGCAGTTCCTGTGCCAACTAATAAATATATATATTTATTAGTTACTTAGAGTAAGTTTTGGCTGTGTATTTTTATTAAAAATCACAGAGTGTAAAATTATCTGACAACAAAAATTGATGCCCTGGTTTATTGTTAGAAGACTAATGAAAGGAGTTTTAGCGGTTGCTCTGCCACAGCGACTCGTTTGGATTGAATCGCTGGCACCGACTTCGTCAGGAGACCACCTCAGGGACACCGTCATTGCCGCCATCTTTGGCCGGGAGCTGGATTAAAGCGCTCCGTAAAGAGATAAAACCAATGGATAGGTATAGCAAGCTGACACAGATTTACCCACTGTTCTATTAGCTCGCGACGAAAGCCTGCCGGCCAGATCGGCTCCCGCAGCGCCTAGGTGCGACTTCAGTGGTGTTTGTGGTTGTCCGGCTCGTCCTTGGCAGAAGTCTCAACATTCGTCATTGCGATGCGGCGGCTTTCGGTGGCCATGTAGTCGATCAGAGCGGCCACGTCGATATCGCTGAGCTGTAGATTAGGCATGGCAAGCTCCTGGTATTGGGCAAACAGCTTCATCGCAATGGGATCCTTCTCTGCCAGCATTTTATCCGGAACTTTGAGCCACCGGGTAAGCCATGTCCTGTCCCGCTTGTCTACTACTCCCAACAAATCCGGTCCGAGCCCGTCCCCTAGTCCCAGGGTATGACAAGCGGTGCAGCGGGTGCGATAAAGATATTGTCCGCGTGATAGCTTGGACACTTCGGGGACACTCGCATAACTCTTGGCACCCGCGCGCGGTACCATGCCATCGAACAGATCATAACCGATGAGGTTTGCCAGCCCTTGGGGGTTATCGAAGGGCGAGCGCTTGATCCACTTGCCGGTAGCCTCATTGCCAACGATCATCGTGAGATTATGGTCCAGATCATCACCATTCTGGATTTCATCCATATATAAGCCAAGTTTTTTGCGCAGCAAAATAATGTCATCTTCCTTACCGGTAAGGAAGACCCAGCCTGGCCCGATGTTAAATTTTTCAGCATAGTGGCTGAGGACTTGCACGGTATCCACCTCGGGATCTATGGTGATCGAATACATAAAGATATCCCGGCCAACACGCTCTCCGAGCAGCTCTTGTACTGCGCGTAAGCGAGCGGTTTCCAGTGGGCAGCTGTTTGGACAACTGGTATAAATAAAGTTGATAACGACCACTTTATCCTTGATCAGATCATCGTAAAAATGAACCTTTTGACCGTCATGGGTGATAAGGGGAATGTTGGGAAAGTAGTTGCCGCCTCCGGCTGCTGCCGGTCCAATGGTGAGGCTCATCGCGCTCACCAGAAAAAGGGCGGCAATCACCACCCGGTTGACTAAGCTATAATTGCGCATGACACGGGCTCCTTGTAAACTGATTGTAATTATTGGCAATGGGTCGCAGGAGTACGGCATGCCGTGCCCCTGCCTGACCATGGTTATAAATGAGTCTCTGACTCATCAAACTAAAGCCTTTAGCCCGCAGTTACGGCGATCACATCACCCGGGGTCAGTCGCCTGCCGCGACACTCGAAGTCGCCCTCGGGACTGGTACTACAGCGCAGCTCCGGCGCGGTGGCCTGGTTGCCTGCTCCCACGTTGCCTGTGATTGTAATGAGTCCGCGCTGATCCACCGTACCTGTGAACGTTGCTACCACCAAGACTGTTACTGTGATCGTATCACCTGGAGTTAAATCCCTGCCGCGACAACGGAAGTCGCCATCGAGATCTGTACTACACTGTAGACCTGGTGCGGTGGCCTCATTGCCAGCCCCCACGTTGCCTCTAATCAGGATGCGTCCACTCTCGTTGACCGTACCGGTAAAGGTAGGTTCCGTTATGATAACATCGGCGACTCCTGGACAGGCCGTCGTAGCCCCCGGCGGACAGAGCAAATCGCTTACTTGGTTATCCTGCAGAAAGTTCTCCGCTGCCACGACATCGCCGACCTGCGTCGCCCGCACCGCACTGGCAGTTGGCAACTCGAAGCTATCGGTATAGGTGCAGCCATTCCACTGCGGCTCCGGTGTCAGGAAGGCTTTAAGCTGACCCGGATTCTCGATATCCCAACGCATCAGCATCGCATGATCCTCGTGCTGGGTGTTGTGGCAATGCTCCATGAAGGTACCAGCAAACTCCCGGAAACGTATGGCCAGGGTGACCTCGTCGCCGCTGTCGTCCATGGGACCGATCCGGTAAACATCCTTGCGGGCCCACTTATCCCATTCGGGGGGCGCCTCGCCATCTCGGGTCAGGATCCGTCCCTCCTCAAAATGAATGTGGATATTGTGACTCCAGCCGTTACCGCCGTTTTGCAGATGCCAGATCTCAAAATCGCCCAGTGTAGGCGCCGCCGAGAGCCGGCGCGGATCCATCGGCAACGTAAACTCACTACCATCGGTTTGGATGCCCCAGGGTTTATTAGCCTCTTCGGGCTGTTGCTCGAACTCGGTATGGTTGACCCCCTCGCCGTTGACCTCATACGGGAAGTTATTGCCGGGTTGATTAGGTACCGGGCTGTCGGTGTAGCTGGCTTGGGTGATGGTCACCGGCTCCTTGTCGGTGGCGGCGCCCCTGCCGAAGACAAAGGTCCGGTGATGCGCGTCCGCAAGCTCCTGTTCGGTGATCTCGGGCAGCGGGATCATCTTCTTTTTACCCGGCACATAGTCTGCTGGGCTCATGCTCAGATCGATGCCGCCATAGGGTTTGACCCGCAGCTCGAGGAACTTGCCGACAATGGTGTCACAATCGTCATAGCTACCGGACAGTACCTCGGCCAGAGACACCATTCCATCAGGACCCTTGCCATCTATATGTTCCAGCAGGTTGACCATGTAGAGCTTAGGTTCTGCGCCAAATTGGCTGATGTTGCCCGCGGCATCCGGGGCGAACAGGCTGAAGTCGACGATAATGTCATAGCGCTCGGCGATCGACTGGGTCGGCAGAATGCCAAAGTGATCCAACGTCTCACCATCGGCATCGAGATCTAAGCTGCCATCGAAGGGTATCGCATGCTCCATGATATTACCGTCGTTGGCGATCATATGAAACGGCACGCGATCATAGGAAACACTCGCCGTTTCACCGGCAAACTCGCCGTTGCCGTCGGCTCGCTCAACCACCAGGGCGACCCGCAGAAAACGCGACACATGGGCATTGAGGATGCGGAAGCGATAACGGCGCGCACGGACCTCTAGGTAGGGATCGTAGAGCCAGTTAACCGTCATCCGGTCGCCGAGGAAGCCGTCATCCTGAAAGGTGGCGAACCAGAGCTGGCCGCGGGTATCACCCACCGTAGTTCCCGTATAGGCGGAGGGATCCTGACCCCAAGCTTTACCGGCTATTTCCAGGTTGATATCATAGTCACGGTTGCCCCAGCTATGCGGACCGATGGCACAGCCGCTGGGGAACCTCAGGTTGACACCGTCTTCCACACACTCGTTACCCCGGTCAAGCGCGCTATAGTAGTTCATCATGGCCGCATTACCCTTGTAGACATTCTGGGCGGTGTAATCGAGCATATGATCATGAAACCAGTGGGTGCTCATGGTTTCGCGCCAGTCACCGGGGATGTTAATCCGACCCTTGTCTGGACCAGTACGAGGACAGGTCACAGTCGTCCTGGTGAATGAGGTGGGCGGGGTCGCACCGGGTTTGCTGATCACCATGGTTTCCCCGGGAACGCAGGGGGTCGAGGCCCGCTTATCAGTGGCATCGGCATTTATCGAATCTTGTCCGGCTAAAATCATCGGCCAGTGGTAATCGTAAAACTGACCCGGAAGGAAGAAGGCATTGGCATAACCGTCACTCTCGGCCGGTGTGTGACCATTATGCTCGTGAGTGGTAATGAAGTGATTGCCAAAGCCACGGTTGGCCTCGAACTTGATCGGCAGCGCGTCATGATTGCGAAACAGTATCGGTTCGCCGTAGCGTGCCATCAACAGCTTCGGCGGCAGGGTTCCGTCGAAGGTCCAGAGCGACTGGGGATCCTGCACCGGCATATTCGGATGAAACCTGATGGGGATGCCTGCGGTAGTGCCCTCAAATCCCGGAAGCCCCACGGTATTGTGATAGAGTCCGTCGTCGCTCGTGCCAGATTCTCCGTCGGGCCCCTTGCCGAACTCGCCGAAGGCATACTGATGCTTCTGATACTGATCGCGAGCACCGCCGCTGTTCCGCGCGCCAGATACCGCCGTCTCGGTATAGACCTGTGGAAAGAATTCCTGCCACCGCTGATGGCCGTATTGCGCTCCCGGTGGTCTGCCATCGGCGTAGCTGGTCGGCGCCCCCGGCGTCAGGGGTTGCAATGGCCCGGTGTGCATGCTCTCAATGGCCGTCTGCCAAGGATTGAGGAGGTTATCATTGCGCTGCTGGGTGGGATAAGGATGAATACGCTGATTTAGAAAATTGTCCAGCGCCGCACCATTGACCATTCTATAGGCATCGGGCGGCGGTGGCAGCGTCAGCGGACAGTCACCAGTGGGACATGGCCCTTCAAGCTTTTTGGTGCCGAACTCCTCAAACCGCAGCATCTGCTGGCTGAAGGATTGGGCACCAAACAATGGGCTAGGGGCAGCGTCGGTTGGCACATCGCATAACGCCCCCCTGAAACCGCCTTCAAGCCCGGCAGTGAGCGCTGGATTTGCTTCATCCACCGGGCTGTTGCCCACGGACTGAATCACGATATCCTCTTCGGCCAGAACCTGGCCCGGGTGCATGCCCAGCAGACAAGAGAACATAGCCAGAGGAATGACATGGCCTATGCTGTTTCGTCGATAGTTTGTCCCCGACTTCAAGTCCTGTCTATCTTGTTTATGAAATCCCCCACCTTGATACACCTTGAGAGGGGGTAATATTCGGGCTACTATTCCCTTAAACGTGCTGGTTAAATCCATAATTTAACTCCTCAGTTGACCTTTGGCTGTCCACTGCCTAGTCCAGATCCACCGCGAATATTATTTCCATATCGGCGATTTCATCGCACTGCGTGTTTATTTTGCTCCAACCTTGCTTTAACCACATTTTTACTTTGAAAACTATTGTTAGCATAAATCACGCCATCAGCATAATAGTCCTATTTTTCAGTCAACTATAAAAACAGGGCCAAGGTCAAAGCCTTGTTGTGTTTAATAAGCTGACACTGATACGGCCGTGACTGGGCCCCAGAGGATAAGGTTTATATGGCAGTTTGCTCAATCTAACAAGTTGAAATAAATTGCTTTAATTGACTTTATTGCTGAGGGGGTAGGGCTTGATGCGGGCGCAACTCGACAATAATCCCCTGATGGATAAGGCCAGCCCATGTTCACTCATTAGCAACTTACCGCGGTCGCATACTGTCAGCTTGTTATACACTCGAACGTAATGGCTTGCGACTAGTTTTCATATCTAGCTGAAAAATTTGATTAATTCCTTTATGGCGCAATTGATGCATATCGTTTAAAAGTAAAAATATAGTTTTAGTTTGTTTGCTATACGGTAAATACCAAACAGCATGCACTTGGTGCTCTTTATAATGGAATAATTGAGGTTGCACATGCCTAACAAGAATCATTCTCGTCTTATCGGGCGGACATTTATTGGCCGCGGCCCGGTTCTCAGGTCTTTGCTGCTGTTTTTATTCACTTTTATCTTGGCCGGGATCAGTGTCTCGCCGTTGGCGGGCAATGATAAGTGGGTGCAACCCGAACGTAGCGCGCTCGAAAAGACACCAGACGCGATGCCATTTTACCCATCGCGAGCATCGACTCAAGGGCGGCACCTGACCCCGGAGATGTTTGACTCTGCTGAAACCTGTCGTGGTTGCCATCAGGAAATTTATCGACAATGGCAGGGATCCGCGATGGCCCAAGCGTGGATTGACCCAATTTACCAGGCCTTACTTCAGCGGGCAAGTGAGGCGACTGACGCCAAGGTGGATAATTTTTGTATCGGCTGCCATAGCCCTATCGGCATGACGGCATATAACACCACCCCAGCAGACTTTCGCAAGCCGTTTACGCCTCCAGGTGTTAGCTGCGAAGTCTGCCATAATATTTCAGCCGTCAGCGGCAACGATAACGGTGCCTATGTATTAACGCCCAGTGACAATGGCAAGCGCGTCAAGTTCGGCCCCCACCGCGATGCGCCTTCTCCTTATCATGAATCTAATTACTCTGAACTGCTGACAAAATCAGAGTTTTGCGCGGTTTGCCATAATGTTTCTCACCCGTTTAACAGCACACCGATTGAGCGGACCTACGACGAGTGGAGCGAGAGCGCCTACAACGAGCAGGGAATTCAGTGCCAGGACTGTCACATGACCCCCGGACCTGGAGTCACCATCAACCCGGGGAAATCCGCACCTATGGGCAAGCAACGCGATCATATTGCCTCCCATCACTTCACCGGCGGCAATGTCACGCTGCACAAACATTTTGGTCAACCAGAGATGGCGGAGCGCGCACGAAATATGCTCAGATCGGCCGCCACCATTGAAGTGCTGACGCCGAAGCAATCGCTGCTCGGCGGGGAGCTAGCGACCATTAAGGTCAAAGTCAGCAATGTCGGCGCCGGCCACAAAATTCCGACCGGGTTTCCGGAAGGTCGGGAAATGTGGGTTGATTTCAAAGTGACGGATAGCAGAGGAAATCTCATCTATCGTTCGGGCGCGATCCGCAATGGTCAGACCGAGTCGGGGACCAGAAACTTCAAGGTGTATCTGGGAGATAAACACAATGACGTTGTCGAGTTGAACGTCTGGGAAGTCGATCGGGTGCTTGCCGATACCCGGATCCTGCCAAAAGGTTATGCCATTGTCGATTATACCTTTACCATCCCAACCGGTATTCAGGGGCCCTTGTTATTGAATGCCGATCTTAACTATTGGCCTTTTTCACAAAAGCTGGTCGACGAACTCCTGGGACCGGGCAAGATAGAGGTAGAGGTCGTACGGATGACTTCCGTGACACAGTCTCTCGCGGTCCAGCTGCAGCTAGCGCAAAAGCAATGACTATTCATGCGTATTACGCAACTGTTTTCGAAAAGTTTAAGATGAAACACAAGTGCCTGCTGCTGTTGTGCAAACCAGATCAGGGATTGTCTGAGCAAGAGGTAAAACCTACCAGCCAGGCCGGCTCCCGCAACGCCTTGACGGGACTTTAGTGGTGTTTGTGGTTGTCCGGCTCGTCCTTGACAGCAGCCTCGACATTCGTCATGGCGATGCGGCGGCTTTCGGCGGCCATGTAGTCGATCAGCGCGGCCACGTCGATATCGCTGAGCTGTAGATTCGGCATGGCCAGCTCCTGGTATTGGGCAAACAGCTTCATCGCAATAGGATCCTTCTCTGCCAGCATTTTATCCGGAACTTTAAGCCATCGGGCAAGCCATGTCCTGTCCCGCTTGTCTACTACTCCCAATAAATCCGGTCCGAGCCCGTCCCCCAGTCCCAGGGTATGACAAGCGATGCAGCGGGTGCGATAAAGATATTGTCCGCGTGATAGCTTGGACACTTCGGGGACACTGGCATAACTCTTGGCCCCCTTGCGTGGTACCATGCCATCAAAAAGATCATAACCGATGAGGTTCGCCAGCCCTTTGGGGTTATCAAACGGCGAGCGCTTGATCCACTTGCCGGTTGCCTCATTGCCAACGATCATGGTGAGATTATGATCCAGATCATCACCATTCTGGATTTCATCCATATATAAGCCAAGTTTTTTGCGCAGCAAAATAATGTCATCTTCCTTGCCGGTAAGGAATAGCCAACCGGGCCCGATGTTAAATTTATCGGCATAGTGGTTGAGGACTTGCACGGTATCGACCTCGGGATCTATGGTGATGGAATACATAAAGATATCCCGGCCAACACGATCTCCAAGCAGCTCTTGTACCGCACGTAAACGAGCGGTTTCCAGCGGGCAGCTGTTTGGACAACTGGTATAAATAAAGTTGATAACGACCACTTTATCCTTGAGCAAATCATCGTATAAATGAACCTTTTTGCCATTATGGGTGATAAGGGGAATGTTGGGAAAGTAGTTGCCGCCTGCGGCTGCTGCCGGCCTGATTGTCAGGTTCATGGCGCTCACCAGAAAAAGGGCGGCAAGCACCACCCGGCTGACTAAAATATAATTGCGCATGACAAAGACTCCTTGCGAAATGATGGTTATCATTGGAAATGGGCCGCAGGGGCTCGCCTGTCGTGCCCCTGCCGGACCATGGTAAGGCATGAGTCCTCTGACTCAGCCAATCACAGTTTTTAGCTCCCGGTTACCGTGATTGCGTCCCCTGGGGTCAACCCCCTGCCGCGACAACGGAAGTCGCCGCGGGGATCGGTAATACAGCGCAGAGCCGGCGCGCTGGCCTGATTGCCGGCTCCGACGTTGCCAGTGATTTCAATGCGTCCGCGTTGATCGACCATACCTGTGATCGTTGCTGGCTCTGGCGCTGCCCCCGAGGTTGTCACCGTGATCGTATCACCTGGGGTCAGTCCCCTGCCGCGACAGCGAAATTCTCCGTCGGGTTTCGTACGGCACTGCAGGCCAGGCGCGGTGGCTTGATTGCCGGCGCCAATATTGCCCATAATCCGGATGCGTCCGCTCTCATTGACGATGCCGGTAAAGGTCAGTTCCAGTACGACTCCATCAGGAGTCCCAGGACAGGCCGTTGTAACGCCCGGTGGACAGAGCAATTCGCTTGCCTCGTGATCATTAAGGAAGTCATCCGCCGCCTCGACATCGCCAACCTGTGCCGCCCGCACTGCACTGGCGGTTGGCAGCTCGAAGCTCTCGGTGTAGGTACAGCCATTCCACTGCGGCTCCGGTGTCAGGAAGGCTTTAAGCTGGCCCGGGTTCTCGATGTCCCAGCGCAACAACATCGAATGGTCCTCGTGCTGGGTATTATGGCAATGCTCCATGAAGGTACCGGCAAACTCCCGGAAACGGATGGCCAGAGTGACCTCATCGCCACTGTCGTCCATGGGACCGATGCGGTAAACATCCTTACGGGCCCACTTATCCCACTCGGGGGGCGCCTCACCATCACGGGTCAGGATCCGTCCCTCCTCGAAATGAATGTGGACATTGTGGCTCCAGCCATTACCACCGTTTTGCAGATGCCAGATCTCAAAATCCCCCAGCTTGGGCGCCGCCGAGAGCCGACGTGGATCCATCGGCAAGGTAATATCACTGCCATCGGTTGCAATGCCCCAGGGTTTATTGGCCTCTTCGGGCTGTTGCTCGAACTCGGTATGATTAACCCCTTCGCCGTTGACCTCAAACGGAAAGTTATTGCCGGCTTGACTCGGTGCCGGGCTGTCGGTGAAACTGGCCTGAGTGATGGTCACCGGCTCCTTGTCGGTGGCGGCGCCTCTGCCGAAGACAAAGGTCCGGTGATGCGCATTGGCGAGCTCCTGTTCGGTGATCTCGGGCAGCGGGATCATCTTCTTTTTACCCGGCACATAGTCGGCGGGGTTCATGCTTAGATCGGTGCCGCTATATCGTTTGACCCTCAGCTCCAGGAACTTGCCAACAATGGTGTCACAATCGTCATAATCGCCGGCCAATATCTCGGCCAGAGGCACCATTCGCACCGGGTTCCTGCCATCTTCATGTTCCAGCAGGTTGACCATGTAGAGCTTCGGCTCTGTGCCAAACTGGCTGATATTGCCTGGGGCATCCGGGGCAAACTGGCTGAAGTCGACGATAATGTCATAGCGCTCGGCGATCGACTGGGTCGGCAGAATGCCAAAGTGATCCAACGTCTTACCATCGGCATCGAGATCCATGCTGCCATCGAACGGTATCGCATGCTCCATGATATTGCCGTCGTTGGCGATCATATGAAACGGCACCCGATCATAGGAGGCATTCGCCGTCTCACCGGTAAACTCGCCGTTGCCATCGGCTCGCCTAACAACCAAGGCAATCCGAAAGAAGCGCGACACATGGGCGTTGAGGATGCGGAAGCGGTAACGGCGTGCACGGACCTCTAAGTAGGGATCGTAGAGCCAGTTAACTGTCATCCGGTCGCCGAGGAAGCCGTCATCCTGGAAGGTGGCGAACCAGAGCTGGCCGCGGGTATCAGCCACCGTGGTTCCGGTATAGGCGGCGGGATCCTGGCCCCAAGCCTTACCGGCTATTTCCAGGTTGACATCATAGTCACGGTTGCCCCAACTGTGCGGACCCATGGCACAGCCGCTGGGCAACCTCAGGTTGACGTCGTCTTCCACGCACTCGTTGCCCCGATCAAGCGCGCTATAGTAATTCATCATGGCCGCATTGCCTTTGTAGACATTTTGGGCGGTGTAGTCGAGCATATGATCATGAAACCAGTGGGTACTCATGGTTTCGCGCCAGTCACCGGGAATGTTAATACGGCCCTCGGCCGGACAGGTCACATTTGTCTTGGTGTATGAGGTGGGCGGAGTCGCGCCGGCTTTGCTGATCACCATGGTTTCCCCTGGAATGCAGGGGCTTGAGGCCCGCTTATCTGTGGCATCGGTGTTTATCGAATCCTGTCCGGCCAAGATAATCGGCCAGTGGTAATCATAAAACTGACCGGGAAGAAAGAAGGCATTGGCATAACCGTCACTCTCGGCCGGTGTGTGACCATTGTGCTCGTGGGTGGTAATGAAGTGATTGCCAAAGCCGCGGTTGGCCTCGAACTTGATCGGCAGCGCGTCATGATTGCGAAACAGTATGGGTTCACCGTAGCGTGCCATCAGCAGCTTCGGCGGCAGAGTGCCGTCGAAGGTCCAGAGCGACTGGGGATCCTGCACCGGCATATTGGGATGAAACCTGATGGGGATGCCAGCGGTAGTGCCCTCAAATCCCGGCACCCCAGTGGTATTATGATAGAGTCCGTCGTCACTGGTGCCCGATTCTCCGTCAGGCCCCTTGCCGAACTCGCCGAAGCTGTATTGATGCTTCTGGTACTGGTCGCGAGCGCCGCGGCTGTCGCGCGCGCCGGCGATCGCCGACTCGAAATAGACCTGCGGAAAAAATTCCTGCCAACGCTGATGGCCGTATTGCGCTCCCGGTGGTCTGCCATCGGCGTAGCTGGTCGGCGCCCCCGGCGTCAGGGGTTGCAATGGTCCCGTGTGCATGCTCTCGATGGCCGGCTGCCAGGGGTTGAGGACGTTATTATTGCGCTGCTCAGTGGGAAAGGGATGAATACGCTGATTTAAAAAGTTGTCCAGCGCCGCGCTACCTACCGTGCTATAGGCGTTGATTGGCACTGGCAGCGTCAGCGGACAATCGCCAGCGGGACATGGTCCTTCGAGTTTTCTGGTGCCGAACTCCTCAAAGCGCAGCATCTGCTGGCTAAAGGATTGGGCGTCAAAGAGCGGGCTAGTGGCACCATCGGTCGGCACATCGCATAACGCCCCCCTGAAACCGCCACGTTCCCCGGCGGTGAGCGCCGGATCTGTTTCATCCACAGGGCTGTTGCCGACGGACTGAATCACGATTTCCTCTTCGGCTAGGGCTTGGCCCGGGTGTATGCCCAGCAAACAGCAGCATGCCAGGGCAATGACATGGCCTATGCGGCTTCGCCGACTGAGTGTTGCCGACTTCATCTCGTGTCTATATTGTTCATGCTGAAATCCCGTCCCCAGATACACCTTGAGCTGAAGCATTATTCGGACTGCTATTCCCTTAAGGGTGCGGATTGAATTCATAATTTCATTCCTCAGTTGAACATGAGTTTTGCACTCCATAGTTTAGACCAAAACTTCGTTTTTTCTAGCCCAGCGAGTCATCGCACTGATCATTTTTACTGTGTTGCAACCTTACTTACCTAATTTTAAATTTCAAATCATAGTGAGCATAAATCGCGCCATTAGTATAATGCTCTGCGTTTTCAGTCCACTATAGAAACAGGGCGAGGGTCAATGCTCGATTGTGGATAAACAGTTGACAATGATTCGGCGGTGTCCTGCCCTCAGAGAAGAAAGTTAATATGGCAGGTTAGTTAATCAAAAAAGTTAAAATAAATTGCCCTAATGCTACAATGGGTCAACAGCTACCATTTCATTATCTGTTTAGATTTGTCTAACAATGGGCAGTATTTATGTCGTTTGGTATATTTAGTCAACTTGCTATAACGCACAACGATTGAGATTATGGAAAAACATGTAGCTGATCTATCGAATACCAAGTTGCTGGTAAAAGAGTACGCGGTGGCGATCACCATCAATAATATTGACTATGCGGTGATGATGTTAAACCCAAACGACCTTGAAGATTTTGCCTTTGGTTTTTTGTTCAGCGAGCGCGTGATTGCCAATACTTATGATATCCACGACCTAGACATCAGCATCAATTCTGCAGAGCTCACTGCCATGGTAAACGTGCAAATTGCCAATCGGTGTTTATCAAAATTGCAAGCGGCAGGGAGACAAATCCAAGGCAATAGCGGCTGTGGTATCTGTGGAGTCATTTCACTTGCACAAGCGATGCCAAAGCTGACGCCGTTAATCCGCAGCAAAGTGCCAGACTCAGCCAGTGTCTTAGCATTAAAACAACAATTACTATCATGGCAAACACAAGGCCAAAGTTCTGGCGCCATGCATGCCGCATTTTTATTGCAAAATAATAAAATAATCGCCTGTCGAGAAGACATTGGCCGACACAATGCCTTAGATAAACTTATCGGTTGCAAACTACAAATGAAAGTACAGCCAACGGGTGAATTGGCTTTTTTAGTCACCAGCCGTTGCTCCGTTGAATTAGTCCACAAAGCGATAATTGCCAACGTAGGTACGCTGATAAGTTTAGCTTCGGCCAGCCAGCTGGCAGTAAACAGAGCACGACAAGCCAACTTAAATTTGATCCATATCCCCAAACACGACCAACCCATTTATTATTAGACTAAGAGCCAATATTATTTAATGTAATTGCCATAATTTCGCTCTATAATTGCGACAATTATTTACTAATCTAAGAGTAGCACTAATGAAAGCAGGTATTATCGGCGCGATGGAGCCGGAAGTTGCGATTTTAAAAGCAAAACTGGAAAACTTTGCAGAACATCAACATGCCGGTTACACCTTTTTTACCGGTCAAATAGAAGGCACAGACGTCGTCTTAGTGCAGTCTGGTATCGGTAAAGTTGCCGCAGCTTTGGCAACAGCACTAATGATTGAAAAATATGGCCCAGATTACATCGTCAATACCGGTTCTGCTGGTGGTTTTGAACAATCGTTAAAAGTGGGTGATATCGTGATCAGCTCGGAAGTTCGTCATCACGACGTAGATGTTACCGCGTTTGGCTATGAAATTGGTCAATTACCGGGCATGCCGGCAGCATTTCTCCCGCACCCTACGTTAGTTACCGCAGCACAATCAGGCATCGATAAATTAGTGGATATTCAAACCTTAACCGGGTTAATTACCACGGGCGATACCTTCATGACCAAAGATGATGATATTGCCAAAGCACGAGCAAACTTCCCCACCATGGCTGCCGTTGAAATGGAAGGTGCGGCAATTGCCCAAACTTGTTACCAGTTTAACCTGCCGTTTGTGGTAATTCGCTCAATGAGTGATATTGCAGGTAAAGAATCACCGACCTCATTTGAAGCCTATTTAGAAACCGCGTCAGTGAATTCTTCTGAGCTGGTGATCAATATGTTAAATGATTTAAAAGGTAAATCATTAAGTTAACCGAAACGAAGGTTAACTTAATGAATAAAATCCTAAAATATTATTTTAGGATTTTTTATAGCCTGTAATGTAAGCTATATTGAGCATATATCAGTTTAAAATCAGGAGTTTCAATGTTACAAAAATGTCTAGCTTTACTATTTATTGCCTTGCTATCGGCTTGTACTTATCAGCCATATATTGCGGCACTCCCTGCTGAAGTCGAGCAGCAGCAGTTACTGAGCATGCAGCAAGAAAATGAAGAATGGTTATTACTCGATGTGCGCAGTGCTGAAGAATATCAAGCCGGCTATATCAAGGGTGCGGTCAATATTTCCCATCTTCAGCTGAGCGATAAAATATCATCGATTGAGCAATATAAAGATAAAAACATCGTGGTCTATTGCCGCTCGGGGCGACGGGCAGGCATCGCGATTAAGCTATTGCAAGACAGTGGTTTTCACCAAGTAAGTCATCTGGTTGGTGATATGAATGGTTGGCAAGCAGCCAATTTGCCGACAGTAAACCAAGAGCAATAGCAGAGTTTAACCCATGGTACCTAGTGACAACCCAATAAGTACGTTTATTTATTTTGCCGATATTTTTGGGGTCATAGTCTTTGCATTATCCGGGGCATTATTAGCCGGGCGCTATCGTTTAGACCCATTTTGGGTGATGGTTTTAGCCGCCGTTACTGCTGTCGGTGGTGGTACAATCAGAGACATCATTTTAGGTGCTCCAGTATTTTGGACCGTGCAAACCGAGTATGTAGTGGCGATATTTTTTACCTCACTGATCACCATTTTATTGATTCGTGAACCGAAACTGGTGCCGAAACGTTTTATGCATAATGAACGCCCCAACCATCGTTGTAGCCATCAAATTTTCTCGCTAGCTTTTCAAAGGTTTCTTCCATGGCAACAATATTGTCATAACTTGGGATCATTTCAATTTGACAATCTACATCCCAAACATTCGGCGTTTGGTCTGGGTGAACATTAACTTTAACGTCCATCTCACTATTGGTTATATGTTGAGCCAAGGCATTGGCATTATCTTGCTGTTCAAATAATTGAAAAAATTCAACAATAACCGGTTGTGACAAGTCGATGCCTGCTTCTTGCATTTCAGCTAAAACTGAACCGTTTTCATCATTTGGAAATGTCATTAAATTGCCTGTATTGGTATTACTCTAAAGCGTGCGCTTTCATTTTGGGCCATTATAGCAAGACCCTACTCGTTTTCTCAACTCAGTGTTTCTTGGAAATCACTGTTTCGGTGGAAATTGCGATAAAATTTGTTTTACCGCTTGCACCGTTTCCGCCTGATTTTCTTCACTGGTATTCTTTTCTTTAATATCTACCTTGATAAAACCCCGAAAAACGGAACGTTTTTTGTCACTGTCCAAGATGTCGATAACCAACATTGAACGTCGAATCCCGGCATTTAAAGACGCTTGCTCTTTTTGACTACAAGCCAAACAGGCCATCACCCCTTTATTGTATTTTTGCAAATCCCCTAAACTGTTTCCCACCAGAAAATAAGTGACGATAACGTCTGCCTGTTCGAAGTTTTTATATTCAAAATCCTGGCCGTCCATTTGATTTTCTATCGCCAATTCAATGCGGTTGCGTTGAAAGTCACTCATTCTTTGCAACTCGGTAAACTTTGACTCGCGCGGGAAAATGCCATAACTCTTAACCTGAGTAAAATCAAACTCATCGTTATAGTCAGTGTCAATATTTGAGGTGCAAGCGATAAGCAACACTGAAGTGGCGATTGTGGTTAAATAGAGCAGGATATTTATTTTAGTGATCATTGATTAGATTTTACCAGATTTCAATTATTTAACTTTAAGCCATAACGGCATAAAAAAGCCAGTGTTAATGTTAACACTGGCTTTGAAGCTCAGAAGGAAAAGCCGTTTGGAATTATTACTTAGGTCAGCGTAACTTTGGCAAATTTACGCTTACCAACCTGGTAAACCGCAACCGTGCCCGATTTGCATTGCAATTTATTGTCGTTAACTTTTTCACCATCAATTTTAACCGCACCTTGTTTGATCATACGCATGGCTTCAGAAGTACTGGCGACTAAGCCTGCATCTTTTAATAAATTAGCAATGGCAATTTCACCGCCTTCAGCAGTAACCGATTTCTCATCAATTTCATCTGGCATCGCACCTTTTTGGAAACGATTGATGAACTCTTGATGCGCTGCAGTTGCCGCATCGCTACTGTGGAAGCGTTCAATAAGCTCTTTTGCCAATTCAATTTTAATATCGCGAGGGTTAGCGCCTTCGCTAATTTTCGTTTTAAAGCCTTCAATTTCAGCAATCGGTTTAAAGCTTAATAAATCGTAGTAACGCCACATTAACACATCAGAAATGCTCATGATTTTACCAAACATATCGTTCGGGCTGTCGGTAATGCCAATGTAGTTGCCTAATGATTTAGACATTTTTTGCACGCCATCCAAGCCTTCAAGCAATGGCATCATTAATACGGTTTGTGGACGCTGACCTTCGCCTTTTTGCAATTCTCGGCCCATCAGCAAGTTGAACTTCTGATCGGTGCCACCAAGCTCTACATCAGACTCTAGTGCTACCGAATCCCAACCTTGTACCAGTGGATACATAAATTCGTGTATTGCAATAGACTGGCCTTCTTTGAAACGTTTTTTAAAGTCATCACGCTCCATCATTCGTGCCACGGTTTGGCGCGATGCAAGTTTTAACATGCCGGCAGAGCCTAATTTTTCCATCCAGGTTGAGTTAAATTCAACTCGTGTTTTGGCGGGGTCTAAAATTTTGAATACTTGCTCTTTATAGGTTTCGGCATTGGCTAATACGTCGGCTTCAGTTAACGGCTTGCGGGTAACATTTTTGCCGGTAGGGTCGCCGATCATGCCGGTGAAATCACCGATAAGGAAAATAACTTCGTGACCTAATTGTTGAAACTGACGCATCTTGTTAATAAGCACAGTATGACCTAAATGCAGATCAGGGGCTGTTGGGTCAAAACCTACTTTAATTTTTAATGGTTTGCCAGTTTTTAACTTTGCTAACAATTCATCTTCAAGCAATATCTCTTCTGCGCCACGTTTAATTTCGGCAAACGCTTGCTGAACATCGGTCATTTTTTCGCCTTTAATTTTAGCTGATTCTCATAAATATCAGGGAATTCTACTGCAAATAGGCGGCTTGTGGGAACCCTAGGGTTGTGAGTTTTTCAGTTTTTTTGGTATAGTTGACAGTAGAAAACTAGTGGTCACAACAACATATAGCAGTAACGCATTGATTAAATTAAAGAATATATTTCTAGAGCTTCCCAAAAAACACCAGGTGTTGATCAGTGGTTGCAGCCTTTTTTTACTGATTTTGTTTGTTTTTCCTTCAGAAAAGGCATCTGCAAGTCGTAATAATACGAAATCGGCAATCGAAGTAGGTAAGATTTACCAATTAGCAATTCCCGAAGAAACTCAAATTGTCCTGCAACCAGTGGCCGAAGACAAAGCAGAAGAAATCTCCTGGCAGACGGCAACAGTAAAAAGTGGCGATTCATTAGGAAAAATATTTAAACGCTTAGGTTTTAGTGCCGCCACTACTTATGCTGTAGATAACACCACAGATGGCAAAAACCTGCGCTCATTAAGAGTGGGGGATGAAATTAAATTCGCCAGCAATGATGATGGTGATTTAATTAAATTAAAATACCCAATGTCGTTAACCGACACGCTAATTGTCAATAAAACGGATACCGGCTTTTACAGTAGCGTTGAACGAAAACAAATAGAAACGCGTATCGACTACGCCCAGGCTAAAATTACCAGTAATTTTTGGAGTGCGGCATTAGCGGCGGGATTAAGCAACAACCAAACGATGAATCTTGCCAATGTATTTGGCTGGGATATTGACTTTGCCCTGGATATTCGCGAAGGCGACAGTTTTACCGTGATGTTTGAAAACCAGTACGTAGATGGCGACTTTGTTGGCCATGGCAATATCTTGGCGGCAGAATTTAGTAATCAGGGCGAAACCTTCAAGGCCATTCGCTTTAAAGATGGCGAGTACTATGCTGCCAATGGCGATAGTATGCGTAAATCGTTCTTACGTGCGCCAGTGAGCTTCCAATACATCAGTTCAAGCTTTAAACCAAAACGCTATCACCCGATATTAAAACGGGTAAAAGCCCATAATGGTGTTGATTATCGCGCGCCGAAAGGTACTCCGGTGAAAGCGGCGGGTAATGGTCGAGTTATTGCCGCAACCTATAATAAATACAATGGTAATTATGTGTTTATCCAGCATGCCAATAACATAGTGACCAAATACCTGCATTTTTCAAAACGCGCCGTGAAAAAAGGTGTACGAGTTAAACAAGGTCAAGTGATTGGTTATGTCGGCTCTACCGGATTATCACAGGCGCCACATTTGCATTATGAATTCTTGTTAAATGGTGTGCACCGTAACCCGCGCACGGTAAAACTACCTGATGCACTGCCTATTAATAAAAAATATAAAGCGGAATTTAGCCTGGTTGCCAACAACATGCTTATCCAGCTGGATGGTTCCAAGCAAGCATTCTTAGCCGCTACGGATAACGCGGTTACGACAGTTGCCGAATAACCTCACGCCTAGGTTTTACCTAGGCCTGATGTCAGGAACCAGTGCCGACGGCATCGATCTCGCACTGGTTGATTTCAACCAGCCCCCCCACCAACTTGTTGCCTCTTATTTTCAAGCGTTTGATGCTAACACCCGGCAACAAATAACCTCTCTATACACCCCAGGAAACAATGAAATTGACCAAATGGGGGCATTGGATAAGTTGCTGGCAACAAGATTTGCCGCCGCTATTCAACGGTTTTTAAAGCAACAATCACTAACGCCAGCAGACATCAGCGCCATTGGTAATCATGGTCAGACAATTCGTCACCGTCCCATTTTTTCCCAGCCATTTACCCTGCAGATTGGCTGTAGCCAAACTTTAGCTTGTTTAACCGGGATTCGGGTTATTGGTAAGTTTAGAGAAAAAGATATCGCCCTTGGTGGCCAGGGGGCGCCTTTAGTGCCAGCCTATCATCAAGCTATTTTTGCCGATAATAACCATGATGTATGCGTGGTAAATATTGGTGGCATCAGTAATATTACTTATCTGCCAAGCCCAATATCAAAGCCTAGCACGCAAGCGGTGTTAGGCTTTGATATTGGCCCTGGAAATGCCTTGCTTGATGACTGGTATCGAAGCCATCATGACGACGACCCGCAAGGCATAGATGTTGATGGCCGGTGGGCAGATAGTGGTACCGTAAACCAAGCGTTGTTAACGGCAATGCTTATTGACCCCTACTTTTCGCAATCTTGGCCGAAAAGTACTGGCCGAGAATACTTCCATTTAGACTGGTTGAACAAACATCTGATCAATACCACCATTGCCGCTGAAGATGTGCAGGCAACATTGTTGACCTTAACCACAAAAAGCATTGCCAACACCGTCGCCCAAATCAGTCAGTCTGGTGTTTTGATCATATGTGGCGGCGGCGCCAACAACCCTAAATTGATGGCCGAAATCAGCCAGCTTGCAAGTAACCATAAAGTGAGCACAGTCTCATCTTTAGGGATAGATAATGACAGCTTAGAAGCCGTAGTGTTTGCCTGGTTAGCCTATGCCTTTGATCAAAAGATCACTGGTAATTTACCTGCGGTTACCGGAGCGAGTTCGAACTGCGTGTTAGGCATTAGTCACAGCCCATAACCTACTCAAGCATTCGCTTCTTATTAACCCCTTGTGCTAATAACCGGTGTGATTACCTAATCGTGCCCTGAGCAGTTTAAATTTGTGGAAGCCTTTATCCTGCAAACGCTGCAAATCAAAGTCAATCATGCCCATAGAGTCACGCATTTTTATTGGTTGTGAACATTTAAATTCGCCACCTTTAAACTTGTTCATTTTCGAAATCGATTTATAACAAATTTTAGCCGGACAGGTATAAGCACAGCCGGCATTGGCAAATAGCCGGATCCGGATTTTGTCGGTGATCGCATCAAGAAGTTGCTCATCGTCATTTGCGGTCATTGGCAATACTACCGTATGATATATCTCTAGCGCCTCATCAATTTGCTGCAAGTTATGCAAGTTTTTAATCACACTGGCTTCAATATCAAAATGGGGAAACTCAGCTTTTATCCAAAGCGCCAAATCGTCATTGGTACATATTACTGAATTTAACGGGTTATGGTATTTTTTTAACATTAAGGTGGTTTTAATGTATTCCGCTTTATCGGCGAAATGATTGGTTAACGGAATACGCAAACCAATGCCTTTTTTATTTAGCCAGAGAACATCAGCAGTTGATAATTGCGGCCGTTCAAAAATACGCCCACCATATAAGCTTGTTCGTTCAACGAAACCAAAGACACTTTCTATTTGGGTCAAAGCTAGGGAACTAAAATTTCGAGTTAAAAACTGCTGTATCGGCTCAGCTTTACCCTTACCACGAACCGACACGGTATAAGTGGAAAGATCGTTTGGTCTTGTATCAATAGCATTAAGCATGGTTTATTTTTCGTCATTTTTACCAGCTTAATAATATAAACAATTGTGAGCAAGCTGCTTTGATGTACATCAACCGCAGCAAATATTCAATTAACATAGCGAACAAACTTGAACTAAAAACAGATAAGACTGTCTATATTTTGAACAGTTGTTTTTAATGTAAGGGGGTAGTATGGATCTTGATAAAATTCGTCTTGGTATGGTTTGTGGCACTCACAAAGGCAGTGGTACCGTGACTTGGGTCGATGGCGCGACGCAAACGGTTTATTTAAATGACATAATGGATAATCACGCGATAGAAGTGGGTATCGAAGAAATTATTGATGACCCACAAATTCATAACCATGAAGATAGCTATTATTAATAAGTTTCCGCTTTGCTGATCGGGCTGTAATCTATTTCCATTTCAACCACCCGAAAGCGCTTATCATATTGTAGTTGCTGATAAAACTCCATAAAGTTGGTCTGTTTTTGTGGAGTTATTCGGTAGGTGTTTGCGGCAATGGCGGTGATAGTAGCTAACATAAAATTATCGCTGTCGGCCAGCATTTGATCTTTTGTTGTCACCACAAAACTGCCTTTCACCCGACCAAACTCTCCCATTAGCAAGTTAAATACTCTGGCGCCTGGCTGAATAATGGTATTGGCCTGAAATTTTTTATTATTGATAGTGACTGAGCGCGGCTTATCTATTGCCAGCGAGTGCTCAGTTTTGTCTTTCGATCGACTAGCAGTAATTTCAGTCGCACTGTTCGTTGTTTGTTTTGTCTGTGCGCTATCCGTAGAGCTTGTCGCTTTCTTATTCGTCTCTGTCACTTCAGAGCAAGCGCTAATCGCTATAACCAACGCCAATAGCGTGGTGATCTTTTTTACCATATATTCTTCCTTTGAAAAAATCCTAGTTGGCGGGACTTTAGTCTCGCGAAAAATCAATGCGAGGTTGAAACCCCGCCAACCAGTCAAATTACTTACGACGACGGAATATCGCCAACGGTAATAATAACAATGCTAACAATCCAGTAGTACCACCACTGCTAGATTTCTTCTTAGGCTCTGGCTCAACAACAACCACGACATCTTGTACGGTAACCGTTAGCTGTTTGCTAAGAGTATCGCGACCATCATCAACCGTGAGTTCAAACACTAGCGCTTCGCTGCCTGATACCACTTCAGGGGCAGTGAAGGTTGCATTTGCACTGTCAACAGCCGCTAATGTCACAGCAGTACCTGATACCTGGGTCCAGCTATACGTTAGCTCGTCACCATTTGGATCGCTGGCAGTAGCCGCTAATGATGCACTCTCGCCTTCGTTTACTGCAAAGTCGTCTGCAACTGTAAGGTAAGGCATGCGGTTATCACAGGCTTTAGCATCACCGGCAACGACATCGGAAAATACTGATGATTGAATGTTGGTAAAGGTCACATTATCGATCCACCAACCAAAATCATTCGCATACAAATCTGAGGCGATTCTAAAGCGCAGCTTAACTTCATTACCGTTTAACGCGCTACCAAAATCAACTCGATCCATGTTACCCCAACCATCACTATTGTTACGGCCAGTAAACACCGGACGATCAGACAAGGCCTGCGAATCACCGCCTTCCAGCTCGCCATCATAACCAAGGTCAAAGGTGCCGCCTACAGCAGTAACATCAACCCATTCATCACCGTTAATGCTGATCTCAACAACACCGCCATCCCAGTCAGCTTCTAAACCATAGAAGTGCCAGAAAGACATGCTAAAGTCGCCACCGTAGCCAACTAAAAACGTTGCCGTTTCCACCGCGACGTCTGATTGAAAGTCATTATTGTTTAGGTACATCGTTTGCGCACCTAAATTGTAACCGTATGAAGCAAACCAGCCGACGTTGTCGCCATCATCATAACTTTGTGTGCCTTGCGCGAACTCGTCGCCAAACATCACGTTTTCTTGCCAATCAACAAAGAACGAGTTAGTTTCCATGTTATCGGTACTTTGATTGGCAACCGGTGCTCTTGATTCGAAATCAAAGTTTACCAGGGTCGAAACCAGGTATTCATCCGGAGCCTGAGTACCTTCAGCAACATCAGGGAAAGTTATTTTTAACTCTAATTGATCAGCCGTTGCCGCGTCGTTCAAGGTAAATTCAAGCGGTGCACTGGTAGCAGAGGCAAACAGGTCAAGGTCTGCAAATGTTACCAGCCCTTCATTGGCAAAAGTCACATCGTGATCACTCACCACTTCCACTTGACCGACTAAACCACTGAGCACTTCACTACCGCTATTGTTGATAGTAAAGCTAACCGTACCAGTTTCGCCCTTATCCAAAACACTGTCATTTGAACAATAGCCGGACGTTAATCCCTCATAATTCACGTTCAAATTATGCTGATTAACCGCAAACTCAGAAAATTCAGTTAGATTTGATTCAATCACACCA
The DNA here is from genome assembly GCA_002162925.1 of Thalassotalea sp. 42_200_T64. Lineage (GTDB taxonomy): Bacteria > Pseudomonadota > Gammaproteobacteria > Enterobacterales > Alteromonadaceae > Thalassotalea_A. Next base: position 51,973 of record MABC01000045.1, on the reverse strand, counting down.
GCATGATCGGTTGAGAACCTCTCTGGCGATACTGCACCAAGGCCCATGCCTCGACGAGCAAACGCTGCCAAAATCAGTTTGTAATCTTCAGCATCATTGGCATATGCCGCAGCTAAAAGAGCATCACGAGCTTCGGTATACGTTGGCGCTATCGGCGTCATTTTATAACCCGCAACCAAATAACCCATCATCAAACTACGAGCTTCGTCAAATGAATGACGTTCATCATTGATCAAAGCTACGTAACTGTCCCAAAGCATTGCCGCCCAAGGTTCACCGGCATCATGAACTTCAGCTCTACCGAACTCGTCTACACCGGTACCGTTGCCCATCATCACATTAGCAAATGTTAACGGATTCACTTCCATGTCAGTACTGTATGGATAATTACGGATACCATAATAGAACGAATCCACATAAGTTACCGCCGCATAAGGTTTTTGGAATAACTCATTGCCGGCAATCAAGGCATCATCTTTCTCAGAAATCAGCAATAAGGCATGGAAATCTCCCCAACCTTCGCCCATCGAATCACCCTGTTGGTTAATTAAACCAGAGCCGCCACCCACTAGGCGGTTGCTGATGTAATGGCCCCACTCATGAGCAACAATCGCATTATCCCACGAACTTCCTTTAAATGGCTTGTCGTTGAACATTGCAACAGAGACTGTTTCATCCAACGCTAACTTGCTGTCAATGTTCTGTCCGTCCGCATAGTTGATGCCGACGTTAGGAATTTTGACCAAATCGTCACTGCCACCCATTGGTGCCGGAGTACCATCGTCGGTATTATTGGCAATAAGTGCGCCAATGACTCCTGCATTCTGGGCATTTAATACTTTTAAGGTAAAATTACAGGCACCGCGATCGATTAAGGCAATTTTTCCTTGCAACTCATCACCATTCACCGCCGCTTCACAGCCATCGTTGGCAACATCGAAGCCATCGTCGATTCGAACTACATCGCCCTGGATATCAAACTGGCCTTGACCAAAGTTTGAACGACGTACTACGTCAAGCATGCCAAGGTCATCATGAGAAGTTACATCTAGACCATAATCTTCGCCATTCACCGCATCTTTTGAGTCAAATAAATACATTTGCATCTTTGGTGAAACACCATCGGCAGGAGTGGTCATGTTGGCATTGCCAAAGCCGGAATTATCTTGCGCTTCGGCTAACAGCGCATCACCGTCAACTCCGCCTCTACCAAAGTTATCGGCTTGAGCATTGCCCGAAACTTCATCAAAACCATGATCATAATATGCATCGTGCAAGTAGTTATTCAAATAGAACAGGTTTACGATTGCGGCTTGGCGGTTGATTTTAGAGCTTTCAGCTTTCGTCTCATCGTATTTGTAATCAAAGGTGTTGGCACTGGTTAGCGTTGCCGTATAATCACCGTTGCTAAAACCATCGGGCGCGATAGCATCGACATAGGCATTTACGTTATTGCCTTGCGTGGTTGTCGCATCATCAGCCAACCAGGCATCTTGGGTACCGATAGGGCCAGAAGTTAAAGTGACTAAAGGGGCATCAAGGTAAACGCGGGTATCGACTTGATCGACACTTTCCGCCGGGATCACTTTACCGTGTGGTCCTTGCCAAGGTTTGTTCATTCCGTCTTCGTCGGCATATACCCGATAACTAAAATCAGAGTCTGCCACGGTTAAGTTATGCTTAACCAATACTTTGCCACTGTCTGCCGAAATCACATAGCTGTAATAATTTGAATCAACGCTGTCACTATCACTGGCTTCGATTTCGATATAATAAGCGGCGACCAGTTTGCCTTTGCTTTCAAAGTAAACCTGCTTAGCTCTCGGTTCACCTAGTATTTGGTATTTGTCCGATGATAGGGCTTGATAATGTGTATATTTACCCGCGGTTCTCACTTTAGTTAACTCTATCGAGTTTTTATTTCTGCCCATGGCCGCAAAAGCATTGCTAATAGCGCTAGTTGCATCACCAAAGGCAAGACCAATAAATTTCGGAGATTTTGCATCATCAACGGCACTAAGGCTGGCGAAGTAACCGGAAGAAGCCACCAAGTTAAATTCGGCATCCATCATCACATTATATTCACGATTAAACACTTCTACGCCATTAAGCTCTTGTTTAAATTTGGCAATTTTTGCCCCGTGACCACGATCATGAACACTCGTTAAAACAGCAGCTAAAGCGCCCTGTTTTTTCGCTGACATACCATTGAGTTGAGTCAAATAGTGATTGGCGGCAAAACTTAATTGGTGTTCTTTGGCAATACTGCCAATATTGGCTGGCGCTTGATCTTTAGCGGCCCATTGGAAGGTTGTTTTGCCCAGTTGTGCATCATAATTGTTACGCATACCACTGGCTGAAGCCGACATTTTTGATTGTTGTTTTGGCTTTACCAGTCGATTCACTGTTGAGCTGATATTTTCTGCAGCGTGATATGACTGTAAATTACTGGTGGCTGGACTGGCAGTAACGCCCAAAGTGACAGAGGCAAGTGCCGCCCCTATGAATGTGGCAATTAGGGTTTTATTAAAATTCATCAATATTCCTTTACTATCTTTTTATATTTTGGTTTTGTTGTTGAGGGATAAAAAACTAAAGCAGAAACTAAATGCTGTAAACAGCATTCGTTAAAATATAAATAACTTAAAATCAACAAGCCGCAAACAAATATCCATAACGACATAAATTAGAATACACTTAAAAACTTCATAAAAAACAACAGCTTGAAACTTTGTGCAATAACGTAAAATACAACTACATCCCCGAGCAAAACTGGTCAAACCATTTAAAAGTTGAGCTTTAATGTTGCCGTATAAAACGCATAAATAACATTTAAATCCAATAAAAGCGAATAATTAGCAGGGTAAATTTTTTCGTTCTCAGTTTTTATTTACTGCTTTTCGCTAAAAATAAAGTGACATAGCGTTTTATTTCACGAATCGTTAGATCGATAACCGCAGATTGGTTATCATCTATTACCGCTTGTTCATAAAAAATGAGCGAATATTTATTCAACTTGGTATAACCATCTATGCGAACTCATCACCAGGCCAATAGCGACGCTGAAGGCTTTAACTGGCACATCATAAAATATGTTTTACCTTATGTATTCGAATATAAGAATCGAGTATTTCTTGCTTTAGGTTTTATGGTCTTGGCAAAACTGGCCAGTGTCGGCTTGCCGTTCATTTTAAAATTCATCGTCGATGACCTAGATACTGCCAACAATACCGCTACCGCCTTAATTGCTGCCCCCATCGCATTAGTCATCGCTTATGGCTTTGTGCGTTTTTCAAATGTGTTTTTTGGCGAAATTCGCGATACCATATTTGGTCGAGTTACCGAGCGGGCAATACGTCGTATTGGCCTAAAGGTATTTAAGCACCTGCATTTGCTCGATCTTGAATTTCACTTAAACCGACGCACCGGCGGCCTGTCCAGAGATATTGAACGAGGTACTACCGGCATTAACTTTTTAATGCGTTTCATGGTCTTCAATATCATTCCAACCTTATTGGAAATCGGCCTGGTGATCTTCATCCTGTTTTTTAATTACGGCATCAACTTTGCCGCCATTACCCTGCTGGCCATCGTTGCCTATGTCGGTTATTCAATCAAAACTACAGAATGGCGCACCAGTTTTGTTCGTATGGCCAATAAAGCCGACTCCGCCAGCAACTCGCAGGCAATAGACAGCTTAATTAATTATGAGACCACCAAATACTTTACCAACGAAGATTATGAAGCACAGCGCTATGATAAAGAGTTGGCCGACTGGGAAATTGCCAAGCGTAAAAACCGCTTATCGTTATTCGTACTAAATGGCGGGCAAGCATTGATTATTGCCGCTTCGATGACCGCAATGATGGTATTAGCGGCGATGCAAGTGGCCGATGGCAGCATGACTCTCGGCGATTTCGTGTTAATCAATGCCTTTATGATGCAAATATTTATTCCGTTAAATTTTCTTGGCTTTGTCTATCGTGAAATGAAGGGGTCACTGGCCAATATTGAGTTGATGTTTAATTTATTAGCCATTGCGCCAAAGGTGGTTGAGCAACCAGATGCCAATGACTTAATCGTTCGTCAGGGCAAAGTCGAATTTAACGATGTCTGTTTTCATTATCATCAAGACCGAGCCATTTTGAAAAAAGTGAACTTTCATCTCGAGCCGGGAAATAAACTGGCCATAGTTGGTGCCAGCGGTGGCGGCAAGTCTACTTTAGTTAAGCTGCTATTTCGCTTTTATGATATTAACTCAGGCGCTATCACTATTGATGGCCAGAATATCAATGATCTTACCTTAAAATCGTTACGCCGTGCCATCGGCATTGTGCCGCAAGACACAGTATTGTTTAACGATAACATTCTCGAAAATGTCCGTTATGGCAAACAAGGGGCAAGCGATGATGAGGTATTGCATGCCATTAAACTTGCCCATTTGGACGAGTTTATCCAGTCTTTACCGGATGGCGTCAATACTATGGTGGGCGAGCGTGGCCTGAAACTCTCCGGCGGAGAAAAACAACGGGTAGCCATCGCCAGAACGATCCTCAAGAAGCCGCCAATTTTGGTGTTTGATGAAGCGACCTCCTCACTGGACAGTAAATCAGAACAAGCGATCATGAACGCGTTAAAAGAGCTATCGCAAGGCGTTACCAGTATGGTCATTGCGCATCGATTATCCACCATAGTCGATGCCGATAAAATCATCGTAATGGACTCAGGCGTTATCGCAGAAATGGGTAACCATGACGAATTGATTGCCAAAGGTGGGATCTACGCCAAGCTTTGGGCGATTCAACAACAAAGTAATAGCGACTCACCATAAAAACTATTGTGCATAAAGATCCGGTAATGATGGGTGATCTTTATGCACTCTATGAGCAATTAATTACTGCCTGGCTTTTTTGCTAAGGTTCAGCGCCACATCTTCAATCATATCTTCTTGCCCGCCGACGGTTTTCAAACGGCCGAGTTCCATCAGTATTTCTTCCGACGGCACGCCGTATTTTGTTGCCGCGCGCTTGGCATGCAATAAGAACGATGAGTAAACCCCGGCATAACCCAGCACTAAAGAATCCCTGTCGACGCGGATAGGTTGCTCCATCATCGGCACCACGATTTCTTCGGCAGCCGCCATCAAATTAAACACATCCACACCTGTGGTTGCTCCCATACGAGTGGCAATCGCATTAAACACTTCTAATGGTGTATTGCCCGCGCCCGCGCCTAAACCGGCCGCTGAACCGTCAATTCTATTGGCGCCAGCTTCCACTGCCGATAACGAGTTAGCAACGCCGAGGGCAAGATTATGATGACCATGAAAGCCAATTTCCGTTTCCGCTTTTAAGCCATCGCGCAACACTGCAATGCGCTGTTTCACGTCGTCTTGCAGCATATAGCCGGAAGAATCAGTACAATAGATACAGTTGGCTCCGTAGCTTTCCATCAACTTTGCTTGCGCTAATAGCTGTTTTGGCTCAAGCATGTGCGCCATCATTAAAAAGCCAACGGTGTCTAATCCTAAGTGTCTTGATAAGGCAATGTGTTGCTCGGTCACATCCGCTTCGGTACATTGTGACGCTACCCTGATGGTATTCACTCGAGTTCGTGAGCCATGCGTAAGTGATCTACGGTACCGATCCCAAGCAATAATAACGCCGAGATTTTCGCCTGCTTCATCAGTGGTATCACGGTGGATAAATATTCTTCATCGCTATGCGCGGGAAAACCATAATTTACCGAAGCGCCACCTAAACCATCGCCATGGGTGACTTCAATTAACGGTACGCCAGCATCATCTAATGGGGTAGCAAGCGTGACCATTTCCGTTAAGCTAATTTGATGACGCTTGGCGTGCATGCCATCGCGTAAGCACATGTCGTGCAGGGTGATTTGTTTACCATTGGTATTCATTACTTAATCCTTGCTTTGCTTAGCTATCATTTGCTTAGCTATCATTTCACCGGTGCGCAGTGCGGCGGCGGTCATAATATCGAGATTACCGGCGTATTTTGGTAAATAATCGCCCAGCCCTGCCACTTCGAGAAATACCGACACCCGTTTACCATCAAATACCGGACCATTTTTTAAGGTAAAACCCGGTACATACTTTTGCACCTCGCTAACCATAGCCAACACTGAATCGGTAATGGCTTGCTGATCAGGAGTGTCGCTAGTCAAACAATGTACGGTATCGCGCATCATTAACGGTGGCTCAGCAGGATTCATCACAATAATGGCTTTACCCTGTTTCGCCCCACCAATTTTTTCAATGGCACCTGCTGTGGTACGGGTAAACTCATTGATGTTTTTGCGCGTGCCCGGCCCGGCCGACTTTGACGCTATGGTCGCGACAATTTAACCGTAATCTACCGCTTGTACTTTACTGATAGCGGCAATAATGGGGATGGTCGCCTGACCACCGCAAGTCACCATATTGACGTTGGCTTCATCGGCATTAACATGCTCAGCCAAATTTACTGACGGTACACAATATGGCCCAATGGCAGCAGGCGTTAAGTCAATTACCTTTACCCTTTAGCTTGCTAATTTAGCGTTATTTACACCGTGCACATAAGCAGAAGTGGCATCAAAAGCAATTTTAATATTATCGCGGTCAATGTGTTCCATTAATCCATCTACGCCTAAATGGGTAGTTTTTAATCCCGCTAACTTCGCTTTTTGTAAACCGTCAGAGGCTTGCTCAATACCCACCATCCACAGCGGATTAATGATGTCACTGCGCAACGCTTTTATCATTAAGTCGGTACCGATATTGCCAGAGCCGATCAACGCCACGTTTACTTTATTCTTCATCGTATTTTTACTGGTCATAGTATTTTACTCGTCATCGTCTTTCTCATGCTGCCTTATTCGACAAACTGGTAAGATGCACTGCCGAACCCGGTAATTTCCATCGTCATTTGATCATCGGCTTTGCACGGGATCATTGCCGCCGACGAGCCAGACAAAATAATGTCGCCAGCCTTTAACGATACACCGTGATCGCCTAAGGCATTGGCCAACCAGGCAACGCAATTTAACAGCGAGCCTAATGCCGCCGAGCCCTGCCCTTGTGCAATCACTTCACCTTTATTTTTGATCACCATTTTACAGTTTTCAAAATCGACCAGCTCCGGCGTCACGCGTTCGTCACTGAGCACAAAAATGCCACAAGAGGCGTTATCGGCAACGGTATCCTGAATTTTTATTTTCCAGTCGCGAATGCGTGAGTCAACAATTTCAAAACACGCAGCGACACTTTCGGTAGCGGCTAACACATCTGCCGGCGTTACGCCCGGGCCAACCAGGTCGGCTTTTAAAATAAAGGCTATTTCACCTTCCGATTTTGCCTGGATCAACTCTTTGCTGAACTTAATATTGTCACCCGATCGATACATCATGTTTTCCGTTAAAAAACCAAAATCAGGTTGATGTACCCCTAACATGTCTTGCACCACTTTGCTGGTCAGGCCGATTTTTTACCTATCACTTTTTCACCGGCATTTAATCTATGCTGCAAAAATTCCAGCGATACTTGATAAGCATCATCGACAGAAAAATTAGGTTCGCGCTCGCTTATGGGTGCCACGGTTTGGCGTTGTTGCATTGCCTGATAAAGCTCGGTGGCGAGTTCTTCTAAACGATGTTGTTTCATTGCTGTTGTTTCCCGTAAAACATACTTTGCACTCAGCTTAATGTTGTTTACTTTACTTTATCCTGATAAATAACAATAATTGAATAAATTGGGTAAAATGATTCAACTTTTGAATATAAAAACAATAACGGATCGATGAATGGATATCGCCAAGAGCCAACTTAATATTAGTCATTTAAAAATGATCAGCACCATTGCTGAGTCAGAAACGGTAAAAGAAGCGGCTGAAGCGTTATTCATCACTCAGCCAGCATTAACCAACCGCATCAGAGAAGCGGAACGGCGTTTAAATACTGATTTATTTATTCGCCGCGGGCGCAAACTGGTGATCTCCAGTGCCGGCAAGCGCCTGTTGCATTCTGCCAATAAAATTCTCGAAGAGTTAGCACGATGCGAACACGATATCGCCCGATTATCCGATGGCGTTGAACAAGTTATCCGTATTGGCCTACCCCATTATGCCTCCTTTAATTGGTTACCCAATGTGGTTGCTTATTTTCACCAGGATTCCCCGAATACCGAATTAGAAATATCGGCCAACGCCCAGCAGCTGCCATTAAGTGCCTTGTATAATGGCGATATTGATATCGCGATGATATCTTCGGCAAATAAGAAGCTGTCAATTGATGAAACGGCTTATGATGCAATTTTTATCTTGCAAGACGAATTGATGGCGTGTTTATCACCGCAACATGAATACGGCAAACATAAATTTTTAACCGCCGAAGATTTTGCCAGTCAAACCTATATCACCAACTCCACCGTACCGGAAAAAGACCGGGAATATGAATTGTTTTTTAAGCCGAAAAACATCATCCCGAAAAAGGTACTGCAAGTGGGTTTTAATGAAGCCATTATTGAATTTATTAAAGCCAATATGGGCTTAACCATCATGACGAAACAGTTGATCGCCCCATACCTTAACAAAAACCTAATTCAAACCACCAAGTTGGGAGAAGGCGGATTAAAAATTTACTGGCATATTGTCTATGCCAAGAAAGGCAAAATTGCCAAACCGGCGAAAGCATTGAGTAAAATATTGAAAGCTCATTCAGCTAACAGCCAAGCCTAGATGTACCGCTAGTATGGGGTTAACTACAATAGGCGTGTGATAAAAAATAAAGCTTGGTCTATAGCGGGTATATTGCGATAATTCGCATCTACATTAAAAACACATGGTTCATTATGAAACTTTTAGTTCGTAACCTTTCACGCTCGACCACGGAACAAGAAATCCGTATTTTATTTTCTGCTCATGGCTCAGTAAACGAGTGTAACTTAGTTTTAGATCAGCAAACGGCTAAATCGAAAGGTTTTGCTTTTGTTGAAATGCCAAATGAAACGGAAGCGAAAGCAGCCATTTCGGCTCTACATGAAAGCAGAGTGGCAAAGAATAAAATTCGCGTAAAAATAGCGCAATCATAAAGCCCCAAAAGTTGGCTACTATACCAATCTGATTAAATATCTGCTCATTTTTAATCAAATTGGTATTAAGCAACAGCCATTTGTTGAAAAACTTGCTGGCAAAGCCAGCTGCCATCGTCAGCTAAGTCGATAATCACATCAAAATGATTACGCTCTGGAATTTCAAATACATCTTCAAAAACCAATGCTGCTATTGCCGCAGTTTGGCGTTTAAATTCGGCCGTTTCATCTTCACCGTAGGCAAGAATGACCGGGCAATGGTTAATGACGTCATGGCGCAGCGGGCTACAACGGTCAATCTCTTGTGCACTCAATTGTAACGGCTCGTTGATGTAAGTTAAGGCGATAGGTTCAATATCATAAATGCCACTTACCGCACATACCCCTTTGACTAAATTACTTTTGGCACTAGCTTGCGTGTTATTAAGGTAGTCAGGCCAATGAGTTTGTAGCATCATCATCGCCAAATGCGCCCCGGCAGAGCTGCCCGACAAATAAATTTCATTGCCGTTAAAGCCTAAACGTTCGGCATTTTCAAAAAGCCAGGCTAAGGCACGTCGGTTTTGCTCAACAATTTCAGTCATTGTCGCATTGGGTGCCAACGAGTAATTGATGACGGCAAAATAACAGCCATGGCGTTGAAAATTAGTGGCTGCGAATGACGATTCATCTTTGCTTAATTCTTGCCAGTAGCCACCATGTATATAAACCTGAAGTTTTTTCGTATTGCCAACAGTCGGTAAAAATAAGTCCAGCATTTCATCGGCACTATCGCCATAGGACAAGTTTTTCAAAACTTTACCTTGCTGCTCCGCCAACTGTGTCGCTTTATCGCTGCGTTCTACATATTGTTTGATATAAATATTGATATCATCAACACAACTACTTGGCGAGTATTCGCGTTCCAGGTTTTTTAGATCATAATTACGATAAAGCATCGGCGGTTTTTCTACTGTTAACAAAGGTTATAAATTTGTTAATTATTATAGCGAAATTAACGTACTGGAATAAATTGATAAAACTTGAGTAAAGCATAGATATTTTGAATGGAAAAGCATTCATTTTATTTATCAAAACTCGAAAATTTAAAAATTATTGTTATCGGTAAAAACAGGCTAAAGTTAATGGATAACAATTACATTAACAATAATATTAACCAGCCTCAGCTTCGAGCGAGTGCCAGTAAAGCAAGCAAACAACGCATTGGATATAACATGTCAGCCAAAACTTTAACTTGCTACGTCAATGGCCAGTTTATTGATAGTGGTGTTTATTTTGATAACATCAACCCGGTTAATGGTTCGGTAATCAATCAAATAGCAGAAGCCAATGGCGAGATCATTGGTGCTGCCGTTGCCAGTGCCCGCCACGCCCAACAGCATGAATGGGGTGAGATGTCGGTAAATCAGCGTTGTGCGCTATTACACAAAGTTGCCGACAGAATGAGTGAGCGTGAACAGGAATTCATTGATGCTGAAATCCTTGACACCGGTAAATCGTTATTTCAAGTGGAAACCATAGATATCCCGCGCGGCACCGCTAACTTTCGCACCTTTGCCGACATGGTGAAATTTCAGCAGAGTGAAACCTTCATTACCGAACTGCCCAATGGCGACAAAGCCTTAAATTATAGTGTTAACAAACCACTCGGTGTGGTGGCGGTGATATCCCCATGGAATTTACCGCTATTGCTCGCCACCTGGAAAATTGCACCGGCGCTGGCTTGTGGCAACAGTGTCATTTTAAAGCCGTCTGAAGAAACCTCTTCTACGGCATTTTTATTGGCACAAGTGATGGATGAAGTGGGCATACCGAAAGGCGCCTTCAACCTAATTCTCGGTCGTGGCAAAGCCGTTGGCGATGCCATCACTTCTCATCAAGGCGTAGATGCCATAACCTTTACCGGTGCCTCGAGTACGGGTAAACAAATTATGAAATCGGCAAGCGCCACGGTGAAACCGGTATCGTTTGAATTGGGCGGTAAAAACTCGGCGATTGTTTTTTCGGATGCCGACTTAATCAAAGCGATTAACGGCGTTGCCCGTTCAACTTTTACCAATTGCGGGCAAGTGTGTTTGTGTACCGAAAAAGTATTCGTACATCGTTCACTTTATCTGGCATTTATTGAAGGCTTAAAGCAACAGGCGCAAAGCATCAAGATTGGTTACCCCAAAGAAGAGGGCGTATTTATGGGGACATTGGTGTCAAAAGTGCATCAGCAAAAAGTATTGTCTCATTACCAGTTAGCCCGTGACGAAGGCGCAACCTTTATCACCGGCGGTGGCGTGCCAAGGTTTAATGATGAACGCCGCAATGGCTTCTTTATTGAGCCGACGATAATTACTGATTTAAGCGACGATAGCCGTACCAATCAGGAAGAAATCTTTGGCCCCATTTGCCATGTCTCAGTATTCGATGATGAAGGCGAGGTGATCAAGCGCGCCAATAATACCGAATACGGTTTGGCGGCTTCAATCTGGACTGAAAACCTCGCCCGCGCCCATCGTGTAGCCCCGCAGATTGATGCCGGCATTGTTTGGGTAAACGCCTGGTTTTTAAGAGATTTAAGAACATCATTTGGTGGTGTAAAGTTATCCGGTGTTGGCAGTGAGGGTGGTAAACATTCGCTTGGCTTTTATTCTGAGCCAACCAATATCTGTATAAAAATAGACGAGTAAAACATGGCCTCAAATTCAACGAAAAGTAAGACAACGAATAACAACAAAACCAATACCACGACAACGACTACACAGGCAAAAGTGGTTGCTGGTAAAGCAACACCGCGTGGCACATTCCCACACGTGAAACGCGCCGGTGATTTTATCTATATCTCAGGGACCAGTTCTCGACTGCCAGACAACAGTTTTGCAGGAGTCAGTGTTGATGAAATGGGTACCACCAATTTAGATATCGAAGTACAAACGCGAGCGGTGATTGAAAACATCGGTGATATTTTAAATTCGTTAGACGCCAGCTTAGAAGATCTGGTTGAGATCAGCACATTTTTGGTGAATATGAACGACTTTGCCGGTTACAACCGAGTGTATTCCGAGTTTTTTGATTTTTCTGGCCCTACTCGTACTACCGTTGCCGTGCATCAATTACCGCACCCGCACCTGCTAATTGAATGTAAAGCCGTGGCCTATAAACCACTTAATGACGCTAATCACCATGACAGGGACGACTAAACATGAGCAAATTAAAAGCCTTTAATTTTCATCACTGGATTGAAGAGCATAAACACTTATTAAAACCACCGGTTGGCAATGTGCAAATTTGGCAAGATACCGACATGATGGTCACCGTTGTTGGCGGCCCAAATAAGCGCACCGATTTTCATGATGATCCGGTTGAAGAGTTTTTCTACCAACTCAAAGGCGACATGGTATTAAAAGTCATCGAAGACGGTAAATGTAAAGACCTATTCATTCGTGAAGGCGATATTTTCTTTTTACCGCCACATGTGCGTCATTCACCACAACGCCCGATGGCAGGCAGTATCGGCTTGGTTATCGAACCGAAACGCCCCGAAGGTATGAAAGATGCATTTGAGTGGTACTGCTTTAATTGTGATGCGTTGGTGCATCGCTCCGAAGTGTTATTAAAGTCGATTGTGGATGATTTACCGATAGTGTACCAGGCATTTTATCAAGATAATGTCGCCCGTACTTGCCCATCCTGTGGCGAGTTACACCCGGGTAAAGAGCCACCCGAAGGCTGGGTCACCCTCGATCAAAACACTCGCGAAAAACCTGCTGACAAGGACGCCGATTAATGATGAACGTTGTTGATATTCACTCGCATTTTTTCCCCAAGAGCTGGGAAAATCTGGCGGCAAAATTTGGCGGTGACGACTGGCCCTGGTTACGCCATGAAGAAAACCCAAAGCCAAATCAAGGCAAAACCCCAAAGCAATACCCGGGCAGAGACTGGGCAATGTTGATGAAAGGCGATAAAGAGTTTCGCCCTATTTATTCAGCCTGCTGGGATGCCAGCGTGCGCCTTGAAGAAATGGACCGAGATGGCGTAGATAAACAAATCATATCGGCCACACCGATATTGTTTGCTTATGACAAGCCCGTCGCGCAAGCGGAATATTGTGCACAGTTATTCAATGATGCCGCCATGGATATTTGTGCCCAGGGTGACAATCGTTTATTCGCTCTGGCACAAGTGCCTTTGCAAGATATTGACGCTTCATGCAGAGAAGTAAGCCGAGCAAAATCTTGTGGTCATGTGGGGGTGCAAATTGGCAATCATGTCGGTGATAACAACATGGATGATGCCGGCGTGCTCACCTTTTTACAACATTGTGCCGAGCAAGACATTCCGGTATTTGTCCACCCGTGGGACATGATGGCGGCCAATCGCACCAAAGACTACATGATGGGCTGGACAGTTGGCATGCCGGCAGAAACGCAATTATCGATTGTCTCGATGATATTAGGCGGCGGTTTCGATAGGGTCAGTGACAATTTAAAAATCTGTTTTGCTCACGGTGGTGGTTCGTTCGCATTTTTGTTAGGGCGATTGGATAACGCCTGGCATCACCGCAGCATTGCCCGCGGAAAATCAGAATTTCCGCCGAGTCATTATTTAAACCGTTTCTATCTAGACACTGCGGTATTCGATCACGATTCTCTGGATTTACTGGTGAAAAAAATGGGACCTGAACGACTAATGTTTGGCAGCGACTACCCGTTTCCGCTGGGTGAACAACAAATGGGTCAGTTAATAAAAACAGCACCAAGCTTAACCGATAAAAATAAGCAGCTGTTATTGGCCACTAACGCTGAACAATTTTTCAATATATAACTCATGCTGGCTAAGTTAAGAAAAGCGGAGCGAAAACAAAATCGAGCCATTGATTTGGACTTAAGAATTAGAAAGTAGGAATTACCATGCTGAAGCAATTAGCAATCAAACTTGACCAGGCGGCCGCGAGTGCCAGCAGTGTTGAGCAATTATCACTCTCTACCGAGCTTGCTCTAACGGACGCCTATCAAGTGCAAAAATTGAGTATTGAGCAATGGTTATCTCGCGGCGAGCAACTGGTCGGTTATAAGATGGGCTTCACCTCACGCGCAAAAATGCGGCAAATGGGCGTTGATGATTTAATTTTGGGCCGCTTAACCGATGCAATGATCATCGAACCAAAGCAAGCCATTAATTTAGACAATTACGTACACCCACGCGCCGAGCCTGAAATTGCCTTTAAATTAAAAGCGCCACTGTCTGGTCTCATCACTGTAGAGCAAGCATTAGCCGCGGTAGAAGCCGTTGCACCAGCCATTGAAGTGATCGATTCGCGTTACCGCAATTTTAAGTTTTCGTTAACTGATGTCATCGCCGATAACTGCTCAAGCACCGGCTTTATCGTCGGCCCATGGCGCCCGGCAGATACCGATATCAGCAAATTGAATATGCAACTGCTTGTTGATGGCAAGGTGGTTGCTGAAGATGACAGTTCGGCAATTTTAGATCACCCGTTAAATTCATTAGTCGAAGCGGCGCGTTGCATCAGCGATGCTGGTGAAGAGTTAAAAGCCGGACAGATCATTCTTGCCGGTGCGGCAACGGCAGCCATTGCGTTAGCGCCGGGACAAGCGATCAGTGTAAATGTTGAAACATTAGGTTCTTGCAGTTTTAGCACTCAACCAGCAAGAAGCCAGGCAACAAGTCAAGCCAATACGTACACAAGTGCAGAGGCGTGATCATGATTTATCAGAATACTTTAGCCTTTGCCCAACAGCAAGATCAACAAGACTCATTAGCACACTACCGTGAGCAGTTTTGTCACCCGGTGATCAATGGCAAACAAGTGCTGTACTTTACCGGCAACTCGTTAGGCTTAATGCCGAAAGCCGTCCGTGAAAACATCAACAACGAACTTACCGAATGGGCCAATTGGGGCGTAGAAGGTCACTTTCATGCGAAAAACCCCTGGGTCAGTTATCACGAAACATTAACGCCGCAAACCGCAGATATTGTTGGCGCCAATGAATCGGAAGTGGTGTGCATGGGCTCGTTAACCAACAATCTGCATTTGTTGTTTGTGTCATTTTATCAACCAACCGCAACACGCTTTAAAATCATCTCAGAAGCCAAGATGTTTCCATCGGATCGCTACTTGTTAGAAACGCAAGTGCGGCATCACGGTTTTGACATAGATGACGCCATTATTGAAGTGGCGCCACGAGAGGGTGAGCAGTTAATTCGTGAACAAGACATAATCGATGTGATTAATGCCAATGCCGATGAAGTGGCGCTGGTATTTTTTGGCGGCGTAAACTACTTCACCGGGCAAGTATTTGATATGCAAAAACTGACCGAAGTCACACACAACGTTGGCGCTTTAGCAGGTTTTGATTTGGCCCATGCTGCTGGTAATATTCCGCTGCAATTGCATGACTGGAATGTCGATTTTGCCGCTTGGTGTACCTACAAATACATCAACTCCAGTGCCGGCAATACCGCGGCCCTATTCGTTCATGACAAGCATGGCAATAACACCGACATTAACCGCTTTGGCGGTTGGTGGGGCCATAATAAAGAACGTCGTTTCTTAATGGAAAACAGTTTTGAGCCGATGACCGGCGCCGAAGGCTGGCAAATTAGCAATGCACCGGTGATGGGCATGGCAGTATTAAAAGCATCGTTAGATATTTTCCACCAAGTTGGCATGGAGGCACTTCGCGAAAAAAGTGTGAAACTGACCGGTTTTCTCGAATTTGTCTTTAACGACATCGTCAATCAATGTCCACATATCAGTCTGGAAATCATCACGCCAAGCAATCCAGATAAACGCGGTTGTCAGCTATCGATCAAGCTAGTCGGTACTGACAAAACCTTTTTTAACGCCTTGACTGAAGCCGGTATTATTGCCGATTTTCGTCAGCCTGACGTGGTTCGTATGGCGCCAACGCCGTTATACAACAGCTTCGAGGATGTCTATCGCATGGGCGAAACCTTAAAGCAGCTACTGGCTACCTGGAAATAATATGAGCACAACTAACAATAAGAAGATGAAGAACATCTCAATCGCCGGTGCCGGCCCGGTTGGCTCGTTATTGGCAGTGATGTTGGCGAAAAAAGGCTACAGCATTGACCTGTTTGAATCACGTCCCGATTCACGACAAAACAACATTTATCAGGGCAAGTCGATAAATTTGGCCTTATCAGACAGAGGCTGGTTGGCACTACAAGCGATTGGCGTCGATGAAGAAATCCGCCAGAATGCGATCCCGATGTATTGCCGAATCATGCATGATATCGAAGGCAAGTTAAGCCAGTTTCCTTATGGCAAG
Organism: Thalassotalea sp. 42_200_T64; assembly: GCA_002162925.1. GTDB lineage: Bacteria > Pseudomonadota > Gammaproteobacteria > Enterobacterales > Alteromonadaceae > Thalassotalea_A. The sequence goes on along the minus strand of MABC01000045.1, from coordinate 35,578 downwards.
GATGATCAGGCCATTTGGTCGGTATCGCGTTCCGGCATTAATGAGCAGTTGCTCTCCCTTGCCGAACAAGAAGACGGAGTGAATGTGCATTTTGATCATCACTTAACCAATGTCAATTTTGAGCAGGTAAATTGCAGCTTCAACAACAAAGGCCGAACCAAACATCACAACAGCGATCTACTGATTGGTGCCGATGGTGCGTTTTCGAAGGTAAGACGACTGGCGCAGGAAATTACCGGCCAGCGCATTAGCCACTCGTTAGAATATATGCCACAAGGCTATATCGAATTGAGCATTGCCGCCAATAGTGATGGTAGCCATAAAATGGATAAAAATGCGCTGCATATCTGGCCGCGCAAAGATTTTATGCTGATTGCCTTGCCTAATCCTGACGGTTCGTTTACCTGTACCCTATTCTTAAACCATGAAGGTGAGTTATCTTTTGCCTCACTGAACAGTACAGAAAAAGTCAGTGAGTTTTTTAACTCTTACTTTAATGATGCCATGCCACTGTTAGAAGACCCGATTAATGGCTTTATCGAGAAGCAACCTGCGCCATTATGTTTAGTGCATATCTACCCTTGGGTGATCAATAACTCGACCGCGCTGATCGGTGACGCCGCTCATGCCATGGTGCCATTTTACGGGCAAGGGATGAATTGCGGCTTTGAAGATTGCCGTATTTTAAATGAGCTGGAACAACAATATGACGGTGACTGGGATAAAATATTGCCCGCCTATGAACAAAGCCGTAAACCCAACTGCGATGCTATCATTGAACTGGCCAAGCGTAATTTTGTTGAGATGAGTGAATTATCGGCCGATCAAAACTTCTTGTTACGTAAAAAGATTGAAGCAAAGTTTCATCAGATGCATCCACAACTTTGGCTGCCGCTGTATTCTATGGTGACATTCTCACCCAATATTTCGTATCATCAGGCGCTGAAAACGGGTGACATTCAAAAACAAATCATGGACCAGGTGATGCAATTGCCTGATATTCATAATACCTGGCAAAACGAACAGATTTATCATTTATTGCATCGCCTGGCAGTAGAAAAATTGGAGAAAGTATCATGAGTTGTCCCCATCATAGCGATAAAGACGCAAGCAACTACCGAGCGGTAGAAGACTCTATCCATACCGACTTTAAAGACGACATGTCGTATGGCGACTACCTCTGTCTGGAACAGGTGTTATCGGCACAAAAGCCGCTAACCAATGAGCACGATGAAATGCTGTTTATCAGCATCCATCAGGCCAGCGAAATCTGGTTAAAACTCGCCGGTTTTGAATTAACCGAGGCAATCAAAAATGTACAGGAAGGCGATTTTGGTCACGCCTTTAAAGTGATCTCCCGAGTCAAACAAATCTTCGTGCAATTAACCCAATCCTGGAGTGTATTATCCACCCTTACGCCGGTTGATTATATGAAGTTTCGCGATACCCTTGGCCATGCTTCCGGCTTTCAATCTTATGGTTATCGTAAACTGGAATTCTTATTAGGCAATAAAAATGAAGCGCTGTTAACCGTGCATGAAAGTAACCCGGCGGTGCACCTGGAGCTTAAACAAACCTGCGACAGCCCTAGCCTTTACGATGAAGTGATCAAAGTATTGGCCAACAGCGGTTTTGCCATTGACGCGGACATGCTCGATAGGGATTTTGCCAAGCCTTACCCGAAAAATGATTCGGTGCTGCAAGCCTGGATCAAGGTCTATGAAAATGCCGATCAGTATTTTGAACTGTACGAACTGGCGGAAAAACTGATGGATATCGAAGATGCCTTCCAACAATGGCGCTTTAAACACATGTATACGGTACAACGTATTATTGGTAACAAGATGGGCACCGGTGGTTCATCAGGGGTGAGCTTTTTGAAAAAAGCCTTGGATATTAGCTTCTTCCCTGAATTGTTAGACTTGCGTACGCAACTGTGAGTTCTATCTTGATACTGTTATAGGTAAGCTGTTTTTTTGTGCTTGCCTATCGGCTAATTTGTAAGTTAGAATCTCCGACTAGTTGTTAACCACTATTAAAGAGAGTCGTTAATAACTACATAACTTGTCGGAGTGCCAAAGAGCTGAGATCGCAATTGCGAGATCCGTAGAACCTGAATCAGATTAGTATCTGCGAAGGGAACAAGTAGGAAAATCCCGTTTCAGCTACATTATTCTGCATTTTGGGCTTTTTTTCCTCCTAGTTTTATTTCTAAAGGCTCCGCCTGGTTTTTAATTCATTATTAATTACAGGTGAGAGAACATGAGTTCAAACAATCGTCGTCAACGTCGCGAACAAGCCGAGGCGTTTATCAACAATGTGACTGGTCAGTCATATCCCAATTCTCAAAAAATTTATGTACAAGGTACCTTGCATGACATCCAAGTTGGCATGCGTGAGGTTTCACAAAGCGATAGCTTAATTAGCGGCGGTAATGATAACCCGGTATTTGAGCCGAACGAGGCAATTTGCGTATACGATACCTCTGGCCCCTATTCTGATGACAATATTTCCATTAATGTCCATCAAGGCCTGCCACAACTGCGTAAAGCCTGGCTTGACCAGCGCAATGACAGTGAATTTATTGACAGCGTATCTTCCAACTTTAGCCAACAACGCCTGGCCGATGAAGGCTTAGATCACATTCGTTTTGATCATTTACCGAAAATTCGTCAGGCCAAGAGCGGCCAAAATGTCAGCCAAATGCATTACGCCCGCCAAGGTATTATTACCCCAGAAATGGAATACGTGGCGATCCGCGAAAATATGAAACTGAGTGAGGTCAAAGATGAGTTGTTAAAGCATCAGCATCCAGGCAACTCGTTTGGCGCCAGCATTCCGAAAGAAATTACCGCCGAATTTGTCCGTCAGGAAATTGCCTGTGGCCGTGCGGTATTACCCGCCAACATCAACCACCCAGAAGTGGAGCCAATGATCATTGGCCGTAATTTTTTAATCAAAGTAAACGCCAATATCGGTAACTCAGCGGTTAGCTCATCGATAGAAGAAGAAGTGGAAAAACTACTGTGGTCGACCAAATGGGGCGCCGATACGGTGATGGATTTATCTACGGGTCGTTACATTCATGAAACTCGTGAATGGATCATCCGCAACTCGCCAGTACCCATTGGCACAGTGCCAATTTACCAGGCGTTAGAAAAAGTGAACGGCATTGCCGAAGATCTTACCTGGGAAATTTTCCGCGATACGTTAATCGAGCAAGCCGAGCAAGGGGTTGATTACTTCACCATACATGCCGGGGTGTTATTGTGTTATGTACCAATGACCGCCAAACGTTTAACCGGTATTGTCTCTCGCGGTGGCGCGATCATGGCGAAATGGTGTTTGGCTCATCATCAGGAAAACTTCCTATACACCCACTTTGAAGATATTTGTCAGATCATGAAAACCTACGACGTATCGTTTTCATTAGGCGATGGTTTACGTCCAGGTTCACTAGCGGATGCCAACGATGAAGCGCAATTCTCAGAGTTACGCACTTTGGGCGAGCTCACCAAAATTGCATGGCAGCACGATGTGCAGGTAATGGTAGAAGGCCCTGGCCATGTGCCATTACACATGGTGAAAGAGAACATGGAACAGCAACTTGAACTTTGTCATGAAGCACCGTTTTACACTTTGGGGCCATTAACGACCGACATCGCACCAGGTTACGATCACATTACCTCAGGCATAGGTGCGGCGAACATTGGCTGGTACGGTTGTGCCATGCTGTGTTATGTAACGCCGAAAGAACACTTAGGTCTACCAAATAAAGACGATGTAAAAGAAGGTTTGATGACCTATAAAATTGCCGCTCATGCCGGCGATTTAGCCAAAGGCCACCCGGGTGCGCAAGTACGTGATAATGCGTTATCGAAAGCGCGCTTTGAGTTTCGCTGGCACGATCAATTTAACCTTGGTCTAGACCCTGAGCGAGCACTGCAATACCACGATGAAACGCTACCGCAAGAATCAGGCAAAGTTGCCCATTTTTGTTCGATGTGTGGTCCTAAATTTTGTTCGATGAAAATCACTCAGGAAGTGCGTGATTACGCTACCAACCTGGAAAGCGAGGCGATCAAAATTAAGGTGCTGGATAGCTTAGAACAAACGATAAATCCTGAGCAAACCACCAATCCACAAGAAAGCGTGAGTGCAGAGCAAGGAATGCAGGTAAAATCCGCCGAGTTTAAAGAGCTTGGCAGTGAACTATACCACTCGGCCACGCCACAAATTGATACCGACAAAGTAAGTTAACAATGGCGAATATTGCCATTGTTGGCGCCGGCTTAATGGGCCGGTTGGCAGCACTGTTTTTGCATCGACAAGGTGAGCAGATCACCTTGTTCGACAAAGATCAGAAAAAGGGCGAGCTTAGCGCTGCCCGAGCTGCTGCCGGTTTATTAACGCCGTTGGGTGAATCTTTGCACTGTGAGCCTAATATTGTCGCCATGGGCTTTGACTCATTAGCGCTGTGGCCAAAAATTCTTGATAGTCTTGACGGTTATCACTTTTTTCAGCAACAGGGTTCACTGCTGGTTAGCCACGCGCAAGACAGTGGCGATTTTCAGCGCTTTGCCAAACACCTTAAACGTAATTATGTTCAACACCCTTGTCATTTGCTCAGCCGAGAACAAATTAATGAACTTGAGCCGGAACTTGGCCGTAGTTTTAATCGCGCTCTGTATTTGCCCGAAGAAGGACAAATAGGTAACCGTAAATTGCTAGTGGCGTTGCAGCAACAACTTGAGAGTGAGCAAGTCAACTGGCTGACCAATCATCACGTTGAGCAAATTAATGGCAACCGTTTGTTGGTGAATGGTGATTGGCAGCAGTTTGACTTGATCATCGATTGCCGTGGTACCGGCGCGATAAAATCGGCGAGTAACACTGTCGGCGCCATTAGTGATTTACGCGCGGTTCGCGGTGAGCTGTTCCAATTATTTGCTCCCGATGTGCATATTCATCGGCCAATTCGGTTAATGCACCCCAGGTATCAATTGTATATCGCGCCCAAAGGCAAGGGTCATTATGTGGTGGGTGCCACTGAAATTGAAAGTGATGATTTAGGCCCGATGACAGTGCGCTCATCATTAGAGCTACTATCGGCCGCTTATAGCATTCACCCCGGTTTTGCCGAGGCGAAAATACGCCAGCATGTAGTGGGGACTCGCCCAGCCTTTAGTGACAACCAGCCGCAAATGAAGCTGAGCCATGAACTTATCCAAATTAATGGCCTATTTCGTCACGGTTTTTTAATTGCACCTGTACTGCTTGAGCAGCTATTAACCACGGTGGCCCATATCAAACAGGAAAAACCGTTAGAGCAATTAACTGAGTTAGTGGCTTACCCGGAATTACTTCACTGGCAGCAATCAGAGTCATCAACAATAAATTCAAATCAGAGGCGCTACAACTATGCCAATAACTATGCCAATAACTAAACCAACGGCTAGGCCATCAACTAATACAGAAAGTCGGCCGGAGAATGAGCCAATAAACATCTTCATCAATGGTGAAAGCATTTCGTTAATCAATAGCATCAGCAACACTTTGACTGATGCTTTAACCCTTTATCAGCAACAAAATAGCGCCCTGAGCAATTTTGCTCTGGCATTGAACGGCGATTTTATCAGCCGCGCTGATTACCCTGGCACTGTCCTTAACCCAAATGACAGTATTGATATTTTCGCGCCTATTCAGGGCGGTTAAAACGAGTAGAAAATTATGGCCATTAATATTTATGGAACAGAGCTAGAAAGTCGTTTACTGATAGGCTCGGCGTTATACCCCTCGCCTGAGGTGATGAAGAATGCCATTGTGGAGAGCGGCTCACAAGTGGTGACCTTGTCATTGAAACGGCAAAATCCTGCGGATAATGGTGGCGCGAAAATTTGGCAATATATTCAGCAGTTAAGTACTCAGCGTAAGCTGCATTTACTGCCAAATACCGCAGGCTGTAAATCGGCAAAAGAAGCCATTACCCTGGCTCGAATGAGCCGTGAGTTATTTGCCACCGACTGGATCAAACTGGAAGTGATAGGTGATGATTATAATTTACAGCCCGATCCGATTGAACTGTTGCAGGCAGCAACAACGCTGATCAATGAAGGCTTTAAAGTATTGCCCTATTGCACCGACGATTTAGTGCTTTGTCAACGTCTTTACGATTTAGGTTGTCAGGTGATCATGCCCTGGGCTTCACCCATTGGCACCGGCAAAGGCTTAATGACTCCATATAACCTGGAAACCATTCGCACGCGTCTGCCCGATGCCACCTTAATTGTCGATGCCGGTATTGGTCGGCCATCGGATGCCTGCCAAGCAATGGAAATGGGCTATGACGGCGTACTGTTAAATAGCGCCATCGCCTTAGCCGATAATCCGGTATTAATGGCGAAAGCATTCGCTCAGGCCATCAGTGCCGGCGAGCAAGGCTATCTTGCTGGCATTATGGATAAACGCCAAACCGCACAACCGAGTACGCCAACCTTAGATACTCCGTTTTGGCATCATCCGGGAGTGAACTAATGGCGATAAAACCGCAATCTTTAACACCAGTGCCTTTAAAGCCAATAGTTTGGACCATCTCTGGCGCCGATTGCTCTGGTGGTGCAGGCATTGCCGCCGACATTAAAACCTTACATTCACTAGGCTGTGAAGTCTGTCATTTCATTACTGCCAATACCGTGCAAAACTCCGGTGAACTGATTGCCGTCAATGCCGTAGATTGGCAGATTTTAGATCAGCAGTTTACCGCATTGAAGTCGGATAAAACGCCTGCAGTAATCAAAGTTGGCTTGCTAGCAACATCGCAACAAGTTAATTGGTTAGTCAATATTTTGGCTCAGTTAAAAGCCGAAAACGATAATTTACGGGTGGTCTTTGATCCGGTTGGCAGTGCCAGTGTCGGTGGAAAATTTCATGATTTTACTATCGATGCGCTCAATGATTTATTACCACTAATTGATGTCATAACTCCCAATCTGATGGAAGCGCAAGCGCTGGCAAACAACAGCACCGACCATGCCGAGCAATTGGCAAACAAGATAATCAAGCTCGGCGCAGCGGCGGTAGTGGTAAAAGGCGGCCACAGTAAACACGATGTAAGCGAAGATTATTGCTTGGCGAACATTGAAGATCAGCAGTTGGTCTATCAACTTGCTAGTGACAAAATAAACACTGATTATAGCCACGGAGGCGGTTGCTCCTTTGCCTCGGCGTTAGCTGCGTTCCTGGCTAATGGTCATTTACTACCTGACGCATTAATGTTAACTAAGGCATTTATCAATCAGGGCCTTAAATGTCATCAGGATAAAACCGGCTATTACGGTGCCTTTGAGCAATTGAGTATCGCGACAAATGCTAGCGATTATCCAAAAATCACCGGCCGTTTAATGGAGCGCTACCAGGCCCTTTCGGCTTTTAAATCGCTCGGCATAGCCAGAAATGGTAAACAACGCTTGGGTCTCTATCCCGTCGTTGATTCATTGAGCTGGTTAAAACGTCTGCTGCCATTAGGGCTTAATATCATCCAGCTACGGTTGAAAAATTTATCTGTTGCACAGCTTGAACAACAGATTGAACTGGCGGTTGAATTTTGCCAACAATATAACACTCGCCTGTTTATTAACGATCACTGGCAACTGGCGATAAAATATCAGGCCTATGGCATACACTTAGGTCAGGAAGATTTGCAAGATGCCGACCTCGCTGCCATTAACAAGGCCGGGCTGCGCCTTGGTATCAGCACTCACGGCTGTTACGAGTTTCTGCTGGCTCAGCAATTACAGCCATCGTACTTGGCAATTGGTGCAATTTTCCCGACGGTGACCAAAGACATGACCGGGCAAATTCAAGGAGTGCCGACTTTAGCCCATACCCTTAACTTGGCCACAGATATCCCCGTTGTTGCCATTGGTGGCATTAACCTTGAGCGCGCAGACCGAGTATGGGCTACCGGAGTCGATAGTTTGGCCGTAGTTACAGCGATCACTTTAGCCGAACGGCCCGAGCAAGTAGTGGCGAATTTTAAACAGCTGATGGCACATCCTGAGGATAATTTATAATGGCTTTATCTGATCAGGAATATATCCGCTATTCTCGGCAAGTCATGCTTGAGCAAGTTGGCGAACAAGGACAAGTGACCTTAAAAAATAGCCATATTATTGTCGTCGGTCTGGGCGGTCTGGGCTGCCCTGCCCTGCAATATTTAGCCGCGGCAGGCATAGGGCAGCTAACGCTAATCGATGATGATAAAGTGGATTTATCGAATTTACAACGGCAAGTGCTGTATCGTGCTAATCATATTGGCAAAGCGAAAGTAGACGCCGCCGAGCAACAACTTTACGGGTTAAATTCGCAGGTAAAAGTAATTAGCATCAACAAAAAAGTTGAACAGGTAAACCTTGCCAAGCTGCTGACAAATGCCAATTTGCTACTCGATTGCACTGATAACGTCAGCTCTCGTTACTTCATCAACCAAGCCTGCCAACAAGCAGGCGTTGCCTTAGTAAGCGCGGCAGCGATTGGTGGTAATGGTCAGTTGGCGGTATTTAATTTTACTCAGCAAAAATCTCCATGCTATCGCTGTCTTTACCCTGAATTGGATAAGCAACAAGGCACTGAAAATGGAGCTTTAAATTGTCAGAATTCAGGGGTTCTCGGACCTGTACTTGGGGTGATGGGTAGCTTGCAAGCGATCGAAGCGATTAAGCTGTTAACACAGCCAGAGCAAGTAAAAGCCAACAGCTTATTGTTGTTTGATGCCTGGCATCTCAAGTTTAATGCAGTCAAACTCAACACAAATACGCTTTGTGTAAACTGCTCTGAAATTTAATCATCATCAATAACCCTCCAGCAACTAAAAAGGCTCCCAAGGGAGCCTTCAATCTGTTTAAGTTTTAAACTAAATTTTCAGCCTTAAAACGGTTATAAGCCCCACCAATGTATTTTTTATGGCTGGGTGGGTGACTAAGCCATTGAAAATATAAACTATAAAACAAAAATAATTAAAGGCTTCTATTATTGTATAGTTTTTTGTTAAATTTAATAGAGAAGTCACTATAAAGACTTAAAAGTATACAAAATACCAAATTCCTATACAACACCGTAAAGTCAAATTATTTTGTTAGATAGCGTATACCAATTCTACATTTTCAAGACCAAATGATCGCTAAACAGGGCATTTTAGGCTTAATTAGGAAGGATAACTACTGCCACAATAGACATTATCAACGATCTATTCAGTTGATATTTGGATTAGTTTTTGTATGAGTAACTCTGCTTAAAGAGTAGAGTAATAGGCATCACTTTTAAGTTCTCCACCTCCAAGAACAGCTGATATTAGTATATACACTCTATGGCGCTTCCGCCCCCTGAGCGAGTTAGAGTGATTACTTTAGTCACACTTCAAAGGTAAATGAGTCCAATCCAGCATTCATATTTGTTGCAAATATTTTATTAAACAACGCTTCAGATTGCTTAAGTCGCTATCTAGCTGTTGTTCAAGGATAGCTATCCATTGCAGCTTAACTGCGTGTAATTATCATAAGCTACTCCCAATAATTACCTTAAATGACTTAACTTAATCTGGATTTATTGTTTAGGTATTGTTTACCGTGCGTTTACGATAAAACTATTTGATATTACCGAATACTGAATGAGATAACCGCATTAATTTTAGACGTTTAAAACTGCTCACCGAGTAACTTTTGAACGCTTTTATCCTTCCATAAAAAAACAAACATAAAAAAAATACTCTTAAAATTCAACTAGATAAAACTTAAAGTGGTCTTTTTAATATTCTGGCATGATCTCTGCTCATTCATGGTAAGGGCATCATAATTGGGTTGATTGCGAGAACTCTTCGCTTACACCTCAAATGTTCCTTAAGGCATCACAATGATGAATGTAAATAGTGTGATAATCAGAGCAATTAAAATAAGGTAATTCGATATGGCAATGCTAGTAAATATCGACAATGGCGGTACGTTAACTGATATCTGCGTACTAAAGGATGACGATCTTTATACAACAAAAACGTTAACAACCCCATACGATTTAAGTAAGTGTTTCTTTGAAGGTTTGCGATCCGTTTCAAAAGTGGTTTACGGCGAAGAAAATGTGACAAAGCTACTTGCAGAAGTAGATCATATTAGATATTCAACTACTCAAGGAACAAACGCTATCTGTGAGCGTAAAGGACCTAAACTGGGTTTAGTTACGAATAGTGGTAACGCAGGCTTAATTAATGGTATGCGGGATGAAGACCCAGATTTATTTGATTTCTTAGTAGGTGAACGTGTTGTTGAGATTAATCTTGATGATTTGAATGACAGTGATAAAGGGGCCAACTTAACAACGTCAATAACCAAACTCACCTCGATGGGAGCCAACAGAGTTGTAGTTTGTTTTGATGTTGAGCAAGCTAAGGCGTATGAGAGTCAGTTTAAAGAACTGGCATTTGATAACTACCCTCGCCATTTATTAGGTGCGGTACCAATGTTGTTTGCCAGTGAATTGGTTGAAGATGTATCAGCAGTACGTCGTGCATGGACTGCTCTGGTTAATTCATTTTTACATCCAGCAATGGAAAGCTTTCTATACAACGCAGAAAATCGTCTACGAGAATATAGAACTAAAAACCCTTTATTAATATTCAAAAATGATGGCACAGCTTCCCGTGTAGCTAAAACTATTGCATTAAAAACATATAGTTCTGGACCTCGTGGTGGTATGGAGGGTGTAAAAAGTTTCAGTAAAAAATACAACTTATCTAATGTGCTTTCTATGGATGTTGGTGGAACTACTACTGATATTGGTCAGGTAGTAGCTAAAAATGTTCATGAGCAAAGACGCGGACACGTAGAAGGCGTGCCTATCTCTTTTTCATTATGTGATATTGCCAGTCCTGGTGCGGGTGGTAGCTCAATATTAAGTGTGAAAAATGGGGTGATTCAGGTAGGACCTGAAAGCGTTGGTGCTGTGCCTGGTCCTGCTTGTTTTGGACGAGGTGGTAAGGATGCAACCATTACCGATGTCAACCTGTTATTAGGTTTGCTTGATCCTGCTACTTACTTTGGTGGAACACTTTCATTAGATGCTGAACGATCACGTGTGTCTATAGCTGAAAATATTGCTACTCCGTTAGGAATAACTGTCGAAGAAGCATTGCTGCAGTTACAAGTGGCATTTGAAGAAAAAATTGCGAAAGAGTTAAAAACCTTTGGCACGATAGATAAAGAAACTGTGCTTATGGCGTTTGGTGGTGCGGGACCCATGAATGTCTGTGGTGTGGCCGAGTTAGCCGGTATTAATACAGTTTATGTTCCCAAGACAGCAGCTGTCTTTAGTGCTTTTGGTATTGGCTCATGTGATATAGGTCAAAGTTATGACGTGGTGCTGGAAAATAATAAACAAGCCACGTTGGATAAAGCGTATGAAGAACTTCTTGAGCGTGCAGAGCTAGATATGTTTGCTGAAGGATATGCTAAAGGCGAATTCGAGATTAGTGCACAACTGATAGCAGAAAGAGCTTCAGAAGAAGTGGCTTATGAGTTAGGTAATACAAGAAAATTACCTTCAGGCCTCAAAAAATCTGATGATATTACACTCGAATTATCAGCAAGAAAATGTCTGAGCACTGAAGATGAATATAAGCAAATAAATATAGAAAAAGTTAGTGAGGCCTTATCGTCGAAAACACGTTCAATTTTTGAAACCGATAACAAGTGGCACAAAGTACCAGTTTACGATGTAAATACGTTTATGCCTGGTGATTATGGCGTAGGTCCTGCTGTTATAGAAGAGGAATTCTTTACCTGTCAACTACGTAAAGGTTGGAGTTTTATTGTGACTGACTTGGGTGATGTATGTTTAACAAAGGGGGATAAATAATGAAAGTTTTGATGACAGAGTATCTTCGAATAGACCTAGATACTGAAAATTGGGAATGTCGAGTTTGTGATCACGTTATAGGTGAGGCTAGAGATAATTATAAAAAAGGTTTATTGGTTTATAACCGCGATCCTGCCGATATTCACCCATCTATCATTGACCCAACAAAATACAAGTTCACTTTTTGCCCAGATAAAGATTGGGTAAATATTTATGAGTTTTATTGTCCATGTTGTGGTACACAGATGGAAGTTGAGTACACACTTCCCGGCCATGAACCACTCTACGATATGGAAATGGATGTGGATGCGCTTAAAGCTCAATGGAGTGAAAGGGATGAATTGCTGGAGCCAACTACGGGTCCAAATGTGATGGTTGATAGACATAGCCACAATCATTAATCATTAATCATTAATCATTAATCATATTAATAGTAGCGAAAGCTTACTGGGAATTTATATTATGAAACGTATATCTGTAGATATCGGGGGCACGTTCACCGATTGCTTTGTAGTGTGGGATAACAAGTATATTGAAACAAAGGCATTGACCACTCATCACAACCTTGCACAGGGTTTTAATGAAGCTGTGGAAAAGGCTTGTGTAGAATTAGATTTAAGTATTGAAGAAATCCTTGCTGAGGTCGATTCAGTTCGTTATGCAACTACCTTGGGGACCAATGCGCTAATAGAGCACAATGGGCCTCGAATTGGTATGTTGGTAACTGCTGGTTTTGAAGCGATGGTTCCCTTGAGTCGTGGCCGAGGGTATGGTGAAGGTCTAGACGATATGGGTAAGCAAAACTTGCCCGATGCGGAACGCCCTAAACCATTAGTTCTGCCACAGATGATTGAAGGTGTAAGAGAGCGTCGTGGATTTGAGGGCGAGCTTGTTATGCCGCTTGACGAAAAAGATCTCCGACATAAAATTCGTAAACTAGTAGATAATGGCGCACAGGTTATCGTGGTTTGTTTGGTAAATGCTGTAGTTAATCCTGAACATGAACGTCGTATTGAACAGATTCTTTTGGATGAATATCCTACTCACTTATTGGGTTCTATTCCGATAATTTTATCTCACCGTGTAGCGGGTCGTAAGGGTGAGTACGTGCGTGCTACTTCTGCAATCATTGATGGATACCTACATTCAACGATGTACCATGCAATGAATCAGTTAGAACAAAACTTGCGTGCGCATGGTTACACTAAGCCGATGTTAGTTATTCATAACTCTGGCGGAATGGCACAGTTAAACTCTACCGATGCTTTACAAACTATTCACTCGGGTCCGATATCAGGCATAAGTGCTGCTGAACATTTAGCTAAAGAAGCAGATTTAGGTAGTGTGGTTTCAACGGATATGGGTGGTACTAGTTACGATATAGGTATCGTTGTCGAAGGTGGCATTAAGCACTATGATTTTAATCCTGTAATTGATCGCTGGTTAGTTTCTGTACCTATGGTGCATTTGGTAACTCTGGGTGCGGGCGGTGGTTCTATTGCCTCGTTCGATCGCATGTACAACACTGTTGCTGTTGGTCCTAAGAGTGCTGGTTCTGATCCTGGTCCTGCTTGTTATGATCGTGGAGGAATGAATCCGACGGTAACTGATGCAGATCTAGTATTAGGTTATCTGGATGCCGAAAACTATGCAGGCGGTAGTATCCCATTAAATCCAAAACGTTCACTGTTTGCTTTTGAAGAAAATCTTTGTGATGACTTAGATGTAGATCCTATTCAAGCGGCTCTGCTGGTTAAAGCGAAAGTCGATAGTAATATGGCGAATGGTGTAGCCACTGAGTTACGTGTTCGTGGCTATAATCCTGAAGAGTTTACTATGCTAGCTTATGGCGGCAATGGTCCACTTCACTGTTGTGGTATTGCCAGTCATTTGAACATCGACAAAATTCTAGCTACACCAATGAGTTCGGTATTCTCAGCGGTAGGTGCAGGCAATATGCATCAAATGCACATCCATGAATCATCATTATTTATGGTTTTGTATGATTCTACCTCTCGTCATGTTTTTGATGACTACCAACGATTTAATAACATTGTTGCCGAGTTGTCTACTCGAGGCCTAAATGATCTCCTTCGTCAGGGATCAAAAGTTGAAGATATTCAACACTCGCTGGAATTAGATATGCGTTATGGGAACCAGTTGGTGCAAACCACTGTAGTTGTTCCTAAACATTCGCTTGAATCGGTAATGGATGTGATGAACATTTTGGATCAATTTTCTACTGATTATGGTAACCGTTTTGGCGAAGGAAGTCAGGCACCAGAAGCGGGAATCCGTATCAATACTATCCGTGTTGCATCTTACGTCGAGCATGATACCGTTAGATTTACACATATAAAACCTATACCAGAAGATGAGCGTATTGCGCCACCGGAACCATCAAGTATACGTACTTGTTATTTTGTAGGTGATGGTAAGGCTGTTACAACACCTGTTTGGAATAAAAGCGACATTCCACCAGGAACAGAGATTGTTGGCCCAGGTTTAGTAGCGTCAGAGGTTACAACTTATTTGATTGAGCCCGGCTGGAAATATGTATCAGCTGAACAAGGTGCCGTCTGGTTCATTCGTGCAAAAGCAACAAATTAAAGGGGAATTTTCATCATGAGTAAACAAAAATTTACAGAACAACAACTGGAAGATCAGGAATTAATCACAAAGTTCCTTAAAGATACCACGCTATTTCTTGGTCCTGATCCTGAGATTATGCGTGATCACAGTATTATGCCCCGTACACAGAATGAAGCTGACTGTCTGGAGAAATACACTGATCTTAATCAAATAGCCTCTATTCGTGATCGTTTGCAATCGGCCTGTGAAGAAGGCTTTGAAATGGTTGAGCAAATGGGTGCTGCTCCTGGAGCAAAATGGGGTGATATTATCACGGGAATTTATTCTGCCTCTGGTGATTTAACCGTTGGTAGTGCCAGTGGGGTGTTAATCTTTTCTGCACTGGTACACCATCCTATCAAGTTCATAATTAAAAACTGGATTGAAGAAAAAACGGTGGGAGTAAGAGAGGGTGACGGGTTTATCCACAATGATTCTCGTTACGGTAATGTACACAACACTGATCAAAGTATGATTTTACCTGTTTTCCATGAAGGTCAGCTAGTTTGTTGGGTTGCCTCCACGGTTCACGAAGGTGAAAATGGTGCTATCGAACCGGGTGGCATGCCTTCTATGGCTGAGACTTCCTTTGATGAGGGGTTGAAAATGTCTCCATTCAAAGTTGTAGAAAATTATGAAATTAAGAAAGATCTTCTAACTTTTTTACAGAATTCGGTTCGTGAGCCAAAACTGCAGTATGAGG
Organism: Thalassotalea sp. 42_200_T64; assembly: GCA_002162925.1. GTDB lineage: Bacteria > Pseudomonadota > Gammaproteobacteria > Enterobacterales > Alteromonadaceae > Thalassotalea_A. The sequence goes on along the minus strand of MABC01000045.1, from coordinate 20,343 downwards.
ATATGAAGGTCAAACTGTTTGCTTGTATGCGTCTTGAACAGCGTATTAAAGAAGTATTTGCTACTGATGGCCCTGATGCTCTAACAGCCTGTTTACGTCAGACCAATGAAAGTGTAGTAACTGAAGTTCGTCGTCGTATTTCTGAGTGGCCTGATATGACCGTTCGAACCCATGTGATAATGGATAGTACACTACGTGAAAATGTTCTGATGAAAATGAACCTGACTCTGAAGAAAAAAGGTGATCGACTCATTTTTAACTTCGAAGGCTCTAGCCCTGAAATCACCAATCGTGCAATCAATACGCAGTTGCCAGGTATGAAAGGAATGGTTGGTCAAGCATTTATGAACCATATTTGGCCAGACTTACCTCGAGGTCAGGCTGGACTTTCACATATTGAGTTTGAGACAACACCAGGATCTTTCGTTGATTGTAGTTATTCAGCACCAAACTCTCAAAGTTTAATGTCTATTTTTCAAGCCTTTACCGTTGCTCAACATGCTACGGCTAAAATGTTATATAGCTGCCCAGATAAATACACTAGAGTACTGGCTCCTTGGCACAATATGATCAACACCTTTATTTGGGGTGGTGTGAACCAACATGGTGAAACATTGGGTAACCTGTGTGCTGATCTTAATGGTATGGGCGGTGGTGCTCGTATGGATAGAGATGGGGAACACTCTTTGGCACCGATTTTTGCCACTATGGCAGATATCGGTGAACAGGAATTAAATGAAGAAGAAGTTCCTTTTCTTCAGTTAGTTTCTAAGAAGATGACCACGAATACTCAAGCACCAGGAAAATACCGTGGGGGCATGGGTTATACTCAAATAGCAGCAACTAAAGACAGTGATCAGTGGGGCTTTATGACTACAAGTGTTGGTTCTAAAACACCAACTATACAGGGGTTATTTGGAGGTTATGCCGCCGGTACTATTCCTCTGTGTAAAGTAGCAGATGTAGATGTTTATGATGTTATGCTAACTAAACCTGAACAGTTCAAGCATTCAATTCCAGAAATCATGAATGAACAGCCTTTTGATAATGCCACTTACTCTACCCATCATTTGGGGCTAGGTTTTGATATATCGAAACGTGGTGAGTTGTATATGATTTCACAGGGCTCCGGTGGTGGTTATGGCGACCTTCTAGAGCGCGATCCTGCGATGGTCATTCAGGATATTGAGGAATCATTAATCACTGCTGACTGGGCTAGAAAACTTTATAAAGTAGTATTTAATGAAGATACCTTAGCGGTTGATGAAAAAGCTACCCAGCAGTTGCGTGATGACTATCGCGAGCAACGTAAGAAACAGGGTGTTCCTTACGATGAGTTTGTTAAGAAGTATGTTAAGGATACGCCACCTAAAGATATCCCATTTTATGGTTCATGGAATGGCGAGAATGATATGGTCTATTGCGGTAATAATGAAAAGCGTGATGCTAAAAACCCGGGTCCTATCTATATGACTAACCCTAAAGATGTATCAATAGCCGAGTTGGAAGAGGAGCTTGCGCAAGTACGAGAGCAGGCAGGTCTTGAAGTTAAGGATAAGAGGAAGTAATTATGGCTATTGACTTGATAAGTTATCTGGATACAGGTGGGGATTCACCCCGGCTTTGGATCAACTTTAACGCTTACGCAAAAAAGTTGTTGTCTGACGGGAAAAACCCTTGGACCACACCTGCAAGTTATATGTCTTTCTACGGACAGGCTCATGGTTTGGTAAAGGCTGATGTTGCTGTTCTTGACGTATGGGATCTATATCAGCATTGGATGCAGGAAGATAAAGATGCTCTTAAGTCAATGGTCACTAAGCGGCGAGTGACGGCTCCAGTAAAAAAAATGCTGGAAGCTTTTGCTCCTCGTGAATTACTAGCTGAAGTTATTACCGCAGTTAGCAATAATTATAACGGTAGTGTACCTATTGTGCTGGTTATACCATCACCAAGAGCATTAGTTGTTAAGGCTTATCAAGCAGCTAATGATGGTGATATAGAACCAGATGAAATGAGCGTAGATACTGCAGCGATGTATCTTGCAGACTATTTACGTTATTTCAGTGAGACTGACTTATCAGGCGTACTATTAATGGAAGATGAATCATTTATGCCGTTAAATAGTGAAGAGCTTAGTTGGTATCAACCTGTGTTTAATGTAACTAAGCACTATCGTTGGGCAGTTGGTGTTCATTTGCCAACAGAGATTGAAAACTTTGTATTACCGGAAGGTGTCAATTTTTCTATCGTGCCTGCTCAATCGGGTTTATCTGACGGATCTCTTGGTATTGATATAAGTGAGCAGCTTTGGAAGGAAGGGGGGAGCTCATTGATGGCTAGAAGTACAGGGTTTAATTATCTATCTATTCCTGAAGCGTCTAAGCCTGAGTTCGTACTTGATACGTTATCAACTATAAAAGGGAAGTAGTTGTTATGAGAATAATAGATTTTTTATATCGGAGTTCTGCTCTTGAAAATGAAGATAGAAAATTTATTGATCTTGATAATGATTTTTCGCTGACATACCCAGAGATGCTATTTGTTTCTGGGTATGTTGCCGAACTTTTGAAAGATCATGGCGTTAAACCGAATGATGTTGTTGCAACCTATGCTAATAATTCGGTCACTGCTTATTGTTGTATTTTTGCAATTTCAATGGTGGGGGCTATTTGGCTACCAATTAATATCAAAAATACATTTAACAATAATATGAAACTGCTTAGAAAGTCTAAAGCAGTTAAGGTTTTTGTTAATTCGGACATTTTAACCTATCAGCCACAATTACTTGAACATTTTTCAGATAATGGTTGTATCTCGCTGGATGGCAAGTCAATTTTTGGGATTAATATTCCATCACTACTTAATACTACTTCAATGGAATCGAAATATGGCATTGTCAATGTAAAACGTAATGATACAGAGGAAGGCGATTGTCAACAATTGGTAAATCTATTTGCTACAGGTGGAACTACTGGTGATTCTAAGTTGGCTGAATGGAGCAACCTAACATGGACTGTTATGAGCAATATTCAGATTAAATTGATGCCACCTCCAGATATTCCTGCTTGCTATTTGGTTGCAACACCTATGACACATGCCGCAGGTATTGCTTCCTTTGTACCAATATTACAAGGAGCGTCTATTCTAGTTATGGGTGCTATGGAACCTGAAAATTTGTTGTCTGCTATTGAAAAACACCAAGTTACTCATCTATTTCTTCCGCCAACAGCCATTTATATGTTGTTGGCTCACAGCACTATTCTCGACCATGATTACTCTAGTCTACGGTATTTTTGGTATGCCGCAGCTCCAATGTCTGAAAAGAAATTATGTGAAGCAATAACCATTTTTGGACCGGTGATGATGCAAACCTACGGTCAGGCAGAAGCACCTATGATTTGCACTTGTATGACCGCACATAATTATGCTGAAGCTATGGTAAAAAATAATACTGACAAGCTTCGTTCTTGCGGAAAAGTTTCACCTGGCATAGAAATAAAAGTAGTTGATAATAAAGGGGGGGTTTTACCTGTAGGAAAAGAAGGTGAAATTATTATGCGAGGTGATCTGTTAATGCGTGGCTATTATGATGACCCAAAAGCAACCTTATCTATTAGAAAAGAAGGTTGGCAATACAGTGGGGATATTGGTGTTTTCGATAAAGAGGGCTATTTATCTATTGTGGATAGAAAAAACGATATGATTATTTCGGGTGGATTTAATATTTACCCTAGCGAAGTCGAGCAAGTGTTGTGGTCCCATCCAGAAATTCAGGATTGTGCAGTTATTGGTATACCTGATGATAAATGGGGTGAAAAAGTTGTCGCGGTTATCGAATTAAAAGATAAATATACAGCTATTGAAGAGTTAAAAATCATTGCCTATTGCAAGAAACATTTAGGAAGTATTAAGGCTCCGAAACAGGTCTTTATTTGGGAAAACTTACCTCGCAGCCCAGTAGGGAAAGTCTTAAAAAAAGATATACGTAAAAGTTTTTGGGCCGGTATAGGTCGAAAAATATAAATGCTATTTTTATTTAGCAAATAACATTTTTATCTACAAGTAAAGTAAAAGGATAATTTAATGAACGTTAGTATAGTCGGAGCTTACAACACAAAATTTGGTTCTTTTGTTAAGCGTAACCGTGAAACAGGGGAAGTAGAAGATCTAAAATCATTCTACGCGCTGCTGAACGAAGCTGGTGCCGGAGCTATTGCCGATGCGGGGCTTGAACCTGCAGATATTGATGCTATCTGGGTTGGTTCTTGTTCACCATCGTTGTTTGTCAACCAAGAGCATGTGGCTCCATTGGCTCTAGAAATAGATCCTAAAGGTTTATTATTTAAACCTACAACCCGTGTAGAGGGTGCCTGCGCTACATCCTCTTTAGCTATTTATAATGCCTCTTATGCGGTTGCCTCAGGACGTTTTAAAAATGTTTTAGCTATTGGTGTTGAAAAAATGAATTTACTCGACACTAGCAGTATGACTCATGCATTGGCTTGCTGTTCATATTGGCCCGAAGAAGGGGCAAGAGGTATGACATTTCCTGGATTATTTGCAGAGTTGGGAAATGCATATAAAGAACAACATAAGCTAAGCAATGAAACATTTCGCCAGATGTTGGCACATATTTCAGCATCGAATTATAGTAATGGTATTCAAAACCCTTTAGCGCACTTTGGACCTGGTAGCTTACCGGATAAACTACAATTGGTAACAGCTGAAGCTATTTTGAATTTACCTGATAGCGGCAAAGGATCAAATCCTATGGTTGCAGCACCGCTCAGGCTACACGATTGTTCATTAGTGACTGATGGTGCAGCTGCTGTAGTATTAACTTCATCACATAACGCGATAGCCAAATTTGAACATGTTGTTGAGCTTTCGGGTATTGGGCATGTAACTGAACGTATGATGTTAAAAGAGCGTCTAGGCACACTACATGAATTACGTGGTGCAAAGTTTGCGGTACAGCAAGCTTGCTCTGAAGCAGGAATACAAATAAACGATTTGGACTTAGCGGAGGTACATGATTGTTTCACAATCAATCAAATATTGTGTGTCGAGGCGATGGGTCTATCAGGGCCGGGGCAGGCAGGATATGACTTTATTGCTGGTAAATATAATTCTGATAGTGATTGTCCCATAAACCTTTCTGGTGGTCTTAAATCAAAAGGTCATCCTGTTGGTGCTACGGGCGCTTCTATGCATGCGTTGTTGTATAAACAGCTAACTGGATCGCCGATTGGTGTTGCTGCTAAAGGCTCTCCTGAATTAGCTATGTCAGTCAATATAGGTGGTTCTGGTGTCACCAACTGTGTTTCTGTTCTTCGTCGTATTCAATAGGTGTTAATTTTAAACAATAGGAAGATATAAATATGCATATTTGTCCTCATGAACTATCTCTAGTTTTTCAACTTTTCATTTATTTTGAAATTTCATGTCATTATGTACTACATAACTACCAGTATATTTTTATTTGTATAGTGGCTTTTATTCGCAAACCATTTGATGTTGTAACTCACGTAACCAATAACCACCAATTTAGAGAAAAATATTATGGGAAATTGTAATAACAAAATTAAAATTGAACAATCAATTGATACTGTATGGGAAACAATTAAAGATTTTCACGACATGTCGTGGGCATCAAAGATAATAACATCGGTTGCCAAAGTGGGGAGTAAAAATGGCCATGAACCCGGTGCAAAACGAATTCTAAATGATTCATTTCATGAAACATTAATTAAAATTGATTGTGATAACTATACATTTTCGTACAGTATTGATGATGGGCCTGGGCCCGTTTCAAACTCTGTTATTGAAAAGTATGTTGGCGTTGTAAAGCTGTCAGAGTATGGAAGCGGAACACTTGTCGAATGGAATTCAGTTTTTACATCTGAAAATGACAATGAAGTTACTGAGTTTTGTACCCCGATTTATACCGCATGTTTGCAGTCGCTAAAAAAACATTTAAATCATAGTAAATAATGTTGTTTTTGATCATACCTGTCATAAGGTAATTCACATGAAAGCGGTAATATACAAAAGTTTAGGGCTAGCTGCTCAAGTATTAGAGGTTGTCGAGATTGAAAAACCTGTGGTAAATCATGGCGAAGTTCTAGTGAAAATAAAGTGTTCGGCAGTAAATCCATCAGATGTTAAAAAACGTAGTGGTGCATTTCCTGATTTACTAGATGATGGATTCATAATACCTCATAGTGATGCTTCAGGTGTTATTGAAGCTGTAGGTCACGGCGTGCCTGCATCTAGAATAGGAGAGCGTGTATGGCTTTACCAAGCTCAATATCTAAGACGATTTGGTACTGCAGCAGAATATCTTTCTGTGCCCTCAAATTTAGCAGCACACTTACCTGATGCGGCTAGATTTGATGAGGGTTCCTGTATAGGTATTCCAGCGATGACCGCTCATAGATGTACATTTGCAGATGGCTCAGTTGATGGGAAAAAAATACTTATCACCGGAGGTGCTGGACGTGTGGGTTATTACGCTATTCAGATGGCTAAACAAGCGGGGGCGACAGTTATAGCGACAGCTGTTAGCCTTGAGGCTGAAGAGCATTGTTATACCGCAGGTGCCGATATTGTTTGTCCCCATCAAGGTCTAGAGATGACGTCAACTATTATGAAACAAACCCAAGGAATAGGTGTTGACCGTGTGATAGACGGAGAGTTCGGCGCTAATTTACCACATTTATTAAAAATTGTTAGGACTGGTTAATAGAGTTCTTTAGATCGTTAACAATAACCACCTTGCCAAAATGCTCAGCCTAAGCCAGTGAAAATTTAGCTTGGTAAAAAAGCCTCCCTTACTAAAACACCATCCCAAGCAATTATGTTAATGACATTAATGACACTGTATCTCGTTAATTGCTTGTTGGTTAACCTGGGACTTTGGTTTGATTGCCAGCGCTTTATTAGCTAAAAAGTTAGCTAAACAAGTAAGAGGAGATATTTTCTATTGTTAGTGGTATCTGCTTATTCCTGTATCACAAACGATGTTCAGTTTTCCTATTCTTACGATATGCTCGGTAATGTTATTAAATTTTCCGATTATTAATAGTAGTTTGATGATCCCTAATAAACGTGAGGAGCAGCCCTTTGAGGAAACTCCTCTTGAACAGTTGCAATAAAATATCATTCCCGCTGCACAACCTTTTTGGTCGTTTCCATTACTTGAAGTTACTGGTTTAGGCATCCGTGATATTATAGGTTACTGTATCGCAGTATTATTGCGGTTAAGTTTAAGTTTAAGTTTAAGTTTTTATATTAGGGTCGGCTATTAAAAAAGCCTCATAGGAAGAAGTGAAGCTGATTTATAACGAGTGTCCTGACATGTATAACAATATGATTTAGTACTCGATCAGCAAATTAAAATTGCATTTCAGGTACATCACCTTTAAACACTAATTCACCATCGGTGAGTTTTATAATTTCTTCTACGCTAACGCCTGGAGCACGCTCAAGCAAATGAAATTTTCCTTCTTTAATTTCAATAAAGGCTAAATCGGTTAATACTTTTTTAATACTGCCTTTACCTGTTAATGGCAGTGTACAGTTAGTTAATAATTTTGATTCACCATGTTTTGATGCATGGGTCATGGTAACTATAATATTATCGGCACCCGCGACTAAATCCATTGCACCGCCCATTCCTTTGATAAGTTTACCAGGAATCATATAAGATGCTATATTTCCGTTAGTATCTACTTCAAATGCGCCTAATACCGTTAAATCTACATGACCACCACGAATCATGGCAAAGGATTCTGCACTATCAAAAAATGACGCGCCTTTGACTATGGTGACGGTTTGTTTACCCGCATTAATTAAATCAGCATCAATAGTTTCTTCAGTAGGATATTGTCCCATACCTAATAAACCATTTTCAGATTGTAGCATAACTTCCATATTTTCAGGAATATAGTTAGCGACTAAGGTAGGAATACCAATACCTAAATTTACGTAATAACCATCTTGTAATTCTTGCGATACACGTTGAGCTATTTGTTCTCTAGATAAAGCCATGGTCATTCTCCTGTTGTAGCTGATGAAGGTTGAATAGTACGTTGCTCTATGCGCTTTTCAAAAGTCCCTTGAATTAAACGATTTACATAAATACCAGGGGTATGAATTTGATCAGGATCGAGCTCACCGACTTCAACAATTTCTTCTACTTCAACCACTGTGATTTTACCTGCGGTTGCCGCCAACGGATTAAAGTTACGAGCAGTTTTTCTAAACACCAAATTACCATAGCGATCGGCTTTCCATGCTTTAATTATGGCGAAATCGCCAGTGATTGATTCTTCTAAAATATATTCACGACCATTAAATCGTCGATTTTCTTTACCCTCAGCTACCAGTGTACCGTAACCAGTCGCGGTAAAAAAGGCAGGAATACCAGCTCCTCCAGCGCGTATTTTTTCCGCTAATGTGCCTTGCGGTGTTAACTCAACTTCTAATTCACCCGTCATCATTTGACGCTCAAATTCACCATTCTCTCCGACATAAGAAGCAATCATTTTTTTTATTTGTCGTTTAGGTAATAGCAAACCTAAACCGTAACCTTCTATACCACAATTATTAGAGACTACGGTTAGCTCTTTAGTTTCTTTTCTGTATATTTCTTTAATTAAATTTTCTGGTATGCCACAACTACCAAAGCCGCCCGACACAACCGTCATACCGTCTTCAATACCCGCCATAGCTTCTTCATAACTTGATACTATTTTGTCAAATCCCGCCATTTTGTCTCCTTAAATATAATTATTAGATAAAAAGTTGTAATTTTTGTTCTATCCAAACACCATCTATCGGTAGTACTGCATCACTGCATAAAATAAATTGATCAATTTGATGTGGAACCATTATTTTTGGAACAACCTGCTTATGAATAACAATATTGTGTCGTATTTGTTCAACAGAGATATTATTTCTATCTGCAAATTGTTGGATCTGATAGACACGTATTGGTTATACTACTGTGATCGCCAAGGGTCATAAAACAGTAACTCTATTATGTAAAGTTACTGTTTTACCCTGTAATTAGTCTACTTCGATGCTGTTATCGCTAGTAATTCTGCATTTTTTATATTTTCTATCCGTTTATCCGTGACGCCGAAAATAAATTTTGGTTTAAAAATATAGGCTAGAGAAGGCATTAAGAACAAAGCACTCAAAGCAGAGACTGTTAGCCACAAGCTAATTAGCATTCCCATTTCTGCTTGAAAACGTAGTGACGAAAACAACCAGACACATACGCTGGCAATCAATACAAGAGCTGTAACTAATACGCCACGTCCTGCACAGTGTAGAGATATAGATATAGCTTCCAAAGGATCTTTTCCAAGCTCAAATTCACTTATAATTCGATCGCATATATACAAAGTATAATCAACTCCCAAGCCAATACCTAAAGCTGCAACAGGTACCGTATTGATATTCATGCCAATATCCTGCCAGGCCATAAAAGCAAAAGTCACTAAGTTAGCTAACACAACAGGCACCATAAAAAACATACCTGCGATACTGGATTTATAAACCAAAATACACATCATCACCAAAATAAATAATGCCAAAGCAATTGATTGAATTTGCCCCGATAAAATAACTTCATTAACCGCTGCTATAACACCGATAACCCCTCCAGCAAGATGAATCTTGGCCTGCTTCACTTCTGGATTATCTTCGATAAACTGATTAACCCGAGCAATGGCAGTACGAATAGTATTACCTTGACGGTCAGTAAAAAACATCGTGATAGCAGCGTTGCTACGCTCAACATCAACAAAACGATCCAAATCACCCGGTTCGGCTGCACTTTCGAACATATACATTAACTCACCGTTCATCATACTATTTTCACCTAATTCAGAATAGCGTGGATTACCTTCACGCAGCGTCTGATTTACGGCAGGTAAAATATCGGCAATAGATAAAGTACCACCAATTTCTTTTTGGGCTTCCATATAACGTTGAAAACGCAACATGGTATCTAACACTTCAACATCTTTAGCCTGATTTTTATGATCACCTCCTACTACAACAAACATACGATCGGCACCTTGAAAATTATTGTTTATAGCTTTTGAGTCGAGATTATAACGTGAGTCAGGCCATAAAATCGGTGACCCTGGATTGGAATCTCCTACTTTTAATTGCAAAGAGTAAATACTACAAATAACGAATAACACTAAAGAAATAGCGGCTACAGCATACCTAAGTCGAGTTGCTACAACATGCACACAAAAGTTTAAAAAAGGGCGGATTAATAACTTATCCAAATTGAAGCCATGAGCATAGGCACGCGGTTTTTTAACCCACGATAACAACACGGGAGTTACGACAATCGAGCTAACGGCTACAGTAGCAATCCAAACAACCGCCAGTATCACTAATTTCTGTAAGAGAGGTATTGGACTTATCGCTACTACAGCCACGCAACCCGCATCCGTAGCTATTCCCAAAAGACCAGGCCTAAGTAAATCTTTAAGTGTCTTTTGTGCCGCAACTATAGAGCAAAGCTCTTCTCCCTCCGCGACATTATCAATTTCTTCATGGAACCGAGTAACCATTTGTACCGAATGTGAAACTGCCCTAGCAGTAATTAACATGGCAATTACAACCACTAAAGGATCAAAGTTAATGCCAAAAATTTGTGCTACGCCTAGTGCCCATATACCACTTATCGCTCCTGATAACATTGGAAGGATTGTACCCCTCCAGGTTCGATTAATAACAAACAACAAAACTAAAAAGATTGTCAGAGCTATTAAAACTAGGTTAACCGTTTCAGGAAGAAAATAATTAACCCAACCGTAAAGGATAGGGTTACCAGAAAGGCGTATGTTGACGGAATCATCTGTTACTTGTTCAATCAACGCATAAGCCTGCTCATAAGCAAGGTTATAATCCAGTAGATCATCAAAGAAATCGACCGTTATTAGTGTCGATTTTAAATCCTTTGATACATAGGGACCATATATCAAAGGATTGCGCAGCACTGATTGTTTCAATTCTTCAATTTCAAGTTCCGATTTAGGTAAGTTTGGCCACATAAAGGGACGACTTTCGATGCCTTCGGTGGAGGCTCGTACTTCCTTAAGTTTTTTACCCGCCAATGAATAAATCTGAAATTCATTAATAGCATCAATCTTGAATAAACCCTGAGTAATTTTTTGAATTTTTTCCAGAATAGGCATCTGAAAAATATCACCCTCTTTTGATTCAATCATAAAAGTGATGATATTGGTTCCACCAAAGCTCTGCTTAAAATCCTCATGTACCTTAATATAAGGATGAGATCCTGGCTGTAAATCCTCAAATACTGTCTTAACTTCAATTTTCTGTGCAAAAAAAGCCAACACAATAGTAATCAATATTACTATTGCCATTACAGTTTTTCTGAACTTTATACAAAAACATGAAAATTTTTCTAACATTTTCTTCTCCAACTACATTTTGATTTTTAATCAACTATTTGTTATATATTCTTTAACTTGTCTCAATCTAACAGTATTAATTAATTAATCAGCAAGTGATTGCCACGCTTTCGTCTGAAAATCATAAAACCCTACATTAGAACCTACTGCTATCAAACCATCACCGACAAGCGCAAGTTCAGTATGAGAAGATAAATCCGTTCTTGAAAAACTATCCGCTTTATATTCAGATAAACTGACAGAGAATTTGATCCATTTACCTTTATTTCCAATAGCGACCCATTCATTTAATTGTTCTGACCACTGCACATCCATCAAATGTTCAGTATTGCCAGTTAATTTCTTGTTAATCAATGCCCACGTTTCGCCTGTATCATTGGTTACAAGAATAACGCCATCCAAACCTACCGCCACGCCGTTAGTTGAAGAATTAAAATCAATAGCCGTCAAACTACTAGGGCTGTCTGTGTAAAAATCATTCCAGGTCTGTCCTCGATCAATGCTTCGAAATATTCGACCGTATTCGCCCACAACAATAATATTTTCATCGTCAATTTTAATAATGTCATTCATAATGACATCTTCTTCCTCACGCATACGCTGCCAAGTATTCCCGTAATCTGCTGAGAAAATTATCATTCCCATTTCTCCGACTGCCCAAGCTTCTCCTCCCTGATAGGTATGTACCCTTATTAATTTATTCGTTATATCCGATTTAGGTGTAGCAACCTCTTTCCAATTATCACCACCATCATCAGAAACCAAAGCAACTCCTTTATTACCAACCGCTATAATATGATTTTCATCCCAGGCAGAAATATCTTGTAAGTGATTTCTGGTTGATGTGACCTGTCGAATCCAATTATTACCATTATCATCAGAAAACAATATTTTTCCGTAATTACCTGCTAGCCACAAATGTTCAGCATTTAAACTGGAAATACCATAAATCATGTCTCTCTCTTCAATCGCAGGTGGAATAACAACTTCCACATGAGCAGTTGGTTTTATAAAAATCCCAGCTGCTAATAATCCGCATACGATGCACCAAGGCAAAATAGACATTAAAACTAAGAGTATTTTTTGCACCGCTGTCTTATCTGTATTTATTGCATCAGACTCAAACAACAATTCACTAACTTCTTTATCAGAACCACTCATTTCCACCACCAAATTATTTATGAGTTTTTAACACAGAAATTATTTCTATTGAAAAATTTCCGTCAATATCAAATAAGTTATAAAAAATACAGCTAGAAATGTTTCAATCATATCTAACTGCCTTAAGCATAAAGCAGCTCCATAGAAGCTATTAAACTGGCAAAAATGGAGCTTGATTTTTAACGAGCCAACTTAATTAACTGTTTAAGTGTTACGTCATTGGCTTCCACTCCCTCAGGATTAGCATTCATATTAGCTGACCATGTTGTTGAGAAATTAGCTTTGTAATCAATAACATGACCTACTACTGGCATGACTGCCTTATAGCCATCATCACCTATATCTGGACGATTTTGAAAAATCATGAATTTCCAAAACTTACCATTTTGATCATAGGCTTCTCCCAAATAAGGTCGTGGAAAGTCTTTTTCCATATAGACTATTTTCTTACTATAAGGGTGACCTTCTGGTGGAGTTCCTTCTACAACGAATACTTCTCTTGGTTCCCATTCGATTTGTTTACCTGGGTAATAATATGGTGCATCTTCAAGTCCTACACTTGGGAACTCCTCAGGCGTTCCTTTCTTACTCAGATCAACACTCACTTCAGGGCTATGCGCGATGGCGAATATCCAACGTGTTTCTAGCAATTTAGTTGACTTGTATTTTGTTGGTACTGCATCCCAAATATCCCAGTCATCATAAAGCTGTACTGTACCACCGATAGGATCCATCCAGGCACTACCAGTTAAACGACGAACTCGTCGTACAGATTTCAAATAAGCCCAGGTATCATCTGATTTCTGCGCACTAGCATCATTATAACGGATAGAAAAGGTACCCAAACCTTTGATGTCTTGCGGACTGGTAGCAACCAAAATGGTTTTTTGCATAATGTTACCATCACCCTCTTGTACAGGACCTCCGTCAAGACGGCCTTCCATGTAATAACGCATTGACGCCCAACGTTGTATACGCTCTACACCGTCTTCACCGTCAATAAATACAAATGAAATATTCGCCAAGTCCATAGTGGAGCCATAAGTAGGTCCACGTAGATTCCAGATGATTTTGTCACCTGCATAAGGGTCATTTATATCGATATCCTGAGGATCGAAAAACATACCCGCAGTCCAACCAGAAGCTTGACGTGTTGCAGGATCAAATTTTACCTTCCCTTTACCATCCTGTGTTGCTTTCATATATTTTTCGTCCATTTCTATTTTCTCAGAATGGCGAATCTTCATGGTTAATTCGCGTTCGCGAATCATCCATTCCACACGTTCGGGAATCATATCTCCTACACGTTTCCCTTCAAATAACTTGTTTTTGACCTCATCAAAGTTACTTTTACTAATTACCGTACCAGCAGCCATTTCTTCAGCCGCCATAGTAAATGTCATCAAAGAACTTAGTAAACCGAAGGATACTAACGACCTCATTAATAATTTCTTATACATAATTATTACCTCAAATTAAAACTGTCTTGTAAGCTTGATAACCAACTGATCATCTTCACTGAACCAATCAAAAAATGCCGCGCTATTTTCAGTAACGCCTAAAGGATTCACATGTGAACCGTCTGGATTAGTATCCGTAGGCTGCTTCTCATCACCACCCCAAAAAATATCTGCTTCAATTTTAAGGCGCCAGTCATCACCCATGACGAACTCAACTGCAGGAATAGCAAAACCACCGCCATTACTAAGATCAAAACCAACCACAAAAGATGGTTTAATGGTATCTCGATTGAACTCTAGCAAAGAAAACAAAGTCAGATAGGTTGTATGTTCTCTCTTAGGTGCACCAAAAGAAGCAAATTCGACTATTTCATCCTTCTTGTCATAATCAATAATGTAAGTATCAAACAACTGAATACTAGACAACGAAGGTCTATTAGTTCCCAACCAATCCATTAGTCTTAATTCTTTGTCAATACGAAACATCGTTACTATGGTATCTTTTTCTATAACACCACCCCAACCAGGCAAAGAAGAGTCCAACTCACCAAAGTTATATGGTCTATCTGGTGTATAAGCTATCTCGGCACTGAAAGTTGAATTAAGCGTCGAAGAATAACCGTTAACAGTAAAGCCAAAGACATCAATTTCAGGGTAAATCCAGTCACCAAGAACTTGGTTTTCTGGTTCTTCTCCATAAAATTCAGCAGAAGTAACGCCAAATGCACCAGTAACAACGCCTGAAGTAGTTGGGTTCATGATAGGAGCGGCACTAAATGTTTTTATATAGGCAAATGAATAACCGATAGAATCAGCTGTACCATCCCAACGGATACCATAGGTAGGATCATCCCAATCACCATCTTTATGCTCAGTTTGGTAAGCTTTAGTAAAAGCGGTAAAATCAACTCCACGGTAGGGGTGTGGAATCCAACGTCCACCTTCAATGTTAAAATTGCTACCCATATCTTCTTCACGATCCCAGCCTGGACGTATGAAAAAATTTAAATTACCCCCCATTTCTTCATAAAGATCAAGGTTGAAATTGGCTATAATGAGAGGTTTTCGCCACTCTTCATTATTTTCAAAAAATAATCTCCAACGTAAATCATAGCCACTTACCACGTCCATAGCTTGGAAGAAATCACTTTCTCCCCAAACCAGTTGCTGTTTACCAAAACGCAAATCCAACTTATCTGTTATTGCAAATTCAACGTAGAACTCTCGCAGAAATTCACCAAATTCATCAGTATTGTAAGCATCCATAAAATTACCGTTAGATGAATTACCTCCTGGAGATTGCAATTCGATCAAATCTTCCAAATCATCTAGGTAGTCTGTCTGGTATTCTTGATCAAATTTACCTACCGCCTTCCAAATTAATGGTCCAGTAGTTACATCCAAATCAAGATATACTGTAGCTCTGGCCATGGTTAATTTACCAGTTTCATTAGCACTAGTTTCAGAATGATTTTCTAAGCTAATGCCCGCAGTAGTACGGACATAACCACTTAAATTAGCATCAAAATCACCAATGTCAGCTAATGCTGTATTAGTGATTGTGACTCCCCCCGCAAGCATAATAGCGCCCGCTGTCTTCAATATTCTCGTTTCATATGTTTTCATCTTTACACTCTCTTTAATTGTTTTATTTGCAAACATGAGCTTATGCCATACTCCGAATCTTTTTTTTTCAATAACATGGCAACATTCTATTCAGCAACATATATGCCACACACTTAAATTCCTAAAAACAACGATATAACCAATTGTTTTTTATTGATTAAATTTATAAAAACAAAAGACACACTTAAAATAACACTATATATTGAGTTCTATAATTGAACGCTAGAGAGCAAACTTTGAACGAGTGAAAACCGTCCAGCAGGAAAGAAATACAGAAGAGTTTAGAAGTATTATTTATATGAATAATTTATCCCACGGTTTGAAATGTAAAGATTATTACAATGAATATAAGTGCCCTAATTAAAAAGGAAGGGATTTAAGCTTGAGCAAGTTACCAAGTTATGTTAGAAATAATAAGGCTGAGTTTGTCGTGTTTGTGTTTTTTTTTGCTTGAAATTAATACTACTTTCATTACAAACCAGCATAATTATAGTTACTTTTAGTTATAGGTCATAAGTAAAAATCACTCAATGCAAAAGCTACTTTCCAGCTTTGTTTTGTATCAGTTGTTTTGAAATATAAGGCGGAATAGATGAGCAGTCATCAACGGTCCAAACTAACCAACCAAAAAGCAGGATTCTATTCGCAAAAGGAAGTTGATAAAGCATGGGATAAATTTTTGTGCTCCGATGGTGATGCTGAAGACCTCAAAATACGAGAACAAATAGCTAGTTCATGGTCACGCTGTCTAACCGATGGGGTTAATCCAGAACAAAAAACTGCGCCCACTTTAGCTTCAAAAGGACAACTGAATACTTTATTTAGTAATAACAAAGAACTTTTGGCTTGTGCACGCCCAGTCATTCAACAAGCCCAAACTTTTCTTCACGACCTTGATACCATCCTTTTTGTTACTGATTATCAAGGCGTAAACCTAGAAATTGTAGGTGACCCAGACACTGTTGAACAAGCTAATGGCATTGGATTAATTCAAGGCTCAGGATGGAGCGAAACTGTATCCGGCTCAAATGCAGTGGGTACTGCAATAGCCACAAATAAACCCACTCAAGTTCACGGTGAAGAACATTATTGCCAAGGTTTAAAACCTTGGACTTGCACAGCGAGTGTTATTACTGATCCCTACGACAATCAAATGCTTGGTGTTATTGACGTATCCGGCCTCACTAATACTTTCGATCAATTTCATGTCCCTTTAGTTGTTTCATGGGCCAATCAGATTCAAACAGCTCTAGCCCAAACACTAGCTGAACAATGGCGTTTAATCGAGAAAAGTAGCAACTTAGCCAATGAGAGCAACGTTGGTAAACTATTATTTGATCGATATGGTAGGCTTCTTAAATTCTCCCAAAATACGTCATCAATCCTATCTTCACTAGGAAATAATTACGATCCTATCCAAAAACGCCGTTTATCATTCGAACGATTTGGCGGTGAAAAAATCATCTACCCTCACGATGATGGTCAATGGGTTTCTGGTGATTGGTTGAAACCAATCAAACACGAAGGAGATGTGGTTGGATTTGAGCTGCACATCCCTTCAGGCAAAAGCAAAAGCACAATCATACCAACACCAAATAGCTCCCAATATAAAACCACCGATAAACTCAACCCATTTAAAAATGCTTACGGCATAAGCCCATCTTTTAAAGCTAGTTCTGAAAAAGCTATCAAAGCTGCAGTAACTCCGCTCCCTGTTCTGATTCTGGGCGATACCGGAGTCGGTAAAGAAGTATTTGCACAAGCCATTCACGACACCAGTAATTATCATAAAGGTCCCTTTATTGATCTAAATTGTGGAGCATTTACCAAAGATTTATTAAATAGCGAATTATTTGGTCATGTGGGAGGTGCTTTCACCGGCGCCAACAAGGGAGGTATGGCAGGTAAACTTGAAAGTGCGAATGGCGGAACTTTATTCCTCGATGAAATTGGCGAAATGCCTCTTGAAATGCAGCCTGTTTTCTTGCGAGTACTTCAAGAACGCAAAATTTATCGCATCGGTGATATCAAACCCATTCCTGTAGATTTTAGACTAATAGCTGCAACCAACTGTAATCTAAAAGACTTGGTCGCTGAAGGACGCTTCAGAAAAGACTTATATTTTCGCTTATCGACAATAACAATTAGTCTTGATCCCCTCTCCGAACGCAGAGAAGATATTGAAGGTATTGCACAATTAGTATTAGATCGGTTAAAAGAACAGGTGATACCAAAATACTTATCCTCAGCTTTGCTTAATAGATTAAAAAACCAAAAATGGCCTGGGAACATTCGAGAGTTAGTCAATGTTGTTGAGTGCATGTGCTATATGTCTCAGAACGAAACACTCACACTAGAGGATTTGCCAGAGGGATATCAATTAGATAAAGACTCCCCGGAAATAATCACTAATCTAGATGAACAAGCCACTCAGCAATTCTCTAGTTTGGATCAAGCCGAATTAGAAGTCATCGAAACCACCATTAAACAATCTGGCGGAAATATTACTCAGGCAGCAAAGACATTAGGTATGGCAAAAGGGACTCTTTATCAACGAATGAAAAAGTACAGACTTGAAAAATCTCGCTAAGCCGGTACGAAACACACATTGAATTCCATAGAGCCTTGGTAAAACTTATGCGCCTGGGCAATTGCGTTCATCCTTGCATGATATACCGAGGTAGAGTGATCTTCCCCGATTTTGAGACCTCTAGCTTCTAGATAAAAGCTAGTTTTCATATTTATCGGATGGCACATGAGCAAGGTGGCTATGCAGTCATTTTTGATTTTAGGGCACTTCAATGTAATCAAATAAGTCAGTTGTTAGCAAATAATAAGGTGAAAACTCGTAACAACTGATTAGCAACAATACGTTATATCCTAAATATAGAAATTACTTAGCAATAGACGCTAATTCCATCGCTACTTGTTCAACACCCTGTTTAGCAATTTTTTTACTCAACTCGGCCTTTTTACTACTTAACAAAGAAATGCCCTCTACTGTCATGTCAAAAGCCTTCCATTCGCCAGTCTTTTTATTTTTTCTCATCTTAAAAATTACATCAATTGTTGGTCTGTTTGAATCAATAATTTGTGTTTTAATCGCAACCATTTTTTTACCTTTAACCGACTTTTCAGGTTCAAAAATTACTTGTTGATTTTTATACTGCATAAGAGCAGCAGCATAAGTTCTTGCTAAATATTTACGCATAGAGCTAACAAATTTAGCTCTTTGTTCTTTAGTGGTATTACGTAAATGTTTACCTAAAATACGATAAGAAGCATATCGATAGTCAATTGACGGCATCAATTCTTCTTCTACAATAACCTGCATAAGTGCTGGAAACTTCTTGATTTCTTGTTGATTTGCAGCGATGCGACTAAACAGTTTAGTGCCAATGCTTTTTAAAACCACATAAGGTGAAGTTGGTACTATTTCAGCTGAAAACGCTGATGTAGTATACACTAATAAAAATACCACTATGGCTTTTGCTATGTGTTGCATTTTGTTAACTCCTGTTGTGTTTGTTTTTTTATTTTATAAAGTTCATCATTCTTTAGAACGTAGATGTCAGTGAACGTAACACTAGTGTCGATATTTACTAGTATTCCCATATCGAATTCCCTTATGTTAATTGTTTTGATTCTCGGACTATTTACATTCATCATTGTGATGCCTTAAGAAACACCTGTGGGGTAAACGAGCATTTTCGCAATCAACCCAATCATGATGCCCTTACCATGAATGAGCAGGCATCATGCCATAATATAAAAGTGACTTTCACAACCTTCATACTACTGAATTTTAAGAGCATTTCCTCAAGTGTGATTTTAAGCAGTTTCTAAAAGCGTTCAAAAATCACTCGATTACTAGTTGAAGGTGTCTAAAATCAATGCAGTAATTCCGTTAAGTATTCGACATCTACTGGCAAATATTAAGAAGATAGCAACGGTTTATGCACACGTAATAAAAAATTCAGTATAAAAATTGCTGAATCTATTGTTGATACTCCAGCATAGTCTCCTAAGAAAAACTCACTATTTCAAATCATTAAGAAGTGCGTGCTTTGGGTTGTGTATCGTGTTCGCAGTGAAACTGCTGCTTGAGTTATGCCACAATTATCATTATTGACATTTGTGGCATAACTCATGCTGTTTAAATTTGTAATAGGTTTTGTTTTGTGAGCAACAACAAGATAAACAGCAAGGTGGTACATATGAACAGTGTGAAGCAACGTTATTATTTACTGTATGGTAATCGAGCGATTATTTATGTTTGCAGTTTAATTGCCCTATTCTATGATGCCAGTTTTGCTTACGTAATGGCGCTTACCTTATGGCTGTGGATGCCTCAATGTTTGCAACTGGTGTTACGTACCTAAATCATTAAGGCTTTTCTAATCTCAATATCCCAGTATTATCTAGGCTATTCCCCTTCACTATGCAGTAAATAAACTGGGACAACAAACGGTTCATTTTGCCATGCCCCATCAAATTTAATTTATTTACCGTGAGCTTACGGCAGCATGGCGTGACTTTCTAAATTCGAGTTTTTCCGCAGTTCAGGCACAACTAGGCCTAAGCGATCAGCCCAAGCCTGTTTGATTTTAGCGGTTATTGTCTAT
>MABC01000056.1 GCA_002162925.1 Thalassotalea sp. 42_200_T64 | reverse complement strand
GCGTTCTTGCTTCTTATTATTAAGAAATAGTAAATTGCAGGAGCCGTATACGAGGTCCGTACGTACGGTTCTGTGAGAGGGATGGGACAAAAGTCCCACCCTACTCGATGTTTTATCAATAGCAAGCAACACAAATATCGCGGAGTGTGCAAAAACTCATATCGCTTGCTATAAAGCAAGGTATACTTAGCCCAAATATTTATGTACAAAAATTTTCAGGAAAAACCATGATAGTAAGTAAAAATAGCGTAGTCACCTTTCACTATGTGTTAAAAACCGACAACGGTGACACTATTGAAGATTCATCCAATGGTGAGCCGATAGCGATACTGTGGGGTCATAAAAATATGATCCAGGGCGTTGAGAATGCGCTGGAAGGTAAACAAGCGGGTGAAAAATTTAGCACCACAGTAACTCCGGAAGATGGTTATGGTGAATATTTAGACGAAGCTATCCAACGTGTGCCAGCCAAGCATTTACAAGGAAGTGATAAGTGGAAGCCTGGTATGGTAGCGGTAGTGAATACCGAACAAGGTCAGCGTCAGGTTACTGTGTTGAAGGTAGGTAAATTTATGATTACCGTTGATACTAATCATCCGTTAGCTGGCCACACGTTAAATTTTGATATTGACGTGGTTAGTGTGCGCGAAGCTGAAGAAAGTGAAATTTCTCATGGTCATGCGCACGGCGCTGGTGGCCATCAGCATTAGAAAGAGTAAAGCAGCGCAACCTGTAGCGTAAATGGGTTGTGTTGCAAATCATCAATTTGTTGATCCGAAGACGCTTGTTTAAGATCGGTTAACTCAATATTGGTATATTTAACTTCGGTTAGAAATGCCAGTTGTCGATTTATTTCAAAATCAAAGCCCAACATCAATTGAAACACCAAATCCCCATCATTGCTTAGGCTCGCCTCATTTTGCGCGGTATTAAAATTCACTTCTGAATCGGTAGTAAACCCGCCACCTACACCTAGATAAGGGCGCAAACTGCCTTTGCGTTGTACGTGCCAGTAACTGTTTAGGGTGACATAGCTTATCCGTACATCACCCTTAGAACTATCACTATTAGATTGTGCTTTAAAATCACTGTCATTTTCAAAATATGAATAGCTTAACTCCAAAGAAATATCGTCGGTAAAAAAATAGCCTAGGCCAATGCTATAGGTTAATCCCGGATCGGTTTCGAGCTTCACTTTCTCGTCCACGCTGATCATCGAATTGAGATTAGCATCACTATCATCTACGACACTCACACCGATACTTGGTTTTAGATACCATTCGCCAGCATCGGCGAACACACTGAAGCTGATCACGATCAGCAGCACCAAAATTAAGGTTTTTAACAGTAAAGTATTAACAGTTTTCAACAATAATCCCTCATAACAGAAGTGGCGAAATATTAACAACGAAAAGATAATGATTAAAACTTTATTAGCTTTATGTTAATAATAGTTCAGGATAAAAATTTATCGATAAACAATACCAATTTGATTAAAAATGATCAGATATTTAGTCAACTTGGTATACAAATGAGGTTTGTGATGTGCGCTAAATTCAATAACAACAAATATAAAATTTCGCCGTGCATTATCTTGGCGCTAATGTCATTGTTCTCTTTTTCAATGCAAGCGGCAGAAATTAAGGTCATTCATGCTGGCCAACTACTTACCGTTCCAGGAAAAACTGTGCTTAACAAGCAGACGATAGTGGTCACCGATAATATAATTACCGATATCCAAAGCGGCTTTGTACGTGCTAAGGAAATCGATAAAGCAGCAAGGTTAATTGATTTAAAAGACAGCTTTGTCATGCCCGGATTAATGGATATGCATGTGCATTTGCAGTTTGAATATGGTGCAAATAATACCAGTGACAGGTTAAAACTCTCAGCTGAAGATAAGGCGATGCAAAGTGTTAGCTTTGCCAAGAAAACGTTATTGGCAGGCTTTACTACCGTTCGCGATTTAGGCGGTAACCCACAACCACTATATGCACTGCGTAATGGCATCAACAAAGGCTGGATTGACGGCCCAAGAATCATTGCCGCTGGACGGGTATCTGTTACTGGCGGACATTTAGACGTAGATGGAATGCGTCATGATCTGATCGAAAAATATAGCCCAAGTTCCCTTTGTGATGGCGCAATGGAATGTCGTAAAGTAACTCGAAATGCCATTAAGTATGGTGCTGATATGATAAAGATAGCTTCCACCGGTGGTGTACTCTCAGATACCAATACCGGCACAGGCCAGCAAATGGCGGATGATGAATTGAAAGAAGTGGTGGCAACGGCACATGCTTTGGGCCGGAAAGTTGCCAGTCATGCCCATGCCGCCGACGGTATCAATGCCGCGTTGCGGGCCGGAGTTGATAGCATAGAACACGGCAGTTATGCCGATGAAGATTCAATTGTGTTGTTTAAATACTCAGGCGCTTATTTAGTCCCGACCTTATTGGCCGGTGATACGGTGGTCAACATGGCAAAAACCACTGATTTTATGTCTGAGGAAATTAAAGCAAAAGCCGTTCTGGTAGGCACAGATATGCTGAAAAACTTCAATCGTGCCTACCAGGGTGGGGTAAAAATTGCCTTTGGCACCGACTCAGGTGTATCGAAACATGGCACCAATGCCAAAGAAGCGGTGTTAATGTTTAATGCCGGTATGGCACCGATGGATATTTTAAAATCGGCTACCGTAAATGCTGCTGATCTTATTGATAAGTCGGCGACACTGGGTACTTTGGAAAATGGCAAACTGGCAGATATTATCGCCATGGATAAAAACCCGTTAAAAGACATTAGTCAATTGCAACGTGTGGGTTTTGTGATGAAAAATGGTGTTGTCTATAAACATCAGTAAATATTTTCTGGCTTGCTCTGGTTAATCAACATAGCTAAGGATGAAACGACTTAGCGGAAAATAACCATTTCTTATGGCGATGTATGACTGAATTTTCAGCAAAATTTATCCCTAAAATAGCGCTTGTCGAGCCTCAACAATGGCAAGCTCTGCTCAATGATAACTATCCATTTTATCAATACAGTTTCTTGCATGCCTTAGAGCATAGTGGTTGTGTTAGCGCAAAAACTGGTTGGCAACCTCTGCATTTATTGATTTATGTGGATAAGCAGCTGGTTGCTGCCATGCCTTGTTATTTAAAAATGCATTCCTATGGCGAATACATGTTTGACTGGAACTGGGCGCAGGCCTTTGAGTCACATGGCATTAATTATTACCCAAAACTGGTCAGCAGCATTCCTTTTACCCCTGCACAAGGTAAACGAATTCTTATTCATCCTCGCTTTGTTGAGCACAGTGAAACCATTCATCGAGTGATATTAACGGCAGTTAATGTTGCGCTAGATAAACATAACGGCTCTAATTTTCAATGGCTATTTATCGATAAAACGACCAGTGATAGCTTACAGCAGCTTGCACAAGGCGATGACCACGAACCATTACTACAGCGCAGTGAGGTTCAATATCATTGGTTTAATCGAGATTATCAAAATTTTGACGAATTTCTGGCAACCATGACTTCACGAAAACGCAAAAACATCTCAAAAGAACGAATCAAAGTAACGACGCAAGGCCTACATTTTAACTGGCTTAGTGGCGCTGAAATAACCATCAAAGATTGGCAGTTATTTTATCAATTTTATCAACAAACCTACCTAAAACGATCTGGTCATCAAGGCTATCTCAACGCTGATTTCTTTACACGGCTAAGCCAGACAATGACAGATAAGGTGTTGTTACTTCAAGTTCACCTTGATAATGAAGAGGTTGTTGCCAGTGCTTTATTTTTTAAATCTGACAGCCATTTGTATGGTCGTTATTGGGGCTGTAGTAAGGAATACGATTTTCTGCATTTTGAAACTTGTTATTATCAAGGCATAGAATATTGTATTGAGCACAAGTTATCATGCTTTGATGCTGGAGCTCAAGGTGAGCATAAGCTCTCCCGCGGCTTTGAACCGGTAACATGTTATGGTAACTACCTAATAAAACAGCCGCAATTTCATCAGGCGATCAGTGATTTTATTGCCGAAGAAAAGCGCTATCATCGGCAATATATCGAGTCGGCAAAACAATATTTACCGTATAAAAATAACCGCTAGAGCCGAGTGGTTTCGAGTTGTTACAATTTACTTCTTGTACTTTGCACGACGATCCCTATATCATCAGCACTTTTTAATTTTCCAGTAATGTTTACTCAGCCAATGACCGTTAGTATTTCTTTATTTCAAAACCAGCTAAAACGTATCGATTCGAGCAAATTCTTTCAAGGTGTGGTGATCACGGTGATCATTATCTCAGCGTTGCTTATTGGCGCCAAAACCCATGAGCTACCGGCGCAGTTAATCACCGTATTGGCGATATTGGATTTGAGCATTACCGCATTTTTTACGGTTGAAATCGTGATCCGATTTTTGGCGAACGATGATAAAAAAGAATTTTTTAAAAATGGCTGGAACGTATTTGATACCTTAATCGTCATTGGCAGTTTGATCCCCGCGGGTGGCTCTGGGGTGCTACTGGCACGCTTATTACGAGTGTTTAGGGTATTACGCTTAGTCTCTATGGTGCCGGAATTAAGGTTGCTGATTAACGCCTTACTCAAAGCCATTCCGCGTATGGGCTATATTGCCTTGTTAATGTTCGTCATTTTTTATATTTATGCCGCCATTGGCAGTATTTTATTTAGTCAAATTAATGAGTTTTTATGGGGCGATGTGTCGGTATCGTTATTAACCCTGTTTCGCGTTGCGACTTTTGAAGATTGGACCGATGTGATGTACGAAACCATGACCGTATACCCATTGAGCTGGGTTTATTACATTACCTTTATCTTTTTCACCGCTTTTATCTTTTTCAATATGATGATAGGTACGGTATTAGAGGTAATGGCGACGGAGCATGAACTCGAACGAGCGAAAACCCATGGTGAAAGCGGTGACGGTGGTGAGCCGGCTAGTCGCGCACAAATTGATCAGTTACAAGTGCAAGTCTCTGAATTAAAAGATTTGTTATTAGAAAAGAGAAAAAATTAAATATAATTTTTGTCAAAGCCACACTATTATTAAACCTTTAGTTACTGACCTATAACAAGTCAGCTAGAATAAAAAAACATCACAGGAAAAATTTTGATAAATGACATCGTAAATTTTGTAAATGGGATTTTGTGGGGCTATGTTTTAATACCATTGTTACTGATCGCTGGTATTTGGTTTACGGTTCGTTTAAGGGCAATTCAATTTCGTCATTTTGGTCATATGTTTTCGGTAATGAAGAATTCTCGTAATGGCGATGAACACGGTATTACCTCCTTTCAAGCGCTTTGTACTTCACTCGCTGCCAGAGTGGGCACCGGCAACCTTATGGGAGTTGCAGTTGCCATTTCATTAGGTGGCCCGGGCGCCATTTTTTGGATGTGGGTGATTGCCTTAATCGGTATGGCCACGGCCTTTGCCGAAAGTACCTTAGGCCAATTGTACAAAGAAGAAAATCGCGAGGGCAATTATCGCGGCGGACCGGCATTTTATATGCTCAAAGGCTTAAAAAACCCTAAGTTAGCCTTGCTCTTCTCGGTCTGTTTATTTATTGGTTACGGCATCATATTTTCGGCGCCACAAGCTTTCTCTATTGCCGAAGCACTGCAGTATTCTTATGACTTTGAGCCAATTTTTACCGGCACGTTTTTAACGATTTTCTCAGCGGTGATTGTGTTAGGCGGGATGAAGAAAATCGCTCGTTTCTCAGAAATGGTTGTACCGTTTATGGGCGCTGCTTACTTGCTTGTTGCGTTATGGGTGGTATTCACTAACCTTAGCCATATTCCAGGCGTTATTAGCGATATTGTCAGTTCTGCACTTGGCTTTAAAGAAGCCGGCTCTGGTATGATTGGCGCGGCAATTATGCAAGGCATTAAACGCGGCTTGTATTCCAACGAAGCCGGTATGGGCAGTGTGCCGAATGCTGCCGCCGCGGCTACACCTTATCCGCCGCATCCAGCTTCACAAGGCTATGTGCAAATGCTCGGGGTATTCTTTGATACCATTATCCTTTGTTCGTGCACCGCCTTTATCATTTTATTAAGTGGTATTGAGCTTGACCAAACCTTTGGTGTTCAATTAACTCAACAAGCGCTTGAAAATGAAGTTGGCTTTTGGGGCAGTGACTTTATCGCACTGGCGATATTCTTTTTTGGTTTCACTTCCATAGTCGCCAATTTTGCCTACGCTGAAAATGCATTACCCTTTATTAAAATGAATAATAAAGTGGGTCGTATAGTCTTTACCGCTGTGTTTTTAAGTATGATTTTCTACGGCTCTATTGCCAACTTAGGAGACGTGATCGGTTTGGCTGATTTGGCCGTTGGACTGATGACAGTCGTAAACATTGTGGCGATAACGTTACTCAGCAAAACTATCATCACGTTGACGAAAGATTACAATCGTCACCTTGATAACGGCGAAATTCCACGTTTTATTGCCAGCAAAGAGCAAGAGCGAGAGATGAATTTAACCGCGAATATTTGGAACGAAGAAAACACCCGTATTCGTTAACAGTTTCATTTACCTAGCTGCCATCAATTATTCGCCAAGGCCGAAGCTATGCCTCGGCCTTTTAGAACTAGAAGCTGGAGTGAAACTTCTGAATCATTAGCGTTTTTTTGCTATGCTTGCGCAAGATACCAAGTTGATTAAATATCTGCTCATTTTTAATGGTTAAAACGAATAACTACGGCTTTATAAAATTGATAAGTAGAATAACTACTTACTAAATTTTATGCATTGTATTTATCCGTTTTTCCTCATGAAAAAGTAGATCATAGACTCAATCAAATTGGTATGATTTTTTTAGATAGCAATTTCTCATCGATAACGAGGGATTGCTATTATTCAAACTAGTTACAGGACACCTCATGAGTTTTGATTCAATAGGCTTGCCAGAAGATTTATTAAAAGCCGTAAAAGCATGCGGTTACAAAAGCATGACGCCGATCCAGCAACGTGCAATCCCGGCATTTAGAGCCGGACAAGATATTCTTGCCAGTGCGCAAACGGGTACCGGCAAAACCGCAGCGTTCGCATTACCAATAATAGAACAGTTGTTAAAAGCGAACCGCTCTACCGTGCCTGTAGTCAAAGCGTTAATTTTAACGCCAACTCGTGAATTGGCGATTCAAGTTGCCGCCAACATCCGCAATTACACCCAATTTACTCAGCTAACCACTGCTGCTGTATTCGGCGGTGTTGGTTCAGCGAGTCAGGAAAAAAGCCTGAAAGCAGGTGCCGATATCTTAGTGGCAACGCCAGGTCGCTTGCTTGAACATGTTGAACTGCGCAATGTTAACTTATCACAAGTGAAATTTTTGGTGCTCGATGAAGCCGATCGTATGCTAGATATGGGCTTTTTAACCGACATTGAAAAAGTTATCGCTGGCATTAAACACCAGCATCAAACGTTATTATTCTCCGCTACCTTTTCCAATAAAGTGAAAGTACTGGCGCAGCAGTTTTTAACCAACCCAAGGTTGATAGAAACGGCGAAACAAAATGCCACCGCCGCTAAAATCAGACATTTTGTTTACCCGGTTGTCGAAGAACGCAAGAGTGAGCTATTAGCCGAACTTATTGGCGTCAATAACTGGCAGCAAGTGATGGTATTTGCTGGCACCAAAGACAGTGCCAACCAAATTGCTAAAGAGTTAAAACTTGATGGCATCAAGGCGAGTTTATGCCATGGCGATAAATCGCAGGGCTCTCGCAATAAAGCGCTTGAAGATTTTTCCGCCGGTAAAGTTCGAGTATTAGTCGCCACCGACGTAGCCGCACGTGGTATCGATATCAACGACTTACAATATGTGGTCAATTATCATCTACCATTCTTAGCGGAAGATTATGTTCACCGGATCGGCAGAACTGGGCGAGCGGGTAAATCGGGCACTGCGATATCGTTAGTGTCACCGAAAGATCATAAGTTTTTAGGCAATATAGAAGCGGTGATCGGCCACAAAATTGAACAGGTAAAACTGCCAGGGTACGAATTTGATCCGCTTGATTATGCCTCAAAATCTGAGAAGAAAGCCGCTGCGAGTAATAAAAACAGATATCAGGCACAGCAAGATAAAAACCGTAAAGTAGAGAATAAGCGCGCGGATGTTAACCGTCCAAAGGCGAAAGTTCGACGTAAAAGCAGATATTCCAAGTAACCTCTTTCTGCTAGAGAAATAGATTTAATGACCATGGATAATCAGCAAAAATCGGTGCCACACCGGCAACGGATTGCAACAGCCGATACCGATCAATTTTATCAAAGTGAGCAAAGCTTACAGCAAAGGGTTGATTCGAGTATGGCGCATCAAGAAATTGATACGCCATTTCATTTCCGCCATTGTTGCTGGTTCTGCCAGGAACCAACCGAAATTCGCTTATTATTTCCTGCCAATAAAGAGCGATTAAAAGACTGTGATCATCAAGCCATTTCATTGCCAATTTGCCGGGAATGCAAATCGCTAGTGCGCAGCTCGCAATCCGACAATATTTGGCAGTGTCGTGAGCAAGTGAAGAAAGCATTAGCCAAACGCTATCAAAAGGATTTGGCCATTGGTAAAAACTGGACTAAAAACGAACTTGCCAACGCCGGTTTTGAAGGTGGAAGTTTTGAAGGCTTTGCCAAAAGTGGCTGGGAAATGTTTGAAATTGCCAGAGACAGGGTGAATTTTTCTGGCTGGCCGCTGTGGTGTAACGGCGATCAAATTGTTGATACCACCATAGGCAAGCAATTTGTGTTTGATGGCGTAACCTATGCGGATATCGATCAGGCGATAGATTTTTATGTGAAAACCTACGCCTTGCATCGAGACTTTTTCTTTGCCTGTATCAATATTGTCACAATTGAGCGCTTTGCTTATGCGATTCGTTATGCCCGAATGTTTGTCGGCTGCACAGCAACAGAGCGACGAACAGCGCTACAAGATTTAAAAGCGGCTGACTAGAAGGGTCTGTTGACCTTTATTCGCCTTGATTATTCAGACTAAGTTGTTCTTTATAGGCGATAAATTGTGGATCTGCCAGTAATAGCTCTCTTGGGTAACCAAATTTAAGGGTTTTATTTATCATTAACTGTGCCCCACTTTCGTTGTCACAATTGATCGCTACCAAAGCTAAATCATAATAAATATAAGGATCATTAGGCGCTTGCTTGAGGATCACTTGCTGATAAGAATCGGCGCTATCACATTGTTGCAATTCAGAATAATAACGCGCTAACTGAGACTGTAAATTGACATCCAAAGGGTTAATAACCTCCTTTTTTAATGCCAGTGCTAATGCTTGTTTATACGCGACTGTCGATTTACCTTTTTGATTTTCAGAGTATTTATAAGCATCCCCTAAATTTCCCCAAACAACATTATCCCCAGGGGTTAAAGCGGTGCTTTGCTGGTAAATGTTGGCGGCGTCATCAAATTGTTGTAAGAAAAACAAACTGGTGCCAAGGTTTGAATAGGTGAGAGCCGTTGGCTCTATGGCCAATGCTTTTGACCAGGCGATACTGGCTTTTTGCCAATCCATTAACAGAAAATGGGTGCCGCCTAAAGCATTGTAGGCAAGGGCAACGTTATTATTTAATAGGATCACCTTATTAAATTGCGTAAGCGCTTGTTGATACTGGCCGGTGGAATAAAAATAAATACCAAATTGATAATAATTACGCCAATAAGTTGGTTCGACAGTTATTGCCTGCTCAAACAATGCTTCTGCTTTATGATTGTCTTCTAAATCAAAATATACTCTGGCTAATGTGGTGATTGATTCTGACGAGTCAGGGTTAAGGCTTCGCGCTCTTTCTAAATTATGGATCGCTTTATTGTGGCTGCCGTTAATCATATTCAGTTTGCCTAACGCCAAATAAGCCTCATAACCCGCTGACTGATTTGTAGCGGTAAGTTTACAAACATTCACTCCGAGTTTATATTGTTCAGCATCATCGGTAAGTTGGTAGAGCTCCATGTAGGTGACACACAAAGCAGCTGCCGCTTGATTAAACTTAGGGTCTAATTCCAGCGTTTGCAGAAGAAGTGATTTTGCAGACGTTAAGTTACTGATGCTTTTAGATTTCCGATATTCAGCTTTGCCTTGCAGATACGCATCATAGGCCTCAAAGCTCAACGTCGGCATGTTATTGCTATTGTTACTGGTAATGTGTTCACCGGGTACAAGTAAATGCAAGGCAATGGTCACCTTACGAGAAAGTTGTTGGTAGAGATCCAATACCCGCTCTTTTTCGCCTCGGGTTTCCACGGCCCATACCTGAAAGCCGGTAGTGGTATCAATTAAACGGCTATTGATAACCACAGTACCCTTCTTCAATTGCGCATTGCCTTCCAAAATATAATGTACGCCAAGGCGATCCTTAATCTCATCAATGTTGGCACCGGTGCTTAGTGAATTAATCGCTCTTAATGAGGCTACCTGAAATTCTGGATTGGTCGATATAAAGTTAATTAACTCCTCTTGCAGGCCTGAAATCATATAATCGGGTATTAGCGGACTCGTTGATTGATAAGATAATACCGCCACGGCATTATTAACTAGCGCAAGTTTCTTGATGGTGTGCGATGCTACTGGTAACTCTTCAGTTTGCTCAATATTGGTAATGAAATGACCAGACAAAAAATAGATTGACGATAAAACAATAAACACAAAAACTGAAATGGATAACTTATACTTGCTCCTTGAAGTTGTTAGCGTAGAATTTGCTTGCTCGCTAAAACCAAATCCCCCTAACTCAGGCTTTGCGGTCGCCGCAACCATCATTCGATAGCCCTTTCGAGGAATGGTTTGAATATAAGTCGGGCATTCTTTGTGGTCATCGAGAACGTGGCGAATTTCACTAATAATGTGAGTGATATTGGTTTTTGATGCGCTTAAATCGCCCCAGCCAAATGCTAAGATTTGTTCGCGGGAAACAATTTCACAATGCTGAGCAACCAAAAAGACCAATATTTCCATCGGCTTCGGTGCCAGGTGGTGGCGCTCATTGTTTCTGATAATCACACCAAGATCTGGCTCAACGATAACATCAGCCAAACCAAAACCTTGATGCAACTGCTTTGCTACCGAAAAATTGTCTGTTAATTCAGTATGATCGTGGTCGGGGTTTTCTTTAGAGTTATCTTCCTGCACTTATACATATAATGATATAGTGGTGGTAACTATACCGATCAAGCCCTTAATTAACTCATCAATAGTATGGTCGCTATCGTGGCAATTCGCTAATATCTTGCCTGCTTTTTAGCCTGGCCATGTAAAAAATGAATAAATCTATTGTTAATCAGATGTTTCGGTATTATTGTTTAATCAACTTGGTATTATTCAAGCTAACGGCTTATTTATGCCAAGCAAATAAGGAAACTTGTGGGCCACTTTTTTGAAATAATCGCGATTTTAGTTGCTGCAGTAGTCACTGTCTGGCTATTCCGACGTCTTAATTTACCAACAATACTAGCCTATTTAGTGGCTGGTACCTTAGTTGGTGAACATGGATTTTCAGTAACCGGTCAAAGCCTGGACTACGAGCACTTTGCCGAACTTGGTATTGTTTTTTTGCTGTTTACTTTGGGGCTTGAGTTTTCATTACCAAAATTAATGGCAATGCGCCATCTGGTTATGGGAGTCGGCTCGAAACAGGTAATAATTAGTTTAGCGATATTTTTTATCATTGCCTTATCGCTAGGATTAAGCATAGAAACTTCCTTGGTGATAGGCGGCATTCTGGCATTATCATCGACGGCTATTGTGATTAAACAATTAAATGAATCCGGTTCAATAAAACGTAAATCCGGGCAAATATCAGTGGCGGTGCTGCTATTTCAGGATATCGCCGTGGTACCATTATTGATCATCATTCCTTTGTTAGCCGATGGCAACGATGGTTCGATGTTAGTAGCGTTATTAATGGCGCTACTCAAAGGCGTATTTGTTATCGGTTTATTGCTAGCGGTAGGCAAATGGATACTGCCAGGGCTTTTTAATCAAGTGGCGCAAGTAAGAACCGATGAACTATTTGTTTTAACGACACTTTTTGTCACCTTGTTTGCTGCTGGCTTGACTCAATTTTTTGGTTTGTCGATGGCGTTAGGCGCGTTTTTAGCGGGTATGATGCTAGGTGAATCACAGTATAAGTATCAACTTGAAGCCGATATCAGGCCATTTAGAGACATTCTTTTAGGCTTGTTTTTCGTCACGGTAGGGATGAAGCTTGACCCGGTGTTATTCTTTACCCAGCCCCTTACCATCCTATTATTAGTCGTCGGCTTTATGTTGATAAAAATATTGGTGATCAGATACCTGGCGGTAAAAGCCGGGGAGTCGACTAAAGATGCCTGGGCATCGGCGTTTATGTTGGCGCAAATGGGCGAATTCGGTTTTGTGCTGATTTCTTTAGCCGCATCAGTCAATGTGTTATCTCCCGAACATACTTCAATATTATTGGGTTCCGGCATTATTTCGATGGCGATCACCCCCTTTATGATCAAAAATTCGCGCAAATGGTCGGTGGCGATAACTTACGATTCTGCACCGAGTGAAGATGAATTACAACATCAAGTGAGCGCGAAAAAAGTTCACAATCACGTGGTGATATGTGGTTTTGGCCGAGTAGGGCAAACCGTTAGCCGATTTTTAAAGCAGGAAAATATTGCCTTTGTCGCCATTGATATCGATCCTGTGCGGGTTAATGAATCCCGGGAAGCAGGAGAAAATGTGATATTTGGCTCGGCTCGGCAAAGCGAAATTTTGCACGCGGCCAATTTAGAGCAAGCCAAACTGGTGGTCATTTCTTATGGCGCTGCCGAGCAATCACTCGATGTGGTGCAAAAAGTGCGGTCAATTTCGGATGATGTTCAAATTCTGGTGAGAACTCGTAATGATGATGCTTTAGTGCTGCTAAAAGAAGCCGGAGCCAATGAAGTGGTACCTGAGTCGTTAGAGGGCAGTTTGATGCTGGTATCACAAGTTCTGAATTTGTCTGGCGTGCCGTTTTCAAGAATTGTTCGCCGTATTCAAATGGAGCGCAAATCTCATTATCACCGCTTGCATGGTTTTTATCCGGGAGTAGATACCAACATGAGCGCAGAAGCGATAGAACGTTTGGAGTTTGTGCATGCTACCTTGTTACCCGATGATGCCTGGGCCAATGGTAAAATGGTCAACGATTTAGATTTAGCCAATCGTCGGGTGGAGATATTGGCAATACGGCGTGGCAATGATGAATTTACCGAAATCGATGCCGAATTTGTGCTCAAGGCGCAAGACACCATAGTATTGCAAGGCAAACCGCGTCGGGTTGAGCGGGCGGAGCGTTTTTTACACGAAGGGGCGTAAGGAATAGAAACGAGAAGCGAGAAACGAGAAACGAGAAACGAAGAGCCATTGTGCCTAGGGAAATTGGTAGTCTAAATTTGTACTACAGATTTTAATCTAGGTCATAGTTATCTGTCATAGTTATCAAATTTATTGTATTTGATTATAGAAGTAAGCTCCTCTCCATAAAGACTGCCTTTTTCAGAGTACTTATCCAACTTTGTTACCAAAATAAAAGGATCATTGGTTTCCATTTTAGTTTGTCTAAACTCGGCAAAAGCATCACTGCGGGCTAAAGTGCGGTAATAATCGTAAACAGCATCTTCAATAGAGTCGTATTTTTTTACCCAGATAGTTTTATCTCCACGCTTTTGTAGTGCGGCAATGCGTGGTTCATCCTCATCAAATGACCAAACACCAAATATGTTATAGGCTTTTCTGAAAAAGCGAGACGTTGCCCAAGAGCTCTCCATTGCTGCTTGTGCAATGGCAATACTCTTGGGGTGAGGTTTAAGTGCCATTAATAATTCCGCATCAGTAGATGCCTTATATTCGATTTTCAACTTTTCAATATCACCATTGCTTTTCCCTGCATCAATAATGGTCTTAACATCTTGGTATTGCTGCATCAGCTTGATATAGACATTTTCAACGGCCGGAACGATCAATGATTTAAACCTGGCTTTTTTCTCTTGTACCGTCATTGGCAGAAGCTCAGCGTCTTTTTGCATAAAATAGTAGCCCATTGAGCCCAAAATGATGAGTAAAATAGCGGCAATAATGATTTTTGATTTATTTGAAGATAATTCCATAATCTATTCCATGGTTAGTTTTAGTCGCATTGTAAATTATCTCTATCTTGATCGTAAAGATGGTTCATCGTTGAGTTATCTACAGGATCAACTTAGATAACTCTTTGATTGAATGGACTATTATTCTTGATTTGCATGCATTTAGGCTGGTTAAACAACCTGCGCCGTGACTAATGCCAATACTGTCAACACCGGCATGCTCTGCCATTTTTAAATCATAACGGCTATCGCCAATCATTAAGGCATCTTCTGCTTTTACTTCAAGCTCCTGCAAAATTTGCTCAAGCATATCTGGGTGCGGTTTCGATTTTGCATCGTCCGAGCTTTTGGTCAGATGGAATAAATGTTTGGTATCCGATACGGCTAGTACCCGCTCTAGTCCTTGTCGGCCTTTACCTGTGGCAACGGCTAATAATTTATCTTTGGCGTGCAGTTTGACTAATAACTGCATTGCGTCTTGATATAACGGCGATGGCGTGGCATTGATCGTTAAGTACTGTTGTTTGTAATGTTTGATCAACTGTTCAATTTTAACTTCTTCAATGCCAGGGTAAAGAATTTTCGCCGCCTCGGTTAAGCTGGCGCCTATAATCCCTTTTGAAGCGTTTTCATCCGGAATGGCAAGATCAGACGCTTTCGCCGCCGCTTGTAATGAATGGACAATTTTATCAATTGAGTTCATTAATGTGCCGTCCCAGTCGAAGATATAAAGTTGGTAATGTTTCATTGAAATAATGCTGTTATCGTTATACCAGTTCGCCTAATGAGCAGATCATTATACGGATTGGTATTAAAAGTGTATCGGCGAATTTTAACCGTTTTTATCGATAATAAAAAGCAGACTTTGCTCGGGCAAAATCATGCTTACCTTTTCGCAGGATAATTGTGCAATTAAGACAAAAACATTACATTTTAGAACACTGCCTATTTACAGCGCTGCCGCGCAGTC
Organism: Thalassotalea sp. 42_200_T64; assembly: GCA_002162925.1. Classification (GTDB taxonomy): domain Bacteria; phylum Pseudomonadota; class Gammaproteobacteria; order Enterobacterales; family Alteromonadaceae; genus Thalassotalea_A. The sequence goes on along the minus strand of MABC01000056.1, from coordinate 13,266 downwards.
ATAATATAGTTTTTAACACTAATGAACGGCTTAAAATAACAATTATGTCTGGCTTAAAACGGCTTATATTAATCGATACCCATTTACCTGGTTTGGTTGAACTGAAAGTGGATGGGCACACCAACATTTGTGGTACCAATGCCTCAGGTAAAACCACGCTGCAACGCTTAATTCCGGTATTTTACGGCGAAGCGCCAAGTAAAGTGGTGCCTGCCACTCGTGATAATTTTCAAACCTGGTATTTACCCCGAGAATCGAGTTTTATCATTTACGAATATCAACGCCTTGATGACAAAATGTGCATGGCCGTGCTGACTTCCTCAAACTCCGGGGTGATATTTAGGTTCATTGAAAAAGGCTTTAATGTGGATGATTTCATTGCTGCCTCACTGGTTAGTGATGCCGGTCAGGGAAAATGTTCATTAGCGTTAACGGAAATATTGCGCAATATGCGCCGTGATAATGTGCATTTCAGCAAAGCGCTAAATAATAAAGAATATCGCTCAGTGCTCCAGAATGACAAAACAGTAATGGCGCTAAGCAGTAATAAGCGTGATTTGTTAACGTCGGCTCGGTATTTTAGTTTGTGTGAAGCCGATGCCCGTTTACGTCACATCGAAAAGCTGATCAAAGCGGTGCATTCGAAAGAAGGCAAGATGGAAACCATCAAAGCGATGATCGCCGCTATTTTAGAAGAAGACGGCGTGGAAACGCCAACCAACAAAATATCGAAAGCGCAAGTGGATGACTGGATCAAAGAATGTTCGTTAATTAAACAATTTGATGAACTGATGCCGCAATATCATAAGCTGCAAAAAGTGAATGCGCAATTAGAACAAACCGAAACAAGGTTAAGTCAATTAAAGCATCAATTATCGACAGATTTGTCTTTGCTGGGTGAATCTATCATTAACGCTGAGCACAACCACAGTGCTTACAAACAACAATTAAAAGAGTTAAACACTGGTTTCGAGCAACAACGCGACGGACTAAACCGTGATCTGTCAGTTGCCAAAGCGGATGTGAACACTTGCGAACAGCAACTCGATAAGATTGATCAGGAGTTTAATGCCTGGCAAGACCAAGACATTGACCGCCATCAAAGTAATTTAGACAATATTCCAACTTGGCGATCACAATTGCAATCGGCGACAGAGCAACATTTACTGCTTACCGAAGAGCACCAAGATGTGGAAGCCGCTTATCATAAGCGTCTGGCTGAACTTGAAAGTAAACAAAGTAAAGAGTTGGCGCAACTCAATAGCCAAAAAGATCGTTGTCGTGACGAACTCAGTGACAAACAGTTACAAGAGCATAAAGCCTTACAAGAGTTACACCTTAATCAAGAACGAAGATTGACGGAAGTAAACCAAGGGTATGATCGCCAAATCAATGACAATAATCAGTTATTACAAACGATCAAAACAGAAATTGAACTCAGTGGGCCCACGGGTGACGAACTACAGGCGATGGCGTTGCAAGAGGCTACTCTTGAACAAGCTCAGGGTGAAGAAGATCAGGCCCGAATGGAATTAACGACAATTCAGGATGAGTTGCAACAAGTTAAATATCAGCAAATGGGCAGTAACGAAAAGCTCAATAAAGCCCGAAGCAATGTCTTTACCTGCAACAACCGTTTAGCCGAAATTGAACGATGGTTGCACCCTGAATCGAATACCTTATTAGATTTTTTACGTAACCAATATCAAGGTTGGGAACAGCAGCTTGGTAAAGTGATCAATCCAGCGTTGTTAACCCGTACCGATTTATCGCCAGCACTTGGCGAAGGGGTTAATGGCGATGACGTTAAAGGGGACGTTGCTGCAAGTTTATATGGATTGTTGCTAGATACCAACGCCATAGTTGACTCAGATTTGGTACAAACAGAAACGCAACTTAAGCAGCAATTTGACGTTGCCGAGCAAGAATTGCGTACCGCCGAAAATGTGCAAAAACAATGCGAAGCAGAGCTGCAAGCGATTAATAAAACGGTACGTGAATTAGAGCAAAAACAAACTAGCTTAAGTTCGCAGTGCCAATTCAAACAAAATACCAGAAAACGGGTGCAAGAAGAACGTAGCCAGCTGAAAGAAGAGCATAAACAAGCACTGAATATTCGTAAACAAAAACGTCAAAAGAGTTTGCTGCAATATCAAAAAAAAGCCGATAAATTAACGCTAAATAAACAAACAGCAAGCCTTGAACACAAAACTCAATGTCATGATGAAAAAATGGAACACGAGTTGCACTGGCAGCAGATTGTTGGCGATATTGAGCACAAGTTAGCGCAAATAATGAGCCAAATACAATCGGCCAGTCAACACCATAAGGATGGCTTAAAGGCTTGCAAAAAATGGTACAAAGATGAGTTGGCCAAACGCGAAGTGGATGTTGAGCAAATTTCAGCGCTAAAACTCGCTATTGCACAGTTAAAAGATGACATCGAGGTGACGAACAAGCATCGTGATAGTGTCAATGAATACGTGCGCTGGTATGAACTGGTATTCACCAAACAAAAAGCCAACTATCTAAAAATCTTATCGAGGGCAAAAGATGCGAAGGCAAAATCTGAACGCTTACTCACTGAAAAAATCGCCGACTATCAGCAACAAAAACAGCAATTACAAGAACAGCTGCAACAGTTAGAAAAAGCCTTACAAGAACAAAATGATTTAGCGTCTGGCATTAATACGTTAAAACCGCAATTTGCATTATTACATTTACCCCATACCGAAGCAATCGAAGAGTCGGTAACCGCGGGGGCTAGATTAATCGAAGGGCGAGAATTGTTAGACCTACAACGCCGTGCCAGCTCTGATATTGACAGTTTTGTCAATTATTTTGATACTGCCATCGGGCAAAAATCAGGGATCAGCTTAACCGAAACCTGGGAGCGTGCCCGTAGAGATTGCCAAAGAGAAAACGCGCAGGGCTTACAAGTGCTTGATTCACGTAAAATGGTCACTGAACTTGAGACCTTATTAACGATTCTGGTGCCACAACATTTAGAGGGGGTGCGCAATATTGGTTTGAATTTTGGTAATGACTTAACTCAGTATTACAACGTTTTGGCCGATATTGATAAACGCATCTCATCGCAATCTCGTCGCATCACCAAAGAGGTGGATCAAGAGTTATTTCTTGATGGCGTTTCTGATTCGCAAGTGAAAATTCGTTCCAAAATAGCCGAATTTGATTTTTGGCCAAAACTGCTGCGTTTCAATAAACTGCATCAGCAATGGCTCGACGCTCAACAATCGTCATTGCCTGATGAAGAATATACCCAAACTATTAAAGCAGTGCTTGAGGTCTTGGGCAAAGCTACCCTTGGTGGGGCAGGCGGTGGCATAGGTCAATTACTTGATATTGAACTGCATTTAAAAGAAGGTAATTCTGAACTTATTATCAGAACCGACAGGCAACTCAATGAATCATCAAGCCATGGTATGGCGTATCTTATTCTCTGTAAATTCTTATTGGCCTTTACCCGGTTATTGCGCGGCCATTCAAAAGCGATTGTGCATTGGCCAATTGATGAAATAGGCACGCTGGCGAATAAAAATGTGAAGAAAATTTTTGATGCCTGTAAGGCCAATCAAATTACCGTGATTGGTGCATTTCCCAACCCTGAATCTGATGTGTTACATTTTTTTGAAAACCGTTATTTAATTGAAAAAAATGCAAAACAACAAAAGCTTAGAATGGTACAACCAAAGATAAGCCGTATCCGCGAAAGTTTAAAACAGCGCCAACAAGTTGAGGAAATATCATGATCAGTTTAAAAGGACAAGTCATGGAAACCTTGCTCAGTGGTGACTTTATTTGCAAAACCACCGATGAGTTAGCATTTCAGTTTTTGCAAAATAGCGAAAACTTTGCCGAATTAGAACGGCAACTGAACATGATGAACCGCACCATTGCCAATGCCAACGATGGCGAAGTGCTGTTTTGTGCCTATCAAGTGATTGACGAAGGTGAGCGCAAAGTGGTTGGCCAGAAGTTTCGTGAGATCACCGCATCATTACTGCCGCTGGTTGAATGGCTAGTGTTAGTGCAAGAGGCCAAAGGCGATAACGCACCATTGAGTGAAGGCAAAGTGGTGCGCTTGAATGAGTTGCAATCGGTGATTGAAGATACCCCCGCGTTTAGTGAACAATTAGCAAAAATTGCCAAATACAGCTTATTTAACTCAACCAGTAGCACGGTAGATGCACAATTAAAGTTAGTGTTTAAACGCTTAACCGAGTTAGGTTATTTGTTAAGGCCAAACCCCGACAATCAGATTTTCCTGGCAACCGGCAAGGTCGATTATTTGTTTGAAGTCATCCGCTTTATTGATGACAGTGAAAACTTAAATCTGGCAAAACAGGCAGAAGAAGCGATTAAGCAAGGAGACTTACTGTGAGCCATCCCTTGCAAGTTGCCGGCAATAAGTTTTTAAAAGCACTCGCAAAACATGCCGATGTGATCATGAAAACTTACTTGTCGGGACGAGTCAATGAGCTTGATTTTGATGGCAAAGTATTAGATAAGTTAATTAATTTAGGCGTGCTGTGGCGGCCAGAGCCAGGTGAAGATTTACGGCTCAGAAGTTCCATACGTGGTTTACTCGAGAATAACCTTAGGGATGAACGTAATCGCCAGCTAGATGCAAATATTGGTACTAAATTGGCGGCAATTAAAACCGTTACTTCGCATTACAAAGAAGCGCTGCATCATCAAAACTATGCCGAATCTGAAGTGTATATGGAAGATTTAACCGAACAAGTGTACGGTTTGGTGGATAGTTTAAAATCAAGTGTGCGTAATTTATGGCGACGCATTCATAATGAGTTTGGTTATGTCGCCTCTATTAACGCTAAAATTCGTGAAAATGAGTTAGCCCAAAGCCAACTAACTGAGATGCGCGAGCAACTTGAAATGTTTCAATTTGACCAACTGGCCGCCATTGCCGGTAGCTCTCGTGAACTACGACGCCTTCTAGTCGTACATTTACAGCGAAGTCATAGTGAAATCAGTCAAGAATTGACTATGGCCCAATCTAAACTGATTGATTTACTTGGCAAATTTAGAGAATATTTACATCGTTCGCAACTACTCAAAGGCTTTGTTTTACATCAGCAGCAAAAGCCTGATCACCAAATTAAAGATTACTCAGCCGCGCATAATGTGCCAACACTATTTAATATCGCCAAGGCAATGATTAAGCCGGCCAATATTGATGTGAATAACATTGAGCATGAACGCCTGTTCGCCGACATTGTGAGTCATATTAAACAGGTTCGCCATGCCAATGTTGGCAATAATGAACATCGTAAGGCGCAAGGGTTTGATGTTAACGATATTGAATCAATCGATATTGAAAGTAACATCATTAAAGTTGCGGTTGAAAACTACTTTTGCCAGATTATCGACTCCGGAGTGCAATTGTCTGCGCTTGAATACCACCAGCAACAGCAATTAGATATCAATCCGGAGGTGTGGGTGTACGGAGTCATTAATGGTTTTCAGGGGTTAAGCAGCGAAGAGCAAGATTTTTTTGAAATTGGCACACAAGGCCATGTGCATCCATCTTTTAGCGGTAATTTTATCATTGAAGATGTGGCCTTAGGACTCAGGTAGGAGCTTTCATGCAGTTAACGCTTAACAAGTTTCTATTAAACGAAATTCAACAATTATATCGTTCGACCAAATGCCAGTACAAACTTGGTTCTCGGTTCGGTAAATGGCTAAATCAGCATTATGGCGATTTACTCACGGTTAAAAATCACCAACAAAGTATTTGCATGGATATCTCCCAAAAAAGGAGATTGTATGATGAGCTTTGCCAAGACTTTGATGTGGCACTATTAAACTGTGAAATTGAACAGTTAGACCGCTTACAGATGAGCGCGATACACTTTGACGAAAAACTTTCAGTTATCAATCCTAATGATAATTATGTACTGGTTAAATGGCTTACCTCAGACCGCAACGCAGTTACTAAAAATGAAGGTTCGAAAATAACTTTTCAAAAGGATTTAGCCGTTGATTTTTCTCGCAGGCAAAGCCTGCGTGTACCGATTGATGAATTAGATCTAAATTCGTTGACGCAAGTTTTAGTGGTAGAAAACCAAGCCGTATTTGACAACATTCATTTAGCGCTATTACCCGCAGAGATAAAAAATTGTTTATGTATTTATCGAGGTAATGATCAGCTATCCACCGGGTGTTATCGCTTGTTAAAAATCCTCAGTAAGCATACCCAGGTTATAGGCTTTTGCGATTATGATCCCGCAGGTATCGAAATACTTTTAACGTTACCCAATATTAGTCATGGTGTGTTTCCAATAAAAGATGAACAACTTTTTCAGAAAAACAACCAGCAAGACTTTCTCAGACAGTCGAACATTTTAGCATTCTTGGACAATAATAATAACCCTGCATTATATCCTCATATTGAAAATATAAAGGCCAATAAACTGTCTTTAAAACAAGAACACATGCTAGCTTTAGCAACGACACTAGAGCTTGTTGTGCTATAAATTATACAAATAGTAGTAACTGACATCTGATTTTTCAACCACAAAATTGTGAGTGAAATGACCAGCAAGAAAACCAACAGGGAAAATTGTGAATAAATTTACAGGTGTTTGCGAAGGCGGTTGTGCATGTGCGTTACAAAATTGTGTCCGAACCACTCATTGTGCATTGTTGTCATTGTCGTCAGTGCCAGCGTCAAACTGGCGCGTCATTCGCTTTAAATGCGCTTTTTGAAGCTAGCAAGGTAGAGCTGCTAACTGGCAAGGTCAACGAAATAATGGTGCCATCACCCAGTGGTAGAGGGCAAAAGATCGCACGCTACCCTAAATGCGAGGTGGCCATTTGGAGTAACTATTACATGATGGGCATAAAAGATTTGATCCGGTTTATTCGTGTTGGCACTCTTGATAATCCAGACCTGCTGCCGCCAGACGTGCATATCTACACAGAGTCAAAACAACCCTGGGTAAAGCTACCGTCTGAGGATTTGGTCGTAAAACAATTTTATGATTTTGAAATTACCTGGACAAGTGAAAACTTAAAAATTCGTCAGTCATTGCTGGCAAGCGTCGTTGATGAATAGCTCAAAAAACGAAGGGTTTTTTAGGTAAAGTGATTCACTGAAACTCAAGGTTGAATTTCAATATATTCACTTGCCTTCATTTCATGATAAGTCACTTGACTGTAAGGTAGCTCAATCGGGTTGGGGTCGACAATTTCAATCGGGATGCGATTGTTAATGCCGGTCCTTAACGCCATTTGAGTGATGTTGACACTGAACGAAGTACCAATAAAAATCATTTTTTGGGCCGCTATCATCCTTTGCTCTGCTTCTGTAATGCGATACAAGTCGGTATAAAACTCATCGAATAACAACACATACGGTTTATATGATTGATTAATGCAAGGGGTTTGGCTTTGTTTGCTGATCTTAAAAATATCTAATAGCGACTCGGCTAAATTGCTTTCATCAACGTCATCCCATGGTGTTTGCATGGTGTCTACCTCATCGCCTTGATGATGAAACAGGGTCATTTGATCAAGGCGGCCGTGAATGGCAATGTAGTTCTCGTTGCCCGCTTTACCGTCTAAACCGTCAATATTTTGGGTGATCAAATTTTTGTTAGTTAACCAGCTATGCACATCATTGGGCCCGTGGTTTCGGTAGGTGGCAAATCGGTGATAATACCAGGATAAAAATTCCACCGGATTGTTTTCATACATCGCCCGGGTGGCCATTTCCATTGGCGTATAGTTTTTACTGCCGATGGTCCAAAAGCCATCTTCACCGCGAAAGGTCGGGATGCCACTCTCACTGCTTACGCCTGCACCGGTGATGTAAAGTGTGTTGATATCAGCTCTGGTTTCGTTGGTGGAAATTTTCATATAGAGTTCATTAATGTGATGACGAGTTAATTAGGGAATGACAGTTGCTGCGATGTTTCACTATAACCAAGTTAAAATTCGGTGTAAAATAAGCGCAATTTTTTATTAGCGTAATTTTATATCCCGATGTTTGAATTAAAATACCACACCCCAATTGAATGGGCACACATTTGTTTAGAAGACTTTGACTCATTTTTACAAGATCACGCGGCTGCCGAAAAGAAAGCGTCGGGCATGGCGATGTCAATGCTGTCTCATTATCAAGACCGGCAAAAGCTGGTGCGGGCGATGACAGATTTGGCGCTTGAAGAGCTGATCCATTTCAAACAAGTGTTAAAGCTGATGACCCAACGTGGTGTGATACTGGCCAATGATGAGAAAGATCCCTATATCAACCAGATCAGAAAATTGTTTCGCCACTCACGCGATGGCAAGTTTCTCGATCGTATGTTGGTAGCTGGCGTTATTGAAGCCCGCGGCTATGAACGTTTTTCTTTGATTGCACAAGCATTGCCGGAAGGTAAAGATAAAAAGTTTTATGACGATATTGCCAAGTCGGAAGAGAAACATAAAAATTTATTTATTGAACTGGCGCTGGAATATTTTGACCAAGCTGAAGTCTATGCGCGGTTAGAAGAAATTTTGATTGAAGAAGCGCGAATTTGTGCAAGTTTGCCATTTAGGCCGGCGTTGCACTAGCTAATGCGAGACTGAAGTCTCGCCAGTCCCCTTATTCTTCTCTTAATGCGTCTATTGGTGTAAGCCTGGACGCATTTTTTGCCGGATAAATACCGGCAATTAAGCCGATTAGCGCCGATATTAATAACACGCCGATTAATACCATAATATTAATATCGACTGGCACTGTCGGCAGGGCCATTTTGGCGAACAGCATTAAGCTAAACACCAGTAAGTAGCCAATAAAGCCACTAACGACTGCCAAACAAACCGCTTCGGTCAAAAACATGCGTTTTACCTGACTTTCCGAACAACCTAACGCCCGTAACAAACCAATTTCTGATGTTCGTTCGGTAACTGTGATGGTCATAATGGTGGCGATGCCGACCGAGCCAACCAGTAAAGAAATCATCCCCAGCGCCGCACCGGCCATTTTGATAATGAATAAAATTTTATCCATACTGCTTAGCATATCGTCCTGGGTAATAATGGTAAAATCTTCAAGGCCATGGCGGTTAATCAGTTTGGGTTTGATTTGCGCAACCACTTCCTTGGCGGTTAAGCCGGGTTGATAAAAAATATCAAGCTCCATCAGGCTGTTGCGATTAAATAACTGCAACGCCGTGGCGGCAGGAATATAGACCACGTCATCGAGGTCTTGCCCCATAAACTGGCCTTTTTTTGCTAATACGCCAATCACTTTAAAGCGCTGGCTGCCGACATGAATAAATTTGCCAAGGGCGGTAGAGTTGCCAAACAGCTCTTGTTTTAATGTTGACCCGAGCACGGCAAAACTGCGTGGTGATTTTAACTCATCGTTGGGTAAAAACTTGCCTTGCGCAATTTCAAGTTTCCAGGCTTTGTCGGCATGGCTGTTTACCCCAATAATGTCAATATAGCGGCCGCGGTTATGCGCTTTTACTTTCGCGTTGCCAGCGACTACCGGTACCACAAAATCTATATGTTTTTGCTTATTTAAATAGACACCGTCGGCCAGGGTTAATGGCCGCACCGTTTTTAATAATCCGCCCATACCAAAAGTTTCTGTTTTGCCTGGCGTGATGGCAATGATATTCGAGCCAAACTGAGTAAATTCTTGCAACACATACATGCGTAAGCTTTCGCCAATAGAGTTCATCAATACTACTGCGGCCATGCCGGTAGCAAAACCGGCAATGGTTAAGCCTGCGCGCAGTTTTTGCGACATTAATGAAGTTTTTACCCAAATGAGCAAATCTTTAAACCCCATGTTAATTTCCCCTCAGTGCCAAAACCGGATCTTGTTTAGCGGCATGGGCGGCTGGCAACCAGGAAAACAACAAGCCAATGCTTAATGATACGACAATGCTGGCAACGCTTGCCCACCAGGGAATAGATAGCGGAAATACCGGCCAAATGATTGCCGCCAACGCGGTCAGGCCATAACCTAAACTTAAGCCGGTTAACACTCCTAAGCTAACTAATAGCAGCGCTTCGGTTAAAAATATCAGCCGGATCTCTTTGGCGGTAGCACCAAGCGCTTTTAACAGCCCAATTTCTTCTTTTCGACGAGACACCGAGACAAAGCTGACGTTCATAATCAGGAAGCCGGCGACTACTAGGCTAATTGCCGCTATGGCACCGATACTGGCGGTAACCAGAGTCAGTATTTTGTTGAATGAATTCATTAATGAGTTTTGCGTTAAAATGGTGATATCGTCTTCACCTTCATGGCGCTTTTTAATTAATGCCCTAAGTTTGTCTTCGGTATACTGTTCAGTGTTTGCGTGTTTGAGTTCAAGCAATATCCGAAACAGTGCTGGGGAATTAAATAAGCTTTCGGCAGAGCGGATGGGTATTATTGCCATTTGTCGCATATCCAATCCCATCGACTCGCCGCGCTCCTGCAATATGCCAATCACCCGAAAGCGTTGTCCGGAAAAACGTACCCATTGACCAATTGCGGCTTTGTTACCAAATAACTCTCGTTTAATGGTGGCGCCTAATACGCAAACCGGCTTGGCCAAATCGTTGGCTTTGGCGTTAAAAATTTTGCCTTTGCTTAAGTTGAGCTTGCGCACCGCAAAAATCTCTTTTGAACTGCCCAAGGTGATCACTTCACGGCTTTTACCCTGGTAACTCAATAATGAGGTACCGGCGATAATGGGCGCAATGGCCTTTATCGTGCTGATTTTTCGCATTGCTAAAGCATCTTCAATGGTTAAATCTCGCGGGGTGGAACCATATATTGGCACCGAGCCGCCGGTGGTTTCTTTCTTGCCGGGTAGCACCACCATGATTTCACTACCTAATTGTGAAAATTCTTTTTCGATAAATAAGCGCGCGCCTTCGCCTAGACTGGTTAACAGTAAGACTGAGGTCACACCGATGGCGACGGCAATGAGCAATAAAGCGGTACGCAATTTATGCCTGATCAATGCCTGCCAACTGTATTGCCAGTTATCTTGAAAGCGCATCTTGCGGTTGCCTTCGTTGTTGATTTTGCAGTGTGTCCTCGGTGATTTCGCCATCAACCATGGTTAATTTTCGTATCGCTCGCTTGGCTAATTGTTGATCATGAGTCACCATAATTAAGGTAATGCCTTGCTGATTCAATTCTTCGAGCAGTTCAACCACTTCTGTACCCGATTGTTGATCAAGGTTGCCGGTGGGTTCATCGGCCAGCAAAATTTGCGGCTCTAGTACCATAGCCCTGGCGATAGCCACCCGTTGCATTTGCCCTCCGGATAATTGTTTGGGTAAATGATTGGCGCGCTCTGCTATGCCCAAGCGGCTGAATACCTGTTGCACTTTTTCTCGTCTTTGTTTGCGGCCCATACCCGCTAACATTAACGGTAATTCCGCATTTTCAGCAGCGGTAAGTCGTGGGATCAAATGAAAATTTTGAAAAATAAATCCGATATGAGTACGGCGCAACGCGGCTCGTTGTTCTTCATTAATGGTTAATGTCGCTTGCTGTTTGAGCAGGTACTCGCCATTATCGGCCCGGTCAAGCAAGCCGATCATATTGAGTAATGTCGATTTCCCCGAGCCTGAAGGCCCCATAATCGCCAGGTAATCGCCTTGGTTTATTTGTAAGTTGATGTCTTTTAATACCTGCAGTGGTTGTTCGCCAACGATGTAGGTTTTGTTCAGGTGCTGAATATCAATCAATGCAGAGGTCAAATTTGCCAGCCTTATTTATTCGTTGCCAAGACACCTGGTTTAACACCAGCTAAACCGACGGAACTTATCACTTTATCGGTTAATCTAAGGCCACGACTAATTTCACTGTATTGCCAATTACTTAAGCCGATAGTGACGGCCTGTTTAGTGATGATATTGTCATGATTAAGCAGCAGCACGTATTCATCATTGATGATCAAGTCGCTATTTAGCCGCAGTACCTTATCTTTACTGGCTAAAATGACCTCCACATCGGCACTGTAACCGGCAAGTAAATGTGGACTTTTATGTTCGGTTAAATCCACTTCTACGGTCACGGTACGCGCCTGTTTTTCAAAATCTTGCACATAAGGTGACACTCGGCGTAAGCTGCCGGTAATGGCTTCATTGCGAAACGCATCCAGAGAGATGCGAACCGATTGTCCCGGAATTAATCGCGCCGCATCCACCTCATCAATTGGCGCACTGATATAGTGGCAATCGTGGGTGAGCATATCGATGGCAGGTGGTGTCGGCACGCCTGGCGGTGACGGCATGGTATATTCACCCACTTCGCCGGTAATTTCTGCTATGGTGCCGCTAAAGGGAGCATGCATATAAGTTTGTTCAATATTGGCGGCTATGGTGTTGACCATAGCTTGTTTGGCATCTACCTCAGCAGAGGCTGCTTCACAGCTGGCTTGAAAGGCTTCGGCGTTGGCTATTGCCGAATCCAGTTTTTCTTGCGAGGTTAATTTTTGGCTTAACAGTGACTGCTGTCTGGTTGCGTCTTTATCGGCGTTGTCGGCAACGATACAAGCACGTTTCTGGTTTTTTTGGCTAGCGGAAAACAACGCTTTTACTTCAGCTAGTTTGGCTTTTCTGTCCTTGTTCCACAGTGACAGTAACAATTGGCCTTGCTCAACCAGCTGGCCTTCTTTCACGTATATCTGTTCAATCTGGCCGCCAATAGGCAAAGACATTCGCGCTCTTTGACACGCCGTTACTGTACCAGCACGTGTATTGGCAACCGTGGCTTCTACCAAACCCATTTCAGCATAGACAATATCAACCTGTAGTGGCTTTTCTTGGTTCAGCCACCAAAATCCGCCACTAAATATGGCTAATGCCAATAGCCATTTAAACCATTTTACCATTTTCTTTCCTTTATTATTGCTATCACCATCTTAGTTTAGCGATTAAATAACAACAACTTAATGATCCAGATTAAATAACAACAAGTTAATGAGCGAGATTAAATAAGTTTACCAGCTTCAAGCTACAAGCAGGGTATTTTTTCTAAGCGCATTCTGAATTTAGGAGGTCCCGTGGCAAGCACGGGATGCCGCGGTGTAAGTATAAAAACACCGTGAATACTCCAATATTCTTAGAAAGCATACACCGTCATATAAAGGGAGGTCTAACACCATTCAGTTAAGAGGATCTCGTTTTAATTGGGTATCGAGTTTTACTGACTCTAACGGTCCTTTTTTTGGGCCGTTTTCTCTTTTCTGGCAGTATAAACTGTTTGACGTT
>MABC01000063.1 GCA_002162925.1 Thalassotalea sp. 42_200_T64 | reverse complement strand
TACTGTGTCGTAACTCTAAGGCTGATTTTAACTCTGGTGTCAGTTTGATATTCATTGATGACTAGCATGATCCTCTTTAAGTGAAAAATCAAGCATCTTCATTGATCACAGGTATAGAACAGGCGATAGAGCTTGGCGTGTATGACGATAGAGTGCCTTCTATTCGAAATTACGCCAGAGAGAAACAGGTAAGTATTTCCACGGTACAGAAAGCATTTAACGCCTTAAAGCTGGAAGGTAAAATTTATTCATGCCCGCAAAAGGGTTACTTTATTCGCAAAACAGACAATGATGAAAAAAGTCCGTATGGTGTTGCTATTGAACAAATATATACTGGGATGTGCTGGAACAGCAAGTCCTATACTCTCTAAATGATAGCGCCATTATTCCGTTATCTTGAACGGCGCCAAGCTCTATCGTTAACAACGAATACATTCTCAATAAACATCATAAAAAAGTCTTAGACAAAAGACCCTATATGTTTGATTTCGTGGATGAAGTTCAAGGAAACCTGGGGTTGAGACGAGCATTGAGCCAGCATTTTTACAAACAAGGTAGTATCTGTGAGCCTGCTCATATTCATATAACCTCAGGGCGCAGAGAAGGTCTTTTAGTCGCTTTAATTGCGACAAAATCAGTAGCTTCATCGGTTGCGATAGAATCACCCAGTTCGTTCTATTTTCAAGCTTTGGTTAAACACTTTTGTAAAGAAGTCATTGAAGTGCCTATGCAAAATGACTATCTACTAGAGCTAAAGTTACTTGACCAGGCGTGGCACAAACATAAATTTAAAACATATTTGGTGAATCCCAATTTCAATGATCCTACCGGGCGAGTGTTATCTGTTCAAGATAAAATGAATTTAATAAAGTGGGCAGTGTCCAGAGACGTCACGCTGATAGAGTATGATCGGGGGGAGTTATTCTTTGGCACACAGAAACCGGCATCATTAGCGTCTTAGGCAAGTTCAGTTTCAGCAATAAAACTCATTAGTATCCAAGACTTTTTCGACACCATTTCGACCAGAATAAACCTGGGTTTTATCATTGATATTAATACGAATGAGGCAATACATCATGCTAAACACACGGCAACAGAAGATCCTAATCTTCATACTCAAAATTTAATGCATTCACTCATTTTGTCGGGAGATTATCAGCAAGCGTTGGATAAATTACGTAAGCAGTTGTACAAAAATTATTTGGAAAGTCAAAAAATCTTAATCGCACATTTACCATCAAAAATTACTTATTCAGCTCAACCTGGTGGCCCATGTATTTGGATTAAAACTTGATGATAACAATTCGAGTATCGAATTATGGAAAAAGCTTGTAGAAAAAGGCATAGCGATAGCGCCTGGAACTATGTTTAGTTTCAATGATAAATTCGAACAGTATTTTCGTATAACCTTTGCATTGCCCTGGAATGCTCGTTTAGCGGCGGGTTTGAAAACTCTCTGTCATGCTATCTGAGATAGATTGCCTAAATTCATAGCCAGTTCAGGACACTGAATTAGTTATTAACTATGCCATCTTTGCATTAATATTTTTAGCTCTATCTATTCCTACCCTGTTACAATATAATCACGAAAATTTTTCGGTATAATCGTTCAAAATTCAAGCTACCCATTCCAAGCGGCCTGTAACTAAGGTATAACACCACGATGAAAATCCCCAGTAGAATACAACCACTTGTTGAAGATGGTTTAGTTGATGAAGTTATTTGCCAATTAATGAGTGGCAAAGAAGCCACTGTTTACATGGTTCGCAGTGGCGCTGAAATTATTTGCGCCAAGGTGTACAAAGAGGCAAACAAACGCAGCTTTAAAAAAGCCGCGCAATATCAAGAAGGCCGTAAAGGGCGAAACTCTCGACGTGCTAGGGCAATGGAGAAAGGTTCAAAATATGGACGAGATCAGCAAGAGCAAGCTTGGCAAAATGCTGAAGTTGATGCCCTGAAGCTTTTGGCCGAGGCTGGTGTTCGAGTGCCAGAAGCCTACGGTTGCTATGACGGCGTACTGTTAATGGAATTAATTACCGATGACGATGGTGATGTTGCGCCGCGGTTAAATGACGTAGTGATGTCGGCTGAACAAGCCCTTGAAGATTTTGAAGAAGTCATTATTTACATATTGCGAATGCTATGTGCAGGTGTTATTCATGGTGATTTATCTGAGTTTAATGTATTAGTTGATGCCTACGGACCGGTGATCATTGATTTGCCACAAGCGGTAGATGCGTCGGCCAATAACAATGCCAAAGCCATGTTAATTCGTGATGTTGAAAATATAACAACCTATTACGGCCAATTTGCTCCGGAGTTATTGGGCAGCAAATACGCCGATGAAATGTGGGCACTTTATGAGAAAAGCGAATTAACGCCAGAGACTGAGTTAACCGGTATTTTTGCTGAGCATAAAGGCAACGCCAACGTTAACAGTGTAATCGAAGAAATTAAAGCCGCTTTTGAAGAAAATGAAGCAAACCTTGAACGCATTAAATTAGCAAATGAAATGGGGTAATTTACTAATTACCCCATATGCTCGCAGTGATGATCTAAGGCACTTTCAGCGAATGCAAATAACGTGATCGACGATAAATAAACTCTGGCCTAGCTATCACAAGGCAAATAGTTTTCATTTTTTGAACGTGAAATAGCTTCTTCAATCAATAAATTTGCGGCTTCGACTTCACCATAATCATCCAGATTGTTTAACCAAAATCGTAACAGCTCCTCATCAAAGAACATTAGCGTAAAAGCTTTTTGATATTGTTCTGAATATGAGCTAGTCATAATTCTTTTTAATTCTCTTTCAACGTTAGCGTATGACTCTAGGTTATCTTTCGCTTGATAAGCCATTTTTTGAATTGTCATCCCGAAACCTTGAGTCATGAACCTTTGACCGCGCTGTTTCATATCAATGCCTAATTGTAAACAAGCATGAGCTTTTTCACTGCGATTAATTTCTTGCTTGCACCACACAATTAACCCGCCGAATCCCGTTGACTTGGCAGCCTCAATGCCAATAGCGGCAACAACATTAAGGTTAAAGTCATCAAATGTGGAGCCTGCAAGGGCTTTACTATAACGTTGTATATTTTGGCCATAATGTTCATTAAAATAAGGAGAATTTATCGGCTCTTGTATCGCAAAAATTGTTTGCTCATCATGATTTCTATTGGCATGAAAATACACTATCTCAAGCCACATTGCGCCATTATTACCATCAGCAGATATCGCCATATCGATAAGATTTTGGTTACAGTGCTTATGGTCTAGTTCGGTGGAACATAAACGGACTGATTCCATAAACGCGGTAGGGTTGGTTAAACGAGATTAGCAAGTCTAATCGAGATTGCTGATCAGCTGCATGCGCAAACAACGCAAATTCAAGTTGATTATCTGGTTGATTAGAATTAACCCATGATTGGAAAAATAACCGACGCGCTGCAAAAACGGCATCATCCACCAATAAAGACTTCTCGTCGCATTGAACAATGCATTTATCCTCTTTGTTTTCTATATTATCAGGCAAATGAACTCTGGTTGAATGTATTTTATTCGCGACTCTATTAATGATTTCAGTGGGCGGCGTGGCTTTTGCAAAAGTGATAACCGGATCATTTATATTCAAATTGTTTTCGCTATGCGTGAGCTAAAATACCACATTGCGATTGCACTAATAATGATAAGCACGACAAAAATTTTATTTTTTTTAACCATAATGTAAATCCATTTTCATCGTAGAGATAAACCAGCTTTGCCAGTGCAAAAATATAAACCGAAATTATCGGCCTAATTGGAAAACCATTTCCGTCTAAAAAAATTGTTACACCTTTTCTAGAGCTTGCCTGATTGCTCGGGCATTTCTGTAGATTTCCGCGTTCTAGGGTCGAAGAACACTTCGACAGTTTCGTATATTGCATGCACTTTCCTGGTATCTACATGCAACATTCTCTCGGTAAAGGTACAACTTTTACTACCAATGCGGGTCAGCAAGCAGTCTACAATAATCAAATCCCCCCCGACAAAAGCTCCTGCTGAAACTCTATTTTAGCCGAAGCGGTTACGGTATGAACGCCAAACTCATTCTGCATTTTTTTGTGGCTGCCCCAGTAAAGTGGCCATAAATGAAACGCGGCATCATCAAAAAGTGACTGTACAAACGAACGTTCATATGGCCAAAGCTGTCACAATACCAGGGATGTACAACGCCGCGGAGAATTTCAATAGGTGCAGAGATAATTCCTTTCCTTTAATTATTTGTTTTTGGCTGTAGTGTTTTTTTACACTCAGATTTATCTTTTTGGTTCGCTTTAATCTGTTCACAGTTTGGTTTTAACGGATCGACGGTGAATATCATATCCGAGTGTTCTTCGCCGGTGATACGTTTGATTTCTTTCAGCATTGCCGCTTGAATTTCATAACCACCATCATCAAGCTTTTCGATATACAAACCAGTATAGGCCGACACTTATCAGAGCGACAACAATAAATACGTACGTTTTCACTTTGGCCTTTCTCTTGGCGTTAGTATTGGCTTGTTTTATGATGCTTACATCATCTTGCAGCCATAAATAGCCTTTACGTTGTACCGTTTTGATAAATTTTGGACTTTTCGCATCGTCCTCAAGTACCCGGCGTAGTTTTGCGATAGTATTTGCCAGTGAATCGGGTCCGACAAAGGTATCAGGCCAAAGGGCTGCAGTGAGTTGCTGTTTGCTCAATGTTTGTCCATTAGCGGCGAAAAGTAACACTAACAGTTCTAACACTTTTGGCTGTAAATCTAACGCTTTATCGTTATAGCGGATACAATTTTGGCTGACATTTACGATGATCCCGCCAGTGATATAGGGCGTTAGCATTAATTGATTACTGGTCAGTGTTGCTTTCGGTTTGTTGCTATTCATTAATTTATATATATTTCAATTAGTTAAGTTAGATATATTTTGGGTAAGTAAAAGATATAACTTGTTAAGTCGCTAACATTAGTATTTCACTTCAATTTCCATGATAAAGGCTAGCAATGAATGAATAAACATTTAAGGAATTTATGAAACATTTAATTTTACTGGCCATATTATTCTCATTGCAGAGTAAAGCCATCGTTATTCGCCATGATGTGAATGATTTAACATATCAGGCTGAACTAAAAGATTTTCCCGCATTGGCAACTTTCTATGTCGATGGAGCGCATGGAACATTAATAAAATCGAAATGGATTGTAACGGCTGCCCATGCGACTTTTTGTATCAAACCAAATGCTTCGGTGTTAATTAAAAACAAAGCAAGAGTGATAAAAAACCTCTACATCAACCCAGACTATACCCCTGGACAAAGTCATGATATTGCCTTAGTTGAGTTGGTAGAGGAAGTATTGGATGTCGACCCTGCGGATATTTATCCGCAAAGCGATGAGTTAGGCAAACAAATTTGGTTTATCGGTATCGGTGGTACCGGTACTGGGATTAGCGGAGAAACGATTGATAATGCAGCAAATAAGGGTGTGTTGAGAAAAGCTCAAAATACCATTTCTTAAAAAAAGGCACTTCAACGTTTCATTGAAAGAACAATCTCAATGATACCTCCTGCAATATGCGAGGTTGAAACCCCGCCAACCAGTTACAATCACCCTCAAAAGGCTCCCTGCCTGCCGGATATAAGCACTTCTTTGTGCATCGAGTAGGCTGGTATCCTTTGGATGACCAGCCTTTGCTTCAATATTTTGATAATTGGTATTAGTGGGTTTCTGACACCATATTTATCGTATATTTTGGTATTTCTACCACTAAATCTTCATCGGCAACCAATGCCTGGCAACCTAGTCGGGATTCAGGTTCTAAACCCCAGGCCTTGTCGAGCAAGTCGTCTTCTAACTCGTCACTTTCTGCAAGTGAGTCAAATCCTTCACGGATGATCATATGACAGGTGGTACAGGCACAGACTTTTTCACAAGCGTGTTCAACACCAATGTCATTTTTTAAGGCAACATTCAAAACGCTTTCGCCCTTTTCTGCTTCTACTACTAAGCCCTCTGGGCATAATTCTTCGTTAGGAAGAAAAATAATTTTTGGCATGGTTAAACCTCATCTACCGAGTGACCTGCAAGCGCGGTGCGAATTGAAGAATCCATACGACGCTCGGCAAAGGTTGCTGTAACTTTATCAACTGCGGCAATTGCCTGTTCAATTGCCGCAATTTCTTCAGTTTGATTCATAGTTAATAAATTCGAAAGAGCAGTATTAATCGCTGCCAATTCATCTGTTGTTAATAAACGTTCGCCATCCTGGCTAATCGCAGCAGTAACGCCTTCAAACACACGTGACGCTTCCACTTGCTGTTCTTTCAGCATACGGGCGTCCATATCTTCTTTAGCATTAGCCATTGAATCTTTTAACATCTTGATAATGTCATTTTCTTCAAGACCAAATGATGGTTTCACTTCAATCGAAGACTCAACGCCAGTCGATTTTTCCATCGCGCTTACGCTTAATAAACCATCGGCATCCACTTTAAAGGTAACGCGGATGTGGGCAGCGCCAGCGGTCATCGCCGGAATGCCCTGCAGTTCAAAACGGGCCAATGAGCGACAGTCTTCAACCAGTTCACGTTCACCTTGCAATACATGTATTGCCATCGCCGTTTGCCCATCTTTAAAGGTGGTAAACTCTTGTGCCTTAGCAACAGGGATAGTGGTATTGCGGGCGATCACCTTTTCAACCAACCCACCCATGGTTTCTAAACCAAGTGACAGTGGAATAACATCGAGTAGTAACATGTCGCTGTCGGGTTTATTACCTGCCAACACATCGGCTTGAATGGCGGCACCAATAGCAACCACTTTATCAGGGTCAATTGTGGTTAATGGCTGACGTTTAAAGTAATTTCCTACTTCGCTACGCACTAATGGCACGCGAGTAGAGCCGCCAACCATAACGACTTCATGCACTTCATCGATAGCAATGCCGGCATCTTTTAATGAACGACGACAAGCACGAAGTGTTTTTGCCACTAACGGCTTGATCAATTGCTCAAAATTGGCACGGCTGATGTCACAACTAAATTCACTACCATCTTCCAGGCTAAGATTAACCTTAGTGTTGTCACTATCGGTTAACTGTTCTTTTACCGCACAAGCTTGTTGCAGTATTTGACGTTCCATTGAATTTGATAGTGGCCGCACCAAATTGGCTTTTTCGAGAATAAAGTCAACTAACGACAAATCAAAATCATCACCACCTAAAGCGGAATCACCGCCGGTGGCTAATACTTCAAATACGCCTTTTGATAAACGTAAAATCGAAATATCAAAGGTTCCGCCACCTAAGTCAAAAATAGCGATGACACCTTCCTGACCACTGTCTAGGCCGTAAGCTACGGCAGCCGCGGTTGGTTCATTCAATAATCGTAAAACTTTCACACCAGCAATAGTTGCAGCATCTTTCGTGCTTTGACGTTGGGCGTCATCAAAATATGCCGGCACGGTAATCACTACGCCTTCAAGATCGCCTCCTAAAGATTGCTGAGCTCGCGCTACCAGGGTAGATAAGATTTCAGCCGAAATCTGTACCGGGTTTTTAGGGCCTTTGCGAGTGTTGATTGACGGATGCGAGTCATCACCACAAAACTGGTAAGGTAATGATGGATATTTATTATTGATATCGGTTAATGAACGCCCCATCAGGCGTTTTACCGAAATAATGGTATTTTCAGGATCGCTAATCGACACATCTTTTGCGGCATTACCCACTAATGTATTTTTCGCTTGATAACTGACGATTGATGGCAGAATATCTTGCCCATTTGCATCGGTTAAGGTTTCTGCTAAACCACTTTTCACACTAGCAACTAGCGAGTTGGTAGTACCTAAATCAATGCCTGCCGCTAAGCGGTGCTGATGAGGAACGGTACTTTGACCGGGTTCAGCAATTTGTAATAAAGCCATGGTATTTATCTATGTCGTAAAAGTTTTAGTCAAACAAGCTATCTTCAATGCGATCAAGTTCCACTTGTAATTTTAAGTAGAACTTCAACTTTCTTAATAACTCACCAGCGCTCAGGTTGTTCGCTTGATCAGCAACCAACAACTTTTCTTCCAGTTGTTGCCATAAATGCTGCGATTGTACATCTATGGTTTCTTGTGCTGCAAACAATTCCGCATCAACATCACTGGCGTGTTCGATATCGGCAAGCATTTCTCTCAGTTCCATTTGCTCCATCAGGAAGCCGACGTCACCTAAGGTTTCCTGTTCAGCGGGTAAGTCAGTATTGCGTAATTTTAGCAGATACTCACCGCGAGAAATAGGCTGTTTCAGTGTTTGAAACGCATCATTAATTTCAGCCGATTTTTGTACGGCCAATAATTGTTGTTGCGCTGATGAATGAGCAAAACGGTCGGGGTGGACCGTTTTTTGTAATGCTTGATAGGTTGCAGACAATTCAGCTAAATCAAGTGTAAATTCAGCCTCCAGGCCAAACAATTGAAAATAATTCAATGCTGTATCCGCTTTATACTTAGGTTAAAAATAAGGTTAAAAATAACTATTAATTCGTTGCTTAAACAAGTAGTTAAACATTAAAGCTTTCACCACAACCACATTCGCCTTTGGCATTTGGGTTGGTAAATCTGAAACCTTCGTTTAAACCTTCTTTAACAAAATCTAACTGTGTGCCATCAATATGTACCAAGCTTTTGCCATCAACGATAATATTTACATTGTCGATAGTAAACACTTGGTCATCTTCATTAAGATCGTCAACAAATTCCAGTACATAAGCCAAACCAGAACAACCCGTAGTTTTTATGCCCAGGCGCAAACCTAAACCTTTTCCACGATTATCCAGAAACGATCTTACTCGCTCCGTTGCTGCTGGAGTCATTGAAATTGCCATTACCTGTTCACCTAAAGTTAGTTTTTCGCTTTGTAATCTTCAATTGCCGCTTTAATCGCGTCTTCCGCTAAAATAGAGCAGTGAATTTTTACTGGTGGTAATGCTAATTCTTCAGCAATTGCCGTGTTTTTAATTTCACTGGCTTCGTCAATAGACTTGCCTTTAACCCACTCAGTCACTAATGAACTTGAGGCGATTGCAGAACCACAACCGTAGGTTTTAAATTTTGCATCTTCGATGATGCCATTTTCATCAATTTTCAATTGTAACTTCATCACATCGCCACACGCGGGCGCACCCACCATGCCGGTTGCAATGCTAGGATCATTTTTATCAAATGACCCTACGTTACGTGGATTTTCATAATGATCGATTACTTTTTCGCTATAAGCCATAAATTACCCCTAATACTTTAAATGCACTTTCACCAGTTGTTACTAGTGTTAGTGGCCTACCCACTCAACTTTGTCTAAATCAACACCATCCTGAAACATTTCCCACAGTGGCGACATTTCACGTAAGTGACTAATTGCGTTTTGAATTAATTCAATTGCGTAATCAATTTCTTCGGTGGTGGTAAAACGACCGAAGCTGAAACGAATTGAACTATGTGCCATTTCATCATTTAAGCCCAATGCACGCAGTACATAAGACGGCTCTAAACTTGCTGAAGTACAAGCGGAACCCGATGAAACTGCTAAATCTTTTAATGCCATAATTAACGACTCGCCTTCAACAAAGTTGAAGCTTACGTTTAAATTACCGTTGTAACGTTTATCGAAATCGCCATTCACAAAAACTTGTTCCATGTCTTTTAAACCATTCCATAAACGGTCACGCATTGCCGTTACGTGCGCTAAATCTTGTACCATTTCTTCTTTGGCAAGACGACATGCTTCACCAAAACCAACAATTTGATGGGTTGCTAAGGTACCACTGCGCATGCCGCGTTCATGACCACCGCCATGCATTTGTGCTTCTAGGCGAATGCGTGGTTTACGACGAACGTAAAGCGCACCAATACCTTTTGGGCCATACATTTTATGGGCCGAAATAGACAATAAATCGACTTTACTTTGTTGCATGTCTAATGGAATTTTACCCGCCGACTGGGCAGCATCAACATGGAAAATAATTTTACGAGAGCGGCACAACTCGCCAATCTCATTAATGTCTTGGATCACACCAATTTCGTTATTCACATGCATAATTGACACTAACACTGTGTCGTCACGCATTGCCGCTTCCAGTTTATTTAAGTCAATTAAACCGTTATCTTCCGGATCTAAATACGTTACTTCATAGCCTTGACGCTCTAAATCACGACAAGTATCTAAAACCGCTTTGTGTTCAGTTTTTGAAGTGATTATGTGCTTGCCACGCTTATGATAAAAATGCGCGGCACCTTTAATGGCAAGATTATCTGATTCTGTTGCGCCAGAAGTAATCACAATTTCTCGAGGATCGGCGTTGATTAAATCGGCAATTTGATTACGCGCGATATCTACCGCTTCTTCTGCCTGCCAGCCAAATTTGTGCGAACGCGACGCCGGATTACCAAAAAAACCGTCGGTAGTCATGTATTGCATCATTTTTTCGGCAACACGCTTATCTACTGGTGTTGTTGCAGAATAATCAAGATAAATTGGTAACTTCATGAATGTTCTCTCTCAATAAACGGTGGTTGTATTACCACTCGCCAATAATATTTCGTGTTGATATCAAAGTGCCAACCGGCTTGCCATGTGCATGAGATTCATACTCTGCATCCTGGCGCTCTGATACTTGTTTCACATCACCTTGCTGAACCAGTTCACTTAGAGTGATGTTACTTAAAAAATCGCTAATTCTATTGCTTAATTGATCCCATAAATTATGAGTTAAGCATTGATGTCCGCCCTGACAATTTCCTTGGCCCTGGCATTTTGTTGCGTCTACGCTCTCATCTACGGCTTTAATCACATCGGCAACGGCAATTTCTGCAGAACACTTACCTAAACGATAACCGCCACCGGGGCCACGAACACTACTGACTAAGCCATTCTTGCGTAAACGAGAAAATAGCTGTTCTAAATATGATAGTGAAATGCCTTGGCGTTCCGATATGTCGGCCAAAGGAACAGGACCACCTTCAGCGTGTATTGCTACATCAAGCATCGCGGTTACCGCATAGCGGCCTTTGGAAGTTAATTTCATGGCATTATCCTATTATTTTCACCTAAACGTTCATTTTCGGACAATTCAGTCTCGAAATTGAACAGTTTTGGTATTCATTGAGCGCATTTTACTTACTTGAGTAAAATAGTCAACTAAATACCCGACTATTTTACTCAAGTAATAGCGATTGAGCAAGATTAAATTATAGGATCGAAGGAATCTTTTTCTTGTTCACGACGTTTAGCAGCCGCTTTTTCAGCCTCATCAAACTCGGTGACATGCAATGTAGGTAGTTCAGCTTCACAAATTTTACCGCCAACTTGATTCACTGCTTTGGTTATTTCCAGTAATTTAGCATCCATTAAATTGACATGATCTAACACTCTGCCAATGGCTTTCGCTACCGGATCTGGATTATCGTTTGATACCGCGTAGGCATCAAAGCCAAATTTACTGGCAAGCTTGTGACGATCGCCCCCTTCCGGTTCTTTCGAGTTACTGACAACACGGCCAGGAATACCAACCACAGTTGCGCCTTCTGGCACATCTTTAACCACTACCGCGTTAGAGCCGATACGAGCATTAGCGCCAATCATCAAGGGTCCTAACACTTTGGCCCCTGCACCAATAACGACATTATTGCCTAGTGTTGGGTGACGCTTGCCTGCATTCCAGCTAGTTCCACCTAATGTCACCCCATGATAAACGGTACAATCTTCGCCAATTTCTGCGGTTTCGCCAATCACGATGCCCATGCCATGGTCAATAAAGAAACGACGACCGATAGTAGCACCCGGATGAATTTCTACCCCGGTTAACCAGCGAAACAAGGTAGAAACGGTGCGCGCCAACCATTTAAATTTACGTTGCCATAACCATTTTGAGATACAGTGCCCCCAGATGGCGTGCAGCCCCGGGTAGTTGGTTAACACTTCAAAGGTCGTTCTGGCCGCGGGATCGCGGTCAAACACACTTTTTATATCTTCTTTAATTCGGCTAAACATGTTGTTCCTACTTGGTTGATTGCTGTACTTTCTTTTTAAAAATTTACTTAAGCTTAACTAGCGTACCTACAATCAATAGCTTAGTCTTTATTCGCTTTTGCCGCCGCTTTATCAATTGACGCCAAAATGCCGCGCAGCATTTTTAACTCTTTCCCATCCGGGCGGGCGCGATTAAACAAACGACGAACCTTGGTCATAATAATGCCAGGGTGCTTTGGTTGAATAAACCCGGTTTTTTGCATCGCACTTTCAAAGTGGTCATAAAAACGTTCGGTTTCTTCCACTAACTGGTATTTTGCTTCACCATCTTCATCAACCACATCGGTAGCAGTTGCTGTTTCCGGCTTTGCAAATTTAGCGTCTTGAGCTTCTAAAAAATTCATTCGAATTTCATAGCTTAACGTTTGCACTGCCATCGCTAAATTTAATGAACTGTATTCCGGATTTGCCGGGATCGCCACATGGTAATGGCACAGTTGTAATTCATCATTGGTTAAACCACTGCTTTCGCGGCCAAACACTAACGCCACCGGATATTGATTACCCTCTTCAACCATTTTTTTACCACAACTTCTTGGCTCTAGCATTGGCCAAGGCAAAGTACGCGACCTGGCACTGGTACCTACCACCAGACCACAATCTTCAATCGCTTCTTTCAATGTGGCTACCACTTTGGCGTTACCTAACACATCACTTGCACCAGCAGAAAGTGCTTGCGCCTGACCATTCGGCATTTCAATTGGGTCTACCAAAATCAAATTTTTAAGGCCCATGGTTTTCATGGCACGAGCTGCTGAGCCGATATTTCGACAATCAGAAGTATTTACTAAAACAATACGGACGTTATCTAACATGTGGTTTTTCTATGCGATTCAAATTGGCCGCGATTTTAACACATGCATTGCCATTGTGTAGTTAAAATTACCATAAAAGCGTTACAAAAAAGAACAAAATAGAGTATTTACTTAGTTCATTTTTTTATTAGCAAGTTAAATTCTATATATCGAATTTATCGCAGTTTGCACTAGCAAAGCATGGTTTTAGTCTATAATTTTTCTCAACCGATGCAATTTTAGCTACGGGTCGCATTAGGGAAAAATATTTGCTATACTGCGCGCCGTTTTGTCAATCCTGTCGGGGTTGGCTGTAGAATTGTTCTTTTTAAAATTAGGGTAGTCATTTATGCATCCGATGCTAAATATCGCAATACGCGCCGCGCGTAGTGCAGGCAGTGTAATTTCTCGCGCTTTCGAAAATACTGATAAAATTACAGTTGAATCTAAAGGCAGCAATGATTTTGTAACAAACATAGACTTAGAAGCTGAGCAAATCATCATTGATACGCTGCTTAAGTCGTATCCTGAACACTCTATTGTGAGTGAAGAACGTGGTGTGATTGAAGGAAAAAACCCTGATTACCAATGGATCATCGACCCGCTTGATGGTACTTCTAATTTTGTTAAAGGCATCCCTCATTTCGCCGTATCGATCGCCCTAAAAGTAAAAGGTAAGTTAGATCAAGCCGTTATTTATGATCCAATTCGTGGTGAATTATTTACTGCCAGCCGTGGTAATGGCGCGCAATTAAACAGCCTTCGGGTTCGTGTGCAAGCACATAAAGAAATTGCCGGTACCATTTTAGCAACAGGCTTCCCATACAAGCAAAAATCCAGCACCGATGCCTATCTTGAAATGTTTAAAGCATTATTCTTGAAAGCTGCAGACATTCGTCGTGCCGGTTGTGCTTCTTTAGATTTAGCCTATGTTGCCGCAGGCCGTGTAGATGGGTTCTGGGAACTAGGCTTAAAACCGTGGGATACTGCTGCGGGTGAGTTAATGGTCATTGAAGCTGGTGGTTTAGTAACCGACTTAATGGGCGGTCATAATCATTCTAAATCAGGCAACATTGTTGCCGGTAGCCCACGCTTACTAAAAGAGATTTTAACTGACATTCGTCCGCACTTAACACCAGCGATGAAATTGTAAATTAAAAAAATACTTTTTTTAATAAGGCTAAACCTTCGCAGGTTTAGCCTTTTTTTTTAATTCAAGGATGAATTAACTTAGAATTACCATGGACCACTTCTTCACATTCATATGATCATGGCATTCATTACGTCCTGTAAATCACGGTATAAATTCTGTTTATTTGTAGTTAATTAAAATTAATTCTGTTTGTCTTGGCGCTAAATATGACACTTTATCACGGCGGAAGATGGCGTTTTCTTCGAGCATGATCATAATATCCTTTTGCCATTCAAGGCTTGCTACTTCTACATTTAACTCAATCGCATAAGCGGTATCTTGATGAAGTGCTCTGTCCCCTTCTCCGGCTACGCCGAATTGTGAGTCCCACTTGCCAATAGTGGTACCTGATGCATGGCCGTAATAACCAATCGGGTGTGAGTAAATCATCGGCTTAATGCCGGCTAACAGCGCTTGCTCACGTGTTCTCGATAATATTTCATTACCGCTTCTGCCGACAACAAAATTCTCAACGAGGATATCCTGCAACTGGTTGCCTTGCTTTAAAGCATCCTGTAAAAACTTCGGTGCCGTCGTTTCTTCCGCTTTTAACACATACGCGTGTTGTTGAATGTCGGTATTCAGCCTTAAGTAACTTATGCCGAAATCCACATGCAGGAAATCGCCGGGCAAAATGATCAAATTGGGATCTTCACTGACCCCGAGTTTTTTATATTTGCGTTGTAATCGAATTGACGGATGAAACCAGGTTTGTAATCCTAACTGGCTCACTCTGTCACGAAACCACCAGACTAAGTCGCCAACCGTGGTTTTGCGGGGGCGGATCACTTCGTTGGAAAAGCCTTGTTTAATGATAACCTTAGTTAATGCCACCATTTCATTTAGCAGTTCCACTTCTTCCTTTATGCGAGTTTCTAACCAGCTTACTGCCAAGGGCTCGGCCGAGACAATGCGCTCACGATATTGACTTGGCAAATAGGAAAATAGTAAATCGCGTTCGGTTGCCACCAGGCCATCAGCAAGTTCGTAATCAGCAGATTGATTGATGGCGATGCGATTGGGGTTGCGCGCTTTAATTAGTTCAAGCAAAGCCTGCATCTGATCTGGCTGCTTTTCTTTATCCCAGGCTTCTTTGAAAATAGTACCCACATCGTAGCGAGCGATTGCTTGCGCACTTATGCCTTCCTTTTCCGTGTCAGTAAACACTAGAATGGTTCTGCGGCGTGCGCCCATCCAGGTAGCAGGCAAAAAAGTTTTCAGTATTGGATCTTCATTATATTCACGTGAAATCAATATCCACATGTCAACATTTGCCTGCCGCATTAAGCCAGGCAATAATTGTTTAACTCGTTTCTCTAATATATCGTCAATGACCAAACTTCGATGTTGCATCGATAAGATATTATGCTCAGTTTTAAATTTGCTGTTCACCGTTGTAGCAATAGCAGGGTCAGTATCGAGCAGCAGAAAACTAATGCATAAAACAACAAACATAAGAGATTTATGCTGGCCAAAACCCTTACCAATACTAGGCGCAGAACTGATTTTTTGATTAATTATTATGGTCATTGTTAACTTTTTCGTAAAAAAACAGTGATATTTCAGCATAGCTGACAACAAGCATTCACTCAAGTCATTAAATTTTAAGAGAATTTATATTTTCATTGATACAGAATAAACTTTAATAGCTTTTTGATATATAAAAGCATAAAGCAATTCTTTAAAGTTATTATAATTTCGATATGATAAATGGGTACTTAACATTTTAATGCCGATCGGATTCTGACTGGCATTGGTTAACACATTATCAAATCATACTACGGGTAAAGATGACCACAGGTAAGCAAGTTTTAGCAAAATCACAATTTCTTCATGGCGAGGTGGCGTTAATTGGCGCTGGACCTGGCGATGCTGAATTGCTGACGCTTAAAGCTTTGCGTTTTATTGAAAACGCCGATGTGATCATTTATGACCGCTTAGTGAGTAATGAAATTTTAACCCTGTCACCGGATAATTGTCATCGCATTTACGTAGGTAAAGCGATTCACAAGCATTGCGTTTCTCAGGATAAAATTAATGACACCCTGGTTGAGTGGGCACAAAAAGGTAAAAAGGTTGTTCGACTAAAAGGTGGCGACAGCTTTATCTTTGGTCGCGGCTCTGAAGAAGTGAATTACTTACTCGAGCACAATATTGCCAGCCATGTGATCCCCGGTCTCACCGCAGCATCAGGTTGTACGACCTATGCTGGTATTCCGTTAACCCACCGTAATATTGCCCACAGTTGTAGCTTTATTACCGGCCATTTTAGTCATGACGGTGAACTTGATCTGCCCTGGAAAAATTATGCCAATAGCACGCAAACCTTAGTGTTTTATATGGGCATAAAGTCAGTTTCAACCATTGCCGAGCAATTAATTGCCCATGGTCGAGCAGCGACTACGCCAGCTGCGATTATTCGCAAAGGTACGCAAAATGACCAAAAAGTTTGGCGCAGCACACTCGCCACCTTACCTGATCTGGTTGCCAATGATGAGATAGAACCACCTAGTTTATTAGTAATAGGTGATGTTGTTAACGCTGTGCAACAGCACAGTACAGAAAATGTGAATGGAGAAAGCCAACCGGCTTATTTCGCACCTCAATTGAGTGCGGCTCCAAATAACCGTTTTGCCCAACACGCAAGTAATACAGTACTCCCTGGAATTGCTATTTAGCGGGCAACTGGTTGAGTCCGCTCAACCTTTTTTTACAACTGGCTACCGGCAGATATTAAACTGCCATAATCAGAAAATTTTTAAGATGCTTAAAAGAAGTTAAGGCTTTGAATAGTGGTGGATGTTGCCACATTAGCCTTATTATTTTCGATGAGTTCCTGGATCAGACTATTAGCTTCGAGCTACTGGCTACTGGCCTGTCTCTTGATCACAAGTTTATCTTGACAATCAGTTAGTTACAAATGGGCGGTCAATCTTCCATTTGTAGCTCTTTCATGATTTCGTAGGCTTCAACTAAGTCCGTTAACTTCT
>MABC01000048.1 GCA_002162925.1 Thalassotalea sp. 42_200_T64 | reverse complement strand
CGTCAAACAGTTTATACTGCCAGAAAAGAGAAAACGGCCCAAAAAAAGGACCGTTAGAGTCAGTAAAACTCGATACCCAATTAAAACGAGATCCTCTTAACTGAATGGTGTTAGACGCAGGTCGGAATCTCCATATTTGACAGTGAGCATTCATTCTTCATTTAGCAGTAAACACTTTTGAATTTATATGAATATCGCTTTATTCCTCAAAATATCCCTTGAGTAATCTATTCGAGGACGTATAATAGCGCTCTCTTCTCATGTTAATCTTAATTTCCCAAAAAAATCTAAGAACCACATGACAAGTGCAAGTTGAATTTAGGGGTGTAGTTCCAATTGGTAGAACAGCGGTCTCCAAAACCGACGGTTGGGAGTTCGAATCTCTCCACCCCTGCCATATCATCTAAACCTCGTCATTGGGCGGGGTGGTTTTGTCTTTAAGACAACAGAAACAGGTCAGAAGTTATGAACGCAAGTACAGAAACCCCAACAGGCGGTTCTCTAGATTCAGTAAAGTGGATATTAGTATTCCTACTTTTAGGTGGTGCCGTTTTCGGTAATTACTACTACGGCGAAATGTCAGTTTTATTAAGAGCTGGTGCAGTAGTGGCGGCAGTTGTTATCGCGGGTTTAATTGCAATGCAAACTGAAAAAGGCCGTAATTCTATGGCATTTGCCAAAGAATCTCGTACAGAAGTGCGCAAAGTAGTATGGCCAACAAGACAAGAAGCGGTTCAGACTACCGGTATTGTCATCATCGCTACTGTATTTATGTCTCTGGTAATGTGGGGCTTAGATTCCATATTATTTTACATCGTTAGCTTTATCACGTCATTGCAGGTTTAATTTATGTCTGAAAAAATCAAATTAAGATGGTATGTAGTACAAGCGTTTTCAGGTTATGAAGCACGTGTACAAAAAACCTTACTTGAGCACATTGAAATTCAAGGCTTAGAAGATAAGTTTGGTCAAATATTAGTACCAACTGAAGAAGTTATTGAAATGCGTGCAGGTCAAAAACGCAAAAGTGCACGTAAATTCTTCCCTGGTTATGTTCTTGTCGAAATGGCGATGGATGAAGAAGCATGGCACTTAGTGAAAAGTGTACCACGTGTGCTTGGTTTTATTGGTGGTACGTCTGATAAACCAAGACCAATTAGCCAAGCAGAAGCCGATCGCATCTTACAACGTCTTGAAGACTCTACCGATCAGCCGAAACCGAAAACAATGTTCGAACCCGGTGAAGTGGTTCGTGTTATCGACGGACCATTTGCTGACTTTAACGGTGTGGTTGAAGAACTTGATTACGAGAAAAACCGCATTAAAGTATCGGTTTCTATCTTCGGTCGTTCGACACCGGTTGAACTTGAATTTATTCAAGTCGAAAAAGGCTAACCTTTAGCCAAAAGAATTTAAGAACCAGGGCATTGTCCTGGTTTTTTTGTTTTAGCCCTTTAACCAAATAACTGTTTTTCAAATATGAGAGTTAATTTAAGTAAATGAAGAATATACTTTTTCCCGTCTTAATAAATACAATATAAATGCCTTCAACCGTTTTTTATGCTAATTAATCAACAACGTATTCTATGGCTTGGTGTTGCTATATTAACCGTCCTTCTATGGTTTCTTCATTTAAAGATGACCCGTTAGTTGCAATTCAAGAATTTGGCTCATTTTTTTCCTCGGCATTGGTGGGGCAATTACCGCTAACTCTACGGGAGCCGGCGGTGGTGTTGTATTCGTCCCATTTTTTGATGCGCTTGGAATGAAAGTTGATGAAGTGATTGCAACAAGTTTTGCCATCCAATGCTTTGGTATGACGGTTGGCAGTATTTCTTGGCTTTTATTTTTTAATGGGCAGAGTGAGCAAAAGATAGAGCGGATCAATCTGCTTTATCAAGCACTGACGTGCAGTATCCCGTTTTCGATAATTGGCATTTACACGGTACAGTATCTACCGGTTTATCCCATCGCTTCAATTAACCTGATCTTTAGTATGTTTTCTTTAGTATTTGGTGTTGTTTTATACCGCAGTGTCTACTTAGAGAAGCGTTCTACGGACAGGGGAGTAAAGCTATTGAATAAAGCTGAGATATCACTCATAGCAGTTACGAGTCTGATTGGTGGGGTGATAACTGCATGGATAAGCGTGGGGATTGGTGAAATTTTAGCTGTGGTACTTTTACTAAGGGGTTTCTCGGTTATGTTTAGCGTAGCAGCAGGAGTGATAGCTTCTTCTGTATCGGTGATTAGTGGCATCCCATATTTCATCCATGAATCATTAATAAACACAGATGTTTTACTGTTTGCTGCACCGGGAGCAATTATTGGCGCACTGTTAGCCCGCTATGTCGCCTTAACCTTAGGCGCAAAAAAATTAAAGTGATTCTTAGGATCCTGGATATTGCTGGTCGGCATACTCGGCCTGTTATAAGTTAGTTCCCAGTTCCCAGTTCCCAGTTCCCAGTTCCTCGACTAATCGATCTATTTTTATACAAATATGGTTTTCGCTATTGCACATTATGCAATGATTAATATATAATCCGCTGCCGATTTTATTTGAACTTCGAATAAAATCGTTTTTTGTTCACGGGGAGCTGTTTAATTAAATAGCGTTCGAACCCATATTAAAGGTATAAAAACCATGGCTAAGAAAGTCCAAGCTCTAATCAAGCTACAGGTTGCTGCTGGTGCAGCTAACCCGTCACCACCAGTTGGTCCTGCACTAGGTCAACACGGTGTAAACATCATGGAATTCTGTAAAGCGTTCAACGCAAAAACAGATTCTTTAGAAAAAGGCGCTCCGGTACCAGTAGTTATTACTGTATACAACGATCGTTCTTTCACTTTTGAAACTAAAACTCCACCTGCTTCTTACTTACTTAAGAAAGCTGCTGGTATCAAAAGTGGTTCAGGCCGTCCTAACACTGAAAAAGTTGGTACAGTAACTACTGCACAACTTGAAGAAATCGTTAAGACTAAAGAAGCTGATTTAACTGCTGGCTCATTAGAAGCTGCAGTGCGTACCATTGCGGGCTCTGCTCGTTCAATGGGTTTAGTGGTAGAGGATTAATCAATGGCTAAATTATCAAAACGCGCTCGTCTTATCCGTGAAAAAGTAGACGTATTAAAAGAATATGAAATCAATGAAGCATTAACTCTTCTTAAAGAATTAGCGACTGCTAATTTCAGAGAAAGTGTTGATGTAGCAATTAAGTTAGGCATTGATGCACGTAAATCTGATCAAAACGTTCGTGGCGCAACAGTATTACCAAACGGTACTGGTCGTGACGTACGCGTTGCAGTATTTACTCAAGGTGCAAACGTAGAAAAAGCTCAAGCAGCTGGTGCTGACATTGTTGGTATGGAAGACTTAGCTGAACAAGTTAAAGCAGGCGTAATGGACTTTGATGTCGTTATCGCTACTCCAGACGCAATGCGTGTTGTGGGTCAACTTGGTCAAGTATTAGGCCCTCGTGGTTTAATGCCTAACCCGAAAGTTGGCACAGTAACTCCTGACGTTGCTACCGCTGTTAAAAACGCTAAATCTGGTCAAATCCGTTACCGCAATGATAAGAATGGTATTATCCATACGACTATCGGTAAAGCAGATTTTGACAACGCTCAGCTTGAACAAAATTTAGTAGCTTTACTGGAAGCGCTGAAAAAAGCAAAACCAGCACAAGCGAAAGGCGCATACCTTGCGAAAATCAGTTTATCAACAACCATGGGTGCTGGTATCGCTATCGCTCAAGGTTCATTAGCTGAAGCGTAAATTAGCGTTTTACAAGGGCGCGATATTAGACTATAATTTCGCCCTTAAAAATTTGGTAGGTGCTGGGTTACATTATTAAATCTTTATTTAATATATGGTCCTCCTATTTATAGGCCTCCTATTTATAGGGTTGTGGATTACCCGGCTCCCGTCCAAGACCGTAGGTGTTGTTAAAACCTTAAGTACTTTATGAGTATGGCGCTAACCACTTAATTTCCTACGTAGATGGTGTTACCCAGATATTTCCTTAAATTTCTGGCTCTCGCCGTAATGGCCTAAGGTGAATAATTGCCTTAGGAGTTTTAAATATCGGATTCGTCCGGTGAAACCAGGAGTTAAAGCCAATGGCTATCAATCTTGATGATAAAAAAGCAATTGTTGCTGAAGTTCAAGAAGCTGCTACTGGCGCTCAATCAGCTGTAATCGCGGATTCTCGCGGTGTACCAGTTGAAGCAATTACTACTTTGCGTAAAGAAGCTCGTGAAAATGGTGTATGGATGAAGGTTGTTCGTAACACATTAGCACGTCGCGCATTAGAAGGAACTGAATTCTCATGTATCTCTGATACATTAGTTGGTCCTTCATTAGTTGCATTTTCAAACGAGCACCCAGGTGCTGCAGCACGTTTGTTCACAGATTTCGCTAAAACTAACGAAAACTTTGAATTAAAAGCGGCAGCATTTGAAGGCGACGTTGTAGACATTTCGTTATTAGCGAAATTACCTACTTACGACGAAGCTATTGCACGTGTAATGAGCGTTATGAAAGAAGCATCTGCAGGCAAACTTGCTCGCACTATTGCTGCAGTTCGTGATCAGAAAGAAGAAGCAGCATAATTACGCTGTTAGCTTATATTTATATAGTTATATAACAGCGTATTAGCTGTTTAAAAGAAATAGGAAAAACATTATGTCTATCTCTCAAGAAGATATTTTAAACGCAATTGCAGACATGTCTGTAATGGATGTTGTTGCTTTAGTTGAAGCAATGGAAGAAAAATTCGGCGTAACTGCTGCTGTTGGTGTTGCTGTTGCAGCTGACGCTGGTGGTGCTGCTGAAGAGCAAACAGAATTCGACGTAGTTATGACTTCTTTCGGTGAGAAGAAAGTTGCTGTAATCAAAGCAGTTCGTAGCGCTACAGGTCTAGGCCTTAAAGAAGCTAAAACTCTAGTTGAAGCTCTTGGTACTGTTAAAGAAGGTGCTGATAAAGCTGAAGCTGAAGCTCTTAAAGCGACTCTTGAAGAAGCTGGTGCTTCTGTTGAGATCAAATAATCTGTTTTTATACAGATTAGCTGCCTAAATTAGGCAATGGCTGGTGACTAATGTCACCGGCCTTTTTGCGCTAAAAGAGAACTGTTTTTCACGAAACGGCTTTTATTGGTTTTTTTTTAAACCAAAACAGTGCATTATTAAATATTACGCTAAAATCTAACCACCTTTTTCGATGGTTTTAGGGTAAATATTTAGTTTTATTCCCTGTCTGCAAAGACAGATTCGGCCATAACCAGCAAGATGAGGAACCCATGGTTTACTCTTATTCTGAGAAGAAACGAATTAGAAAGGATTTTGGTAAGAAAGCTAAGGTAATGGATTATCCATTCCTACTGTCTATCCAATTAGAATCTTACCGCAAGTTTATTGATATCGACGCCACCGGTGCTGTCGGCCTTGAAGCCGCATTCGGCAGTGTATTTCCAATAAAAAGTTATTCTGGTAATTCAGAATTACAATATGTTAGCTACCGCCTTGGTGAGCCATTATTTGATGTTAAAGAATGTCAAATTCGTGGTATTACCTATTCTGCCGCTCTACGGGTGAAATTACGTTTGGTAATTTACGACAAAGAAGCTGCCGCCGGTACAGTTAAAGATATTAAAGAACAAGAAGTGTACATGGGCGAAATCCCATTAATGACGGATAATGGTACTTTTGTAATCAATGGTACTGAGCGTGTTATTGTTTCACAATTACATCGTTCTCCGGGCGTTTTCTTCGATCACGATAAAGGTAAAACCCACTCATCAGGTAAAGTATTATATAACGCCCGCGTTATTCCTTACCGTGGTTCATGGTTAGACTTTGAATTCGACCCTAAAGATAACTTATTCGTACGTATCGATCGTCGTCGTAAGTTACCTGCATCTATTATGTTACGTGCTTTAGAATATTCAACAGAAGAAATTCTGGATATATTCTTTGATACTACCCGTTTTGAGATTAAGAAAAACAAGTTAGTCATGGAACTTGTGCCAGAACGTTTACGCGGTGAAACTGCTACGTTCGACATCAAATTGGGTAAAGAAGTCCTGGTAGAAGAAGGACGCCGCATCACTGCTCGTCATATTCGTGCTTTAGATAAAAAAGGCCTGACAACTCTTGAAGTACCTGCGGAATATATCGTTGGCCGCGTACTTGCTAAAGAGCATATCAACAAGAGCACTGGTGAAGTAATCGCCGAAGCGAATGCTGAATTGACTTTAGAATTACTGGCGGAATTAACCGAAGCTGGCTTCAAAGCGTTTGATACTTTATACATGAATGAATTCGATTGTGGTTCATACATGTCAGACACCGTTCGCGTCGATAGCACCTCTAACCGCTTAGAAGCGTTAGTAGAAATCTATCGGATGATGCGTCCAGGCGAGCCACCAACAAAAGATGCTGCAGAAGCATTATTCCAGAATTTATTCTTCTCTGAAGAGCGTTATGACTTATCAAGTGTTGGTCGGATGAAATTCAACCGCCGTGTTGGTCGCAGTGAAAGCACCGGCTCAGGCATATTATCCAAAGATGACATCATCGAGGTAATGAAAACACTAATCGCGATTCGCGATGGTAAAGGCGAAGTGGACGATATCGATCACTTAGGTAACCGTCGTATCCGTAGTGTTGGTGAAATGGCTGAAAACCAATTCCGTGTCGGTTTAGTTCGTGTCGAACGTGCCGTACGTGAACGTTTATCATTAGGTGATCTTGATGCAATAATGCCACAAGATTTAATCAATGCTAAGCCAATCTCTGCCGCTGTGAAAGAATTCTTTGGTTCTTCACAGTTGTCACAGTTTATGGATCAAAACAACCCGTTATCAGAAGTGACGCACAAGCGTCGTATTTCTGCCTTAGGCCCGGGTGGTTTAACCCGTGAACGTGCTGGTTTCGAAGTACGTGATGTACATCCAACTCACTACGGTCGTGTATGTCCAATCGAAACTCCGGAAGGTCCAAACATCGGTTTGATCAACTCGTTGTCTTGTTATGCACGTACTAACGATTACGGTTTCTTAGAAACTCCATATCGTAAAGTGGTTGACGGATTAGTGACTGACGAAATTGACTACTTATCCGCTATTGAAGAAGGCAACTTTGTCATCGCCCAGGCGAATGCTGACGTTGATTCTAACAAGCACCTAGTAGAAGGCTTGGTTAACTGTCGTCATAAGAATGAATTTACTCTTATGTCAGCAGAACAAGTGCAGTATATGGATGTTTCGCCACAACAAATTATCTCTGTGGCGGCATCGTTAATTCCATTCCTCGAACACGATGATGCTAACCGTGCCTTGATGGGTGCGAACATGCAACGTCAAGCCGTACCAACGTTAAAAGCTGATAAGCCTTTAGTGGGTACCGGTATGGAAAAGGTAATCGCGGTAGACTCAGGTGTTACTGCTGTTGCTAAACGTGGTGGTGTAGTTGATTACGTTGATGCGTCGCGTATCGTTGTTCGTGTTAACGAAAACGAAATGCATGCTGGTGAAGCTGGCATCGATATCTACAACTTAACCAAATACACTCGTTCTAACCAGAATACTTGTATTAATCAACGTCCAAATTGTAATGTTGGCGAACCCGTGCAACGTGGCGATGTGTTAGCCGATGGTCCTTCTACCGATATGGGTGAGTTGGCTCTTGGTCAAAACATGCGTATCGCATTTATGCCGTGGAATGGTTATAACTTCGAGGATTCAATGTTGATTTCTGAGCGTGTAACGAAAGAAGATCGTTTCACCACTATTCATATTCAGGAATTATCATGTATCGCTCGTGACACCAAGTTAGGCTCAGAAGAAATCACTTCTGATATTCCTAATGTTGGTGAGTCTGCATTATCTAAATTAGATGAATCTGGTGTTGTTTACATCGGTGCAGAAGTTAACGGTGGTGACATCTTAGTGGGTAAAGTTACTCCTAAAGGTGAAACTCAGTTAACACCAGAAGAAAAATTACTACGTGCAATCTTCGGTGAAAAAGCGGCTGATGTAAAAGACAGCTCGTTACGTGTACCTAACTCTGTTTCAGGTACTATCATCGACGTGCAAGTCTTCACTCGTGACGGCGTTGAAAAAGATGCGCGTGCGATGGAAATCGAACAAATGCAACTGAAAGAAGTTAAGAAAGATCTTGGCGATGAATTCAGCATCTTAGAAGATGGTATTTTTGCCCGTGCGAAGAAACTATTACTCTCTTCTGGCTTAAATGAGTCTGATCTTAACGGTATGTCACGTGACCAATGGTTAGGACAAAGCTTATCAGATGAAGGCCAACAAACTGACCTTGAGCAAATTGCCGAACAGTATGAAGCCATCCGCGCCGATTTTGACAAGAAGTTCGAAATCAAGCGTCGTAAGATCACTCAAGGTGATGACTTAGCGCCTGGCGTTCTTAAAATTGTTAAAGTTTACCTTGCCGTTAAGCGTCGCTTACAGCCTGGTGATAAAATGGCCGGTCGTCATGGTAACAAGGGTGTTATCTCAAATGTTGTGCCAATTGAAGATATGCCACATGACAAATACGGTGAGCCGGTAGATATTGTGCTTAACCCACTGGGTGTACCATCACGGATGAACATCGGTCAGGTCTTAGAAACTCACTTAGGTATGGCGTGTCGCGGTATCGGTGAGAAAATTGACCGGATGATCAAAGAGCAACAAGAGTTAGCGAAACTTCGTGCATTCATCAAAGATGTTTACAGCGTTGGTGAAACTCATCAAAACGTTGACATCGAAAGTTTCTCTGACGATGAAGTTAAACGTTTAGCGGATAACTTACGTGCCGGTCTACCAATTGCAACACCAGCGTTTGATGGTGCGGCAGAAAAAGAAATCAAAGAACTATTCCGTTTGGCTGATATGCCAGAAAGCGGTCAGTTCACTCTATTTGATGGCCGTACCGGTCGTGCATTTGAGCGTCCTGTTACCGTAGGTTATATGTACATGCTGAAACTGAATCACTTGGTTGATGACAAGATGCATGCACGGTCTACCGGTTCTTATTCACTGGTTACCCAACAACCACTTGGCGGTAAAGCGCAATTTGGTGGTCAGCGTTTCGGTGAGATGGAAGTATGGGCACTTGAAGCATATGGTGCTGCTTACACCTTACAAGAAATGCTTACGGTTAAATCGGATGACGTTAACGGTCGTACTAAGATGTACAAAAGCCTTGTTGACGGCGATCACCGTATGGAACCAGGTATGCCTGAATCGTTCAACGTATTGTTGAAAGAAATCCGTTCGTTAGGTATTAATATCGAACTGGATAAGGAATAAACCTGCAGCTAACAGCATAGTTTAAGTTAGTACATGGAGAGGGCGTTTGCCCTCTCTAGATGTTAACTCCGACAGGAGATAGAGTGTGAAAGATTTACTTAAGTTTCTTAAGCAACAAAATCAAACTGAAGAATTCGATGGTATTCGAATTGGTTTAGCCTCACCAGACATGATCCGTTCATGGTCATTCGGTGAAGTGAAAAAGCCAGAAACCATCAACTACCGTACGTTCAAGCCAGAGCGTGACGGTCTTTTCTGTGCCCGTATTTTTGGCCCGGTAAAAGATTACGAATGCTTATGTGGCAAATACAAACGCCTTAAGCATCGTGGTGTTATTTGTGAAAAATGTGGTGTTGAAGTAACACTAACCAAAGTTCGTCGTGACCGTATGGGCCACATCGAGCTAGCTAGTCCGGTTGCTCACATCTGGTTCTTGAAATCATTGCCATCTCGTATCGGTTTATTACTCGATATGACTTTGCGTGATATTGAACGGGTATTATATTTTGAATCTTATGTAGTGACCGAACCAGGTATGACTACATTAGAGCGTAGCCAAATTTTAACCGAAGAAGAGTACTTAGATTCTCTTGAAGAACACGGTGATGAATTTGACGCGAAAATGGGTGCTGAAGCCGTTTTAGCGCTATTAAGAGAAATTGATTTAAACGCTGAAATTGAGAAAATGCGTGAAGAACTACCCGAAATTGGTAGTGAAACTAAGCGTAAGAAGATCACCAAGCGATTGAAGTTAATGGAAGCCTTCGCCCAATCTGGTAACAAGCCAGAATGGATGATCATGTCGGTTCTGCCGATCCTTCCACCAGACTTACGTCCACTAGTGCCACTAGATGGCGGTCGTTTTGCCACTTCTGATCTGAATGATTTATACCGTCGAGTTATCAACCGTAACAACCGTCTTAAACGCCTGCTAGACTTAGTCGCACCAGATATTATCGTACGTAACGAAAAACGTATGTTACAAGAATCTGTTGATGCGTTATTAGATAACGGTCGTCGTGGTCGTGCCATTACTGGTTCTAACAAACGGCCATTGAAATCTCTTGCCGATATGATCAAAGGTAAGCAAGGTCGATTCCGTCAGAACTTACTTGGTAAGCGTGTCGATTACTCTGGTCGTTCGGTTATCACCGTGGGTCCTACATTACGTTTACACCAATGTGGCCTTCCGAAGAAGATGGCATTAGAGTTATTCAAACCTTTCATCTACGGTAAATTAGAAGCTCGTGGTTTAGCGACTACAATTAAAGCGGCTAAAAAGCTAGTTGAACGTGAAGGTGGTGAAGTTTGGGATGTACTTGATGAAGTCATTCGTGAACATCCGGTTATGCTTAACCGTGCACCAACACTTCATAGACTTGGTATCCAAGCGTTTGAACCTGTTCTTATTGAAGGTAAAGCAATCCATTTGCACCCACTCGTTTGTGCGGCATACAACGCCGATTTCGATGGTGACCAAATGGCGGTACACGTTCCTTTAACAATCGAGGCCCAATTAGAAGCTCGTACGTTAATGATGTCTACCAACAACGTTTTATCGCCGGCAAACGGCGAGCCAATCATCGTTCCTTCACAGGATGTGGTATTGGGTCTTTACTACTTAACGCGTGATCGTGTTAATGGTAAGGGTGAAGCTATGATATTTGCTTCGGTAAAAGAAGCAGAAAAAGCTTACCGCACTGAAGTTGCAGAACTTCATGCCCGGGTAAAAATTCGTATTACTGAATTCGTGAATGGTGAAGACGTTACGTCACTTATCGATACTACCGTTGGTCGCGCCCTTTTATGGCAAGTATGTCCTAAAGGTTTACCTTATGAGCTTATCAACAGACCATTAGGTAAAAAACAAATATCTACCCTTATCAACCATGCGTACCGTAACCTTGGTTTGAAAGAAACGGTAATTTTTGCTGATCACATCATGTACACAGGTTTCCATTACGCGATGATCGCTGGTGCTTCTGTTGGTATCGACGATATGGTAATTCCAGATGCGAAATACACCATCATCGAAGCTGCTGAAGAAGAAGTGAAAGAGATCCAGGAACAATTCGAGTCTGGTCTGGTAACTGCGGGTGAGAAATACAACAAAGTAATCGATATCTGGTCATCGGCGAACGAAAAAGTTTCGAAAGCGATGATGGATAACTTATCGAAAGAATCAATCTTAAACCGTGACGGCGAGATGGAAGAGCAAGACTCATTCAACTCAATCTTCATGATGGCTGACTCTGGTGCTCGTGGTAGTGCCGCTCAGATCCGTCAGTTAGCCGGTATGCGTGGCCTAATGGCGAAACCAGATGGTTCAATCATCGAAACGCCAATCACCGCTAACTTCCGTGAAGGTTTGAACGTACTTCAGTACTTCATCTCAACGCATGGTGCGCGTAAAGGGTTGGCCGATACGGCATTGAAAACAGCTAACTCGGGTTACTTAACTCGCCGTTTAGTTGATGTTGCCCAGGATTTGGTGGTTACTGAAGTAGATTGTGGTATTGAAGACGGTCTATTAATGACGCCGCTTATTGAAGGCGGTGATGTTGTAGAACCATTACGTGAACGTGTACTAGGTCGTGTAGTATGTAAAGACGTACATATACCAGGTACAGAAGAGGTATTATTCCCACGTAACAGTCTACTTGATGAAGCTGATTGTGACACGTTAGAAGCACACTCTGTTGACCAAGTTTGGGTTCGCTCAATCATCACTTGTAATACCGACTTCGGTATTTGTGCTCACTGTTACGGTCGTGATTTGGCCCGTGGTCATATGATCAACCAAGGTGAAGCGATTGGTGTTGTTGCTGCTCAATCAATTGGTGAGCCGGGTACACAGTTAACGATGCGTACGTTCCACATTGGTGGTGCGGCATCTCGTGCCTCTGCTGAGAACTCAGTACAAGTGAAAAACACGGGTACGATGAAACTGCAAAACGCGAAATACGTGACTAACTCGGAGAAGAAACTGGTAATCACTTCACGTTCATCTGAACTAACAGTAATTGATGAGCTAGGTCGTGAGAAAGAACGTTATAAAGTTCCTTACGGTTCAATCTTGAACAAAGCCGATGGCAAAGCTATCGAAGCTGGTGAAACGATTGCCAACTGGGACCCGCATACGCATCC
Source organism: Thalassotalea sp. 42_200_T64 (assembly GCA_002162925.1). GTDB lineage: Bacteria > Pseudomonadota > Gammaproteobacteria > Enterobacterales > Alteromonadaceae > Thalassotalea_A. The sequence continues at coordinate 4,691 of MABC01000048.1, read as the reverse complement.
AATCATTACTGAAGTAGGTGGTAAGATTCAATTCGTTGACCTTATCGACCAGGTAACTATGACTCGTCAAACTGATGAGCTAACTGGTTTATCTAGTATCGTTATTATCGACCCAGCACAACGTGGTTCTGCTGGTAAAGAAATGCGTCCTATGGTTAAGCTAATTGATAAGAAAGGTAAAGACGTAATGATCGCCGGAACTGAGATTCCAGCACAATACTTCCTACCTGCTAATGCGATTGTTAACTTAGAAGATGGTAGCGAGGTCAATATCGGTGATGCGTTAGCACGTATCCCACAAGAGTCGTCAAAAACTCGTGATATTACTGGTGGTCTGCCACGTGTTGCTGACTTGTTTGAAGCGCGTAAGCCGAAAGAGCCGGCAATTCTTGCTGAGAAAACCGGTATCATTGGTTTCGGTAAAGAAACTAAAGGTAAGCGTCGTCTTTTAATCACTCAACCAAGTGGTGAAGTTTACGAAGAGATGATCCCTAAATGGCGTCAACTTAACGTGTTTGAAGGTGAATCTGTGCTTAAAGGTGAAGTTATTGCCGATGGTCCTGAGTCGCCACATGACATCTTACGTTTACGTGGTATCGATCATGTTGCTAACTACATTGTTAACGAAGTACAAGACGTATATCGTTTGCAAGGTGTAAAAATCAACGATAAGCACATCGAAGTCATTGTTCGTCAGATGATCCGCAAGTGTGAAATTAAGACGGCTGGTGACAGCAAGTTCTTACCAGGTGAGCAAGTAGAAGTGGCGCGCGTTAAAATCGCCAACCGTGAACTTGAATCTCAAGGTAAAGAGCCAGCTGAATTCCAAGTGTTAATGCTTGGTATTACCAAAGCGTCACTTGCCACAGAATCGTTTATTTCTGCGGCATCGTTCCAGGAAACAACTCGTGTACTTACTGAAGCCGCGGTTGCGGGTAAGAAAGATGGCTTACGTGGTCTTAAAGAAAACGTAATTGTTGGTCGTCTAATTCCTGCCGGTACGGGTTATGCGTATCACCAAAATCGCATGAAAAAGGCCACTAAAGTTGAAGAAGAAGTAACCGTTTCTGCAGAAGATGCTGAGCAAGCGTTAACGGACGCACTAAATGCCGATTTGTTAGGTGGCTTTGCCCCTAGCTCTGACGACTAGTTAGTGCGGTACTGATCGCGACATTGGTTGCGATTTGTACAAAAAAGATCAAGGATCTTTATCCTAGAACTTGACAGTTAGGCACTTGCCCTATAGAATTCCGCGACCCTATAAGTAGGGTCGCGGTTTTTCACGTTTATGAGCGTGCAAATATGGGTAGAGAAAACTACCCCTTGCACAAAGACAACTAATCAGGAGCTATAATGGCAACTATTAACCAATTAGTACGTAAACCACGTGTTAAGCAGGTAACTAAAAGTAACGTTCCAGCGTTACAAGCCTGCCCACAACGTCGTGGCGTATGTACTCGTGTGTATACAACTACACCAAAAAAACCTAACTCAGCATTACGTAAAGTAGCTCGTGTTCGTTTAACGAACGGTTTCGAAGTTACTTCTTACATCGGTGGTGAAGGTCACAACTTACAAGAGCATAGCGTAATTTTAATTCGCGGTGGTCGTGTAAAAGATTTACCAGGTGTGCGTTATCACACCGTTCGTGGTGCACTAGATTGTTCTGGTGTTAGCGACAGAAGACAAGGCCGTTCGAAATACGGTGCTAAGCGCCCTAAGTCTTAACGGAACTCCGTCAAGTAAGGCCAAACAACTTAATTTAACTTTTGTTTTGGGAAATTCCTGAAATTCTATCGGAGTATTGAAAAATGCCAAGAAGACGTGTCGTAGGTCAGCGTAAAATATTACCTGATCCGAAGTTCAAAAATGAACTATTAGCAAAATTCATCAACATCTTAATGGTTGATGGTAAAAAATCTACAGCAGAAAAAATCGTTTATGGTGCATTAGACATCTTATCTGAGAAACAAACTGAAAAAGAACATTTAGAGTTGTTCGAAACCGCTCTAGAGAACATCCGCCCATCAGTGGAAGTTAAGTCTCGCCGTGTAGGTGGTTCTACTTATCAGGTTCCAGTTGAAGTTCGTCCAGTGCGTCGTAACGCTCTAGCCATGCGTTGGTTAGTTGACGCTGCTCGTAAACGTGGTGAAAAATCAATGGCTCAACGCCTAGCTAACGAAATGTTAGATGCTTCTGACAACAAAGGTTCAGCTGTGAAGAAACGTGAAGACGTGCACAGAATGGCTGAAGCTAACAAAGCATTCGCACATTACCGTTGGTAATATAAAGAACTGGCTGGCCAATATTCTCTTGGCCAGCCTTTTTCTATTATCTAAGGGTAACCTTAGGAAGAGGATTAACTAGTGGCTCGTGTAACTCCTATTGAGCGCTACCGTAATATTGGTATCTGTGCTCACGTAGATGCTGGTAAAACGACAACTACAGAGCGTGTACTTTTTTATACCGGCCTTTCGCATAAGATTGGTGAAGTACATGACGGTGCTGCAACCATGGACTGGATGGAACAAGAGCAGGAACGTGGTATCACTATCACCTCGGCTGCAACCACTTGTTTCTGGAAAGGTATGGAAGGTCAGTTTGCCGATCACCGTATCAATATCATCGACACTCCCGGTCACGTTGACTTTACTATCGAAGTAGAACGCTCTTTGCGTGTACTTGATGGTGCTGTGTTAGTACTTTGTGCTTCATCTGGTGTTCAGCCACAAACTGAAACTGTATGGCGCCAAATGGAAAAATACGCAGTACCACGTATGGTATTTGTCAATAAAATGGACCGTATGGGTGCAGATTTCTTAACCGTTGTTGAGCAAATGCAGGATCGCCTTGGTGCGAACCCGGTACCAATACAATTACCTATTGGTAGCGAAGAAGAATTTACCGGTATTGTTGATCTTATCAAGATGAAAGCAATCAACTGGAATGAAGCTGACCAGGGTATGACGTTTAATTACCAAGATATCCCGGCAGACATGCAAGATTTAGCCGAAGAGTGGCGTGAACGCTTAATTGAAGCCGCAGCAGAAGCTACTGATGAGTTGATGGATAAATACCTTGAAGAAGGTGAGTTAACCGAAGCTGAAATCAAAGCGGGCCTTCGCAGTCGTACGCTCAACAATGAAATCATTCTTTGTACTTGTGGTTCGGCCTTCAAGAATAAAGGCGTACAAGCTGTTCTTGATGCCGTTGTTGAATATCTGCCATCGCCAACAGAAGTTAAGGCGATAACGGGTATAAACGACGACAAAAATGAAACTGAAGGGGTTAGAGAAGCAGACGACAGTGCGCCATTCGCGTCTCTTGCGTTTAAAATTGCTACTGACCCATTCGTCGGGACGTTAACTTTCATTCGTGTATATTCGGGTGTGATTAACTCTGGCGATGCTGTATACAACCCAGTTAAGTCGAAAAAAGAACGAATTGGTCGAATTGTGCAAATGCACTCGAACAATCGAGAAGAGATCAAAGAAGTGCGTGCTGGTGACATCGCCGCACTTATTGGTCTTAAAGACGTAACGACAGGTGATACCTTATGTGATCCCAATAAAGTGATCACCTTAGAGCGCATGGAGTTCCCGGAACCCGTAATTTCGGTTGCTGTTGAACCAAGAACGCAAGCCGCCCAAGACAAAATGGGTATTGCTTTAGGTAAGCTGGCAGCAGAAGATCCTTCATTCCGTGTTGAAACGGATGAAGAAACCGGACAAACGATCATCTCGGGTATGGGTGAATTACACCTGGATATCTTAGTTGAACGAATGAAACGCGAATTCAAAGTCGACTGTAATGTCGGTAAACCGCAAGTCTCTTACCGTGAAACTATCCGCAAAGCAGTGGAAGTAGAAGGTAAGTTCATTCGTCAATCTGGTGGTCGTGGTCAGTTTGGTCACGTCTGGCTGAAAATGGAGCCATTAGCGGAAGGTGAAGGTTTCCAATTTGTGAATGAGATTGTTGGCGGCTCGGTACCACGGGAATATTGGGGTGCTGTTGAAAAAGGTTGTGAAGAGCAAATGCAAAACGGTGTTTTGGCCGGTTTTCCAATGCTTGATATCAAGGTAACTTTATTCGATGGTTCATTCCATGACGTTGACTCAAACGAGATGGCATTTAAAGTTGCCGCATCGCTTGGCTTCAAGCAGGGCGCACTCGATGCAAGCCCTGCATTGCTAGAGCCGATGATGCAGGTAGAAGTTACCACTCCCGAAGCAAATATGGGGGATGTGGTAGGTGATTTAAATCGTCGTCGCGGCATAATTGAAGGGATGGAAGATGGTCCAAGCGGCATGAAACTAGTGAATGCTTTAGTGCCACTAGGTGAAATGTTTGGTTACGCTACCGATTTACGTAGTGCAACCCAAGGCCGTGCATCCTACTCAATGGAGTTTAAGCAGTATAACCAAGCTCCTAAAAACGTCACAGCAGCAATTTGTGAATCCCGTTTCGGGTAATATAAACAATAGCAATTGGATTTACTGGTTGCTAAAAAACTAATTTAAATAATAGTGCTTGCTAACAATGGCAAGTTAATTAACAAACTTAAGGGGCATTTAAAATGGCTAAAGAAAAATTTGAACGTAATAAACCGCACGTTAACGTTGGTACCATTGGTCACGTCGATCACGGTAAAACAACTTTAACCGCTGCAATCTCCGCGGTTCTTACCAAAG
>MABC01000028.1 GCA_002162925.1 Thalassotalea sp. 42_200_T64 | reverse complement strand
TAATAGGCCGGATATACGTATGTAGTTTATTCCTGTTCTTTATAACGAAACGAGTTTTAAGATAAAAATAGTTATCAGAAAGCATTGCGTTTTTTGAGGTGTACATATATGTATGTAAGTAGAATAACGCACTAGTACAGGACGTACGTAGGTAGAATAATGCAGGAGCAATTATCGAGGGAGCAATTGCCGAGGGACGAATAATATGAAAAATATAAGTACGAATAATAATAAAAGTTAAATACAACACGATAAACATTAAATAATCTAAACATTTAACATAAGTAATTTTGAGGTCTCAATGTCTAACATAGTTAAAGTAATCGCTCGTGAAGTTATGGACTCACGTGGTAACCCTACAGTAGAAGCTGATGTGCGTTTAGCATCAGGTGCGTTTGGTCGCGCTTGTGCTCCATCTGGCGCATCAACCGGCTCTCGTGAAGCTCTTGAATTACGTGATGGCGACAAAGCACGTTATTTAGGTAAAGGCGTATTAAAAGCCGTTGCTGCTGTGAATAACGATATTGCCACTGCCCTGATAGGTAAAAGCGCGTTAAACCAAGCAGAAATCGATCAAATAATGATTGATCTTGACGGTACTGAAAACAAAGAGACCTTTGGTGCTAACGCTATCTTGGCTGTTTCTTTAGCCGTTGCTAAAGCGGCCGCTGTTGATAAAGGTGTTGAACTTTTTGAGCACATTGCTGATCTTAACGGCACTCCTGGTGTATACAGCTTGCCTGTACCTATGATGAACATCATCAATGGTGGTGAACATGCCGACAACAACGTCGATATTCAAGAGTTTATGATCCAACCTGTGGGCGCGCCAAACTTTAGAGAAGCATTACGCATGGGCGCCGAAGTATTCCACGCACTTAAAAAAGTATTATCAGCAAAAGGCTTAAGTACTGCCGTTGGTGATGAAGGTGGTTTTGCCCCTAATTTAGCATCAAACGCCGATGCTTTAGCCGTTATCAAAGAAGCCGTTGCCGCTTCAGGTTATGAGTTAGACAAAGATATCACTTTAGCGATGGATTGTGCCGCTTCTGAATTTTACGATGTGGACAAAAATATCTACGACCTTAAAGGTGAAGGTAAGCAATTCACTTCAAATCAGTTCTCAGATTTCTTAGGCGAGTTGTGTAAACAATACCCAATCGTATCTATTGAAGATGGTTTGGATGAATCAGATTGGGATGGTTTTAAATACCAAACTGATTTACTTGGCGATAAAGTACAAATTGTTGGTGATGATTTATTTGTTACCAATACTAAAATCCTTAAACGTGGTATCGATAACGGTATTGCCAACTCTATATTGATCAAATTTAACCAAATTGGTACGTTAACGGAAACATTGAATGCTATCAAAATGGCAAAAGATGCTGGTTTTACTGCGGTAATTTCACACCGTAGTGGTGAAACGGAAGATGCCACTATCGCCGATTTAGCGGTAGGCACGGCAGCGGGCCAAATCAAGACTGGTTCATTATGTCGTTCAGATCGTGTAGCTAAATATAACCAATTACTTCGTATTGAAGAATTTTTAGGTGATGCGGCGATCTATAATGGTCGTAGTGAAATCAAAGGCCAATAAACCTACTTCGTATGTTTATAGCGGCTACTTCGTAGCTATACAATCGTAACGGTTGCGAATATTTGACAAAGGCTCTTCAACTGAAGGGCCTTTTTTTTGGTTTAAGCTGCGAGCAACGAGCTACTGGCAACGGGCTATGTACTTGATGAATTCACCTACCGTGTAACAATGCCAACTCTGCCCGAAGCCCGAAGCCAATAGCCATTCATATGGATTGTACTTATCCTCCTGCACCATGGATAATGGTTTAAATTCTGTTTTGCTCAGGGAAGAGCTATATGCAGAATTTCCATGGATGGATAAAATTCTGTTAATTCCCTGTAAAATCTTGCACTTTCAATACTTTCGGGTATATCATTTAGTCATTCTTTGACGTTTTTTTAAGCCGTATTTAAGCCGTTATTTTTGATGCCTGATCTATTAACCGATGCATTAGCGCAATCTACCCAGTTTTCTGAGCTGTGTAGTGCTTTGTATGAGCGTGAAATAAATTTGTTAGCGCATGCAAAGTTTAACTCGGCTGAGCAAGTACAAGCTCGGTTAAAAAGCCTGTCTCATTACATCAAACGTACTGCTGGCTCCATGCTAGCGGTAGAAAGCCCTTTATTGCTGGACTTGCAAAATGGCAGCTGGAGCGAAAAACAGGCGAAACAAATACCGCTTAAAGAACAAACCTCCAGCGATATTCAAAAATGGTATCAAAGTAACACATTACAGTTGGGCTTGGTGGTACCAGTGTTGATCAAAGAGCGGGAAACGTCGCGCATCATGATCGATTGTATCGATAGAATTGATTTGGACAATCAGCGTTTTCGCAGTAATTATTGCGGTTGGTTTTACTTAACTGAATTACCGATGCACAAGGATGAAAACTTTACCCTGTTAAAACCCAGTAAAAAAGTCCTTAGTGCCGCTTGCAGTGGTCATCAATGGCAGGGCAATAACCGGACCCAGCCTTCCACCTTGTCGTTAAGAGAGTTATTACTTTCTTGTCAAATAAACTGGCGTAACTTTAAATTGCCCGCATCGATCAAATCACAATTATTCAATAGTCAAGAACAGTAAGTAACACTGTATATTCCCTACTTTTGTGGATATTTACGACTCCACCAATAAAATTGGTGGACTTGAGATCTCCTGTATTTATAATGTTAAACTTAGACAAAATGATAATAATAACGATAACTCAATATGAGATTAATCACGGCATTACTGGTACTGTTTTTAGTATTGCTCCAATACCGTCTTTGGTTTGGCAAAAACAGTGTGCCTGATTATCTTGAACTGAAAAAAAGCGTCGCCAGACAAATCGAACTTAACAATAAACTCGAACAACGAAATAAGCTGATTTATGCCGATATCGACGATCTCAAAAATGGCCTAGAAGCCATAGAAGAACGTGCTCGAAATGAACTTGGCATGATCAAAGACGGCGAAACCTTTTTCCGAGTAATTCCTCAAGAGAATTAACATTGAATAACCAACGCTTTGTAAAGCCAAATGTTTCAAACACCTACAGTGTGGTGGTGCCTGCTGCAGGTATCGGTAAACGGATGAGCAAAAATATCGCCAAGCAATACCTCAAGATTTCTGGCAAATGTATTATTGAACATACCCTTGAACGTTTGTTATCGCACCCTAAAATTAACCGCATAGTGGTTGCTCTTGCGGAGCACGATCAATATTTTCGCCGCTTAGCTATTGCTAATAACCCACAAATTAACACTGTTATCGGCGGTGGCGAAAGAAGTGATTCGGTGTTGGCGGGGTTGAAAGCGCTAACTAATGACTTTGCTAATGACCGCACTGATGAAGAAAACAATACTAGCCACAATTGGGTGTTGGTACACGATGCGGCCAGGCCATGTGTTACCCATGCTGATATCGATGCCCTGATTGAGTTTTGTCAAAGCAATTGCTCTGGCAACGACAGTGCTGGCGCAATTTTAGCGACGCCAGTAAGAGATACGATGAAAAGGTGTAGTAGCAGTCAACAAATTTCTCATACCGAAGAGCGAGAAAACCTTTGGCATGCACAAACACCACAAATGTTTAAACTCACTCAATTAACTCAGGCATTAACTCAGGGCTTGCGAGACAACGCGCCAATAACCGATGAAGCATCGGCGATGGAACATGTCGGCATTAATAGTTTTGTGGTGAGTGGCCGCGAAGACAATATAAAAATTACTCGACCTTCAGATCTTAATCTCGCCGCTTTTATACTGACTCAACAAAAGGAAGAAGCATGCGTATAGGTCATGGCTTTGATGTGCATAAATTTGGTGGTAAAGGGCCAATAGTGTTAGCTGGCGTTCACATAGATTTTGACCAGGGTTTTATTGCCCATTCTGATGGTGATGTGGCCATCCATGCCCTATGTGATGCCATACTAGGAGCGTTGGCTTTAGGCGATATTGGTAATCATTTCCCCGATACCGATGCGAATTATGAAAATATATCCAGTCGTATTTTATTACGTCATGTGGTGTCGTTAATGATTGAACGCGGCTACCAATTAGGTAATGCTGATATCACCATAGTGGCACAAGCCCCTAAAATAGCACCACACTTACTGAACATGCGTGCTATTTTGGCGGCTGATTTACACACCGACATCGCTAACGTCAATGTAAAAGCGACGACGACGGAAAATCTGGGCTTTGAAGGACGTAAAGAAGGCATATCGGTACATGCAGTAACGCTGTTAAAACCAGCATCAAAAAGGGACGTCGAGAATGACTAATGCGGTTAGCGAACTGAGTTTTTTACATGGTAAACCAAAGAGTCATGGTGATTTACGCTGCTCTGTCAGTGATTTTAAAGTCTTTGAATTATTACCGTTTCAGCCATCTGGTGAAGGTGAACACTTAATTATTCATATTCGCAAAACCGGCGCCAATACCTTATTTGTTGCCAGACAGTTGGCCAAATACTTTAAGGTCAAAGAAGCGCTGGTTTCGTATGCCGGCCTAAAAGACAGGAACGCCGTCACCGAACAATATTTTGGCGTACATTTGCCAGGTAAAACTCAATACGATTTATCGGACTTATCGATTGACGGGGTCGAAGTTTTATCCTATCAGCGACATAATAAAAAATTAAAAACGGGTGCGTTAGTTGGCAATCGCTTTGAATTAATTCTGCGCAATGTCGATGATGTTGACGATGTAAAAGCGCGTTGGCAAAAAGCATTAAAAACCGGTGTGCCCAATTACTTTGGTGAACAACGCTTTGGCCATGACAGTAAAAATTTAACCGCGGCAACGGAATTATTTAATGGTAGAAAGGTTAAAGATAAGAAAAAACGAGGCTTTTATTTATCGGCAGCACGTTCGTACTTATTTAATTTGTTTGTTAGTGGACGCATACAGCATGAGCATTTTAGTGCACCATTAAATGGTGATGTTTATATGTTATCGGGAACTCGTTCAATTTTTTCGCAAACAGAAGTTGATCAAACCATTATTGCTCGTTTGGCTGACAAAGATATCGCCATCACTGCGCCGCTTTGGGGAGCCGGTGAGCTGGCAACTTCATCTGCGGCCGTGGCGTTTGAGCAAACCATAGCAAATCGGCAAAGTGATTATTGCCAGGGCCTAGCCAAGTTTGGCTTAAAACAAGAGCGACGTCGAATTAATCTAGAAATTGAAGTCGGTCAAATTGCATCTCAAAATGATGTGGTGACCTTATCTTTCTTTTTACCGGCAGGGTGTTTTGCGACAACGATTTTAAGAGAACTCTTGATATATAACGATAAGTCTTTTAGCAATAAAGAGTAGGCAGACACAGATGAAAATTTTAGTCAGCAATGATGATGGCGTAAATGCTCCCGGGATAAAAGTGCTTAATGATGAGTTGGCCAAATTTGCTGAAACGTTAGTGATTGCCCCTGACAGAAATTGCAGTGGCGCCAGCAACTCATTAACCTTATTAAATCCATTGCGCATTGAAACTTTGGACAACGGGTTTATTGCAGTAAATGGCACCCCGACAGACTCTGTGCATGTCGGCATTAGTCAAATATTTGATGGTCAACCCGATTTGGTGGTGGCTGGCATTAATAATGGCGCTAATTTAGGTGATGATGTGTTGTATTCTGGCACCGTTGCTGCGGCAACTGAGGGACGACATATGGGCTTGCCCGCGGTCGCTGTTTCTCTAGTCGGTAAACATCAGCAACACTATCGAACGGCAGCAATTGTGGCAGCTAAACTTGTTCAACGCTTAAAACAACATCCTCTGCCGAGTGATCAAATCATTAATATCAATGTCCCCGACATTCCTATTGAACAATTAAAAGGGATTAAAGTGACCAGACTGGGTAACCGCCATAAGGCCGAAACGATGCAAAGAAGCACAGATCCCTGGGGACGGGATATTTTTTGGTATGGTCGGTTGGGTAATGAAGCCGATTGTGGAGAAGGTACTGATTTTCATGCCATTGCCAATGGTTATGCCTCGGTGACGCCACTGACGATAGATATGACAGCGTACAAAAGTATGCAGCAAATGACGGATTGGATGAGTGAACTTAACTTATGAACGTAACAACAAGAATTAGTGGCAAATCGCTACGCAGTGGTGAGATTTTAGCGCAACAACTTTACAGCGCCGGGATCCGTAATAACCAGGTATTGCATGCCATTGCCAACAGCCCCCGTCATCTATTTGTGCCAGAAATACTGGCCCATAAAGCTTACGACAATACCGCTCTACCTATTGGTCAGGGGCAAACCATTTCACAGCCATATATAGTGGCGAAGATGACCGAGCTTATTTTGACTGGCTCTGCGAATGACAATGTACTCGAAATTGGCACCGGCTCCGGCTATCAAACCTCTATTCTGGCGCAATTATTTGGCAAAGTATTTTCGGTAGAAAGAATTAAAACTTTGCAATGGCAAGCAAAACGTCGTTTACAAAAAATGGACTTACATAACGTCGCGATGAAACATGGCGATGGTTGGAAGGGCTGGGCCAGCAAAAGCCCATATCAAGCAATCATAGTCACGGCTGCGGCCAGCTCAATACCGCAAGAATTACTGAACCAGCTAGTTGATGGCGGCAAGTTGATAATCCCAGTTGGAGAAGCCTCACAAGTGTTAAAATTAATTACCCGCAACGGTGATGATTTTGAAGAACAACAAATTGAAGCGGTAAAATTTGTCCCATTAGTGCCAGGCGAGCTATCATGAAAATATTTTCACCATTATACGATTGGACCATGCGTTGGGCAGAGCACAAATTTGCGCCTGCGGTATTGTCGTTATTAACGTTTGCCGAATCGGTATTTTTTCCTATCCCACCCGATGTGTTATTGGCACCAATGGTATTATCAAAGCCGGAAAGAGCATGGCGGTTAGCGTTACTTACAACGGTTTCATCTGTAATTGGTGGTGTAGTAGGATATTTACTAGGTTATCTTATGTTTGAACCGGTAATTCAGCCACTTTTAATTGAATTTAATTACATGGATAAATTTGAGCATGCGATGGTTTGGTTTAAAGATTATGGCGTATGGGTGGTGTTTTTAGCAGGGTTTTCGCCAATACCTTATAAAGTGTTTACCCTCAGCGCCGGTTTTTTACAGATGCTGTTTATTCCATTTCTTATAGCTTCTACTGTTGGCCGCGGCATGCGCTTCTTTTTGGTTGCCGGATTGATCAAAGCGGGTGGTGAGCCAATGGAGAAAAAAATTCGCGAAAGCATAGATATAATTGGCTGGGCGGTGGTCTTTATTATTCTCGCTTTGTATTTTATATTTAGATAATTGAGCTAATAAAGCATATAAATTTCAATGAACTACTATTTCTTTCAGAGTCAAAGGACAGTCTCAATGCTTATCGTGTTCCTCACTATGGGCATGCTATTGAGTTGCGCAGAAAGAACTAGGCCGGCACCAGTGGTTAGCCTCGCAGGAAAAGCGGCTGGTAGCACGGTTAATAAAAGCACCATCAAGTCGAAGCAGTATAAAGTGAAATCGGGTGAAACGTTATATTCTATTGCCTGGCGATCGGGCAAAGATGTTCGTACCATTGCGAGTCTGAACCGGTTGTCGCCTCCCTATCGAATATACCCGGGGCAAATTTTAGTGTTAACCGATAAAGGTAGTAAAACTGTAGCTTCAGCCAAGGTAAGCTCGAAAATATTGGTTAAAACTAAACAACCTGCGCAAAAAATCAGCAAAAAAGTTGTTGCAAATCAAAAAACACAGGCGTATGGTGAAGAAAGTGGCGGAAAATTCACCAACGTTAGGGTGCCTTCTCTGACACAAAAAGTGAGAAGTTGGATGTGGCCCGTTAGTGGCAAAATTATTTCCAGCTTTTCCAGTTCGGCAAAAGGCAACAAGGGTATAGACATCGCGGGCAATAAAGGGAAACCGATAAAAGCCGCTGCCGATGGTCTTGTAGTCTATGCAGGCAATGCATTACGCGGTTATGGCAATCTAATTATAATAAAGCACAACGATGATTATCTAAGTGCCTATGCTCATAACGAATCCTTGTTGGTAAAAGAGCAACAAAGAGTAAAAGCGGGTAAAGTCATTGCGAAAATGGGCAACAGCGGTACGGATAGAACCATGTTGCACTTTGAAATACGATTTAGGGGCAAATCGGTAAATCCAACTCGGTATTTACCGAAAATATAATAAATTAATTAAGAGAGCGTAAGAGAAAATGTCATGATAATTTAATAATAATTCCGGTGAATATTGGGAGATATAGATGGATAAAGTAAAAGAAGTAGCTGTCAGTGAAGACAATAATGTAAAGGATACAAAAAAAGCTATCGAGGAAACCTCGTCAAATTTAGATGCAACACAAATGTATTTAAGCGAGATTGGTTTTTCCCCCTTACTTAGTGCTGAAGAAGAAGTGTTTTTTTCGCGTAAAGCGTTAAAAGGCTGTGAAGCATCACGATCGAGAATGATCGAAAGTAATCTTCGTCTCGTCGTCAAAATCGCCCGAAGGTACAATAACCGTGGACTGCCATTATTAGATTTAATTGAAGAAGGCAACTTAGGCTTGATCAGAGCCGTAGAAAAATTTGACCCAGAACGTGGCTTCCGTTTTTCTACCTATGCCACCTGGTGGATCCGCCAAACGATTGAACGAGCAATCATGAATCAAACTCGAACTATTCGACTCCCCATTCATGTAGTTAAAGAGTTAAATGTATATTTACGTGCCGCTCGAGAGCTAGTGCAAAAATTGGATCATGAGCCTACTGCCGAAGAAATCGCACAAAAATTGGATGTTCCAGTCTCTGATGTCAGCAAAATGCTAAAACTTAATGAACGTATTACCTCAGTGGATACCCCGTTTGGTGGTGAGTCTGACAAGGCGTTATTAGATGTTATTGCAGATGAGAAGGGGCAGGGCCCGGAAACCAACCTGCAAGACGGTGATATCAAGCAAAATATTGTGCACTGGTTAAATGAGTTAAATTCTAAGCAACGTGAAGTATTAGCAAGACGCTTTGGTTTACTTGGCTACGAGCCGGCGACACTGGAAGATGTAGGTCATGAAATTGGTTTAACTCGTGAGCGAGTGAGACAAATTCAAGTGGAAGCATTAAAACGGTTACGTGATATTTTATCCGCACAAAACCTTTCCATTGAAGCGCTGTTTCAATCGTAGAGATTAATTCGCAATAAATCAGAACTTTTCACGTCCTTGTGAGTTCTGTATAAGTTCATCCCTGAACAAAAAAGACCAGCTAATTAGCTGGTCTTACTATTTATAGCTTTGAAAAAATAGGTTGGCGGGAATTCATTCTCGCAGACTTATTAAGTTTTAGATTTTAATTCAAACAGTAAATCTAGCGCTTGTCTTGGCGTAATGTCGTCGATGTTCATTGCTTTTAATTGAGCCACTACCTGGTGCTCTTCAACAAACATATCTTGTTGAATTTCGGCTGTGGTGGTGCTAATTACTGTTGCTGGTGCTTGCTGTTCAAGTTCAGATAATCGCTGCTTGGCCCGTAAAATAACTGGCTTAGGTACGCCAGCTAATTGTGCAACCTGCAAACCAAAACTTTTACTGGCGGCGCCTTCTTGCACGGCATGCATAAAAATAATGGCATCATCATGCTCCATCGCATCAAGGTGCACATTGGCCATACTGTCTATTTGTTCCGCCAATTCGGTGAGTTCAAAGTAATGGCTGGCAAATAAGGTAAATGCCTTGCTATTTATGGCTAAATATTCGGCACAGGCCCAGGCCAGCGATAAGCCATCATAGGTACTGGTACCGCGACCAATTTCATCAAGTAACACTAGTGAATGTTCGCTGGCGTTATGCAGTATATTGGCTGTTTCGGTCATCTCTACCATGAAGGTCGAACGGCCGCTGGCCAAATCATCAGAAGCGCCAATGCGGGTAAAGATGCGATCAACCATCCCTATTTCTGCTTTGTCTGCTGGCACAAAACTGCCGACGTGAGCCAGTAGGGTAATTAACGCCGTTTGTCGCATGTAAGTCGATTTACCACCCATATTAGGGCCAGTAATAATCAGCATTTTACGTTGCTTGGATAACTCTACCGGGTTGGCGATGAACGCGTCTTTGGTCACTTGTTCAACTACTGGGTGGCGTCCGGCATTGATATGAATGCCTGGCGTAGTGGAAAGTTTCGGTTTGTGGTAATTTAATGATATTGCCCGTTCGGCAAAATTGTTGAGTACATCTAAAGTGGCCACCGCATCTGAACAGAGTTGTAACTGTGCGATTTGTGGCGCAAGTTGATCAAACAACTGATCATATAAACGCTTTTCCAGCGCGAGGAAACGGCTTTGTGCAGTAAGCACTTGCTCTTCATGCGATTTTAGTTCTTCAGTAATGAAGCGCTCATTGTTTTTCAGGGTTTGCCGACGAATGTATTCAACCGGCACATCGCCAGATTGGCTGCGGCTGATCTCAATATAAAAACCGTGCACTCTGTTGTAACCAACTTTTAACGTACTGATCCCGGTTTTGTCCCGCTCTCGCTGTTCCAACTCGGCGAGAAAATTAGTTGCGCCCTGGCTCAAGTCACGCAGTGTATCCAGCTCTGCGTTATAACCTGGCGCCAGCACACCACCGTCGCGGATCAGTACTGGTGGATTATCGACAATGGCGTGAGTTAACAGCTGCTGCAGCTCCGGCAGTGCTTTACTATCTTTACTGAGTTGTTGCATAAACGGCTGATCACATAATTTGGTCAACGCATTTAATTCAGGTAACAAGCGTAACGCATTGCGTAGTCGGGCAAAATCTCGCGGACGAGCGCTGCGCAGAGCAATACGGGCAATGATCCTTTCGATGTCGCCAATGCCTTTGATTAAATCAAAAATATCCGCTTGCACATCCTCGCTAATTATCGCACTGATCGAATCCTGTCGATTAGTTAACACATCAAGATCGCGTAATGGAAAGTGCAGCCAACGTTTTAATAACCTTGAACCCATAGCCGATGCGGTTTTATCGAGAATCGCAGCTAAAGTATTGTCAAAGCCACCGGCTAAATTTTGTGTTAATTCAAGGTTTCTTCGGGTCGCAGAGTCTAAGATCACGCCCTGCGCATAAGCTTCAGCTTTAATACTGCGAATATGTGGTAGCGCTGTCCTTTGGGTGTCATTGACGTATTGCATTAAACAACCGGCAGCGGCCAAACCATAATGATAATTATCAACGCCAAAACCGGACAATTCTTTGGTGCCAAATTGCTGGTTTAATACCTTAAGCGCGGTGTCGAGATCAAACTCCCAGTCTGGACGACGGCGTTTACCTTTAATCTTTTCGATAATCTCCAGCTGTTCAAATGACTCGGCATATAACAATTCAGCAGGTGCAAGCCGCTGCAGCTCTGCTTGTAATTGTTCTTCGTTTTCTGGCTGACAAATAACAAAGCGACCGCTACTCATATCTAGGTAAGCAATGCCAAATTTGTCCTTACTGGCAAAAATAGACACCAATAAACTGTCACGTTTATCTTCGAGCAGCGCTTCATCAGAAATAGTACCCGGTGTTACCACCCGCACCACTTTTCTTTCAACCGGACCTTTACTGGTGGCGGGATCGCCTATTTGTTCACAAATTGCCACCGACTCGCCCATTTGTACTAAACGAACCAAGTAGTTTTCTACCGCATGATAAGGAACCCCTGCCATAGGAATAGCATTACCACCCGTTTTACCCCGTGCGGTTAAAGAGATATCCAATAAATCAGAGGCCTTTTTCGCATCATCAAAGAACAACTCGTAAAAGTCACCCATGCGATAAAATACTAAAATATGTTTGAATTCGGCCTTGATTTTAAGGTATTGACGCATCATAGGCGTATGATTTAATTGCGTTAAAAGATCGTCTGTCATTGATTAGCTTTTGTATTTATTAAAGTTATTTTAGGATCAGCAAGTAAAAATGAAAATTGTTGAAATAGCTCGTGATCCACAGTGTGATTGAATGGTAAAATATTATTACTCGAAGCGCAAAGTAAGTTGCAATTATTTAGCAATTTAAACCAATGAAAACTACTGTATAAAATAGCGGCGTATTGCACAGTTAACTACTATATAAATATATGGTTAAAATAATTTTTTGAAATTTAAATTAAATACTTATGTTGATTAATTCTAATTAATACAAGTTGTTAGTTCTATTTTCAACGAGAGAAATTCAAAAAATCAAAATAAATAGTTGATACTGTATGATTATACAGTATACTGAGCGCATAACTACTGGATAAATAGAAAAATACTGGAGATATAAATGGACGCGAATAAAGAAAAAGCGTTATCTGCTGCCTTAAGCCAAATTGAACGACAATTTGGTAAAGGTTCAATTATGAAGTTGGGTGAAAACCGCAGCATGGATATTGAAACTATCTCAACAGGTTCATTATCTCTTGATATAGCGCTAGGTGCGGGTGGCTTACCATTAGGACGTATCGTTGAAATATATGGCCCAGAATCAAGTGGTAAAACAACATTAACACTAGAAGTAATTGCCGAAGCTCAACGTAACGGTAAAGTTTGTGCATTCGTTGATGCAGAGCATGCTCTTGATCCAATTTATGCTGAAAAATTAGGTGTGGATATCAATGAATTATTAGTTTCACAACCTGATACTGGTGAGCAAGCACTTGAAATTTGTGACATGCTAACTCGCTCTGGTGCGGTAGATGTAATTGTTGTTGACTCAGTAGCAGCATTAACCCCTAAAGCTGAAATCGAAGGTGATATCGGAGATTCCCATATGGGACTTGCCGCAAGAATGATGAGCCAGGCAATGCGTAAATTGGCAGGTAATTTGAAACAATCAAATACCATGTTAATTTTCATTAACCAAATCCGAATGAAAATTGGTGTGATGTTTGGAAACCCAGAAACGACAACGGGTGGTAACGCCTTGAAATTTTATGCCTCTGTACGTTTAGATATTCGTCGAATTGGCGCGGTAAAAGAAGGCGATGAAATTATCGGTAACGAAACCCGCGTAAAAGTGGTAAAAAATAAAATTGCGCCGCCATTTAAACAAGCTGAATTCCAAATTTTATACGGCCTGGGCATAAACAGCTTAGGCGAATTAATTGATTTGGGTGTGAAAAACAACATGGTTGACAAAGCCGGTGCCTGGTACAGCTGTATGGGGGAGCGTATTGGCCAAGGTAAGGCGAATGCAACTAAATACTTAGCTGAAAACACCGCCATGGCAAAAGAGTTAGAAGCCAAGCTACGCGACTTACTTTTAGCTAGTGTAAAGGATTCAGAAGAAGAGTTAGTCGAAACTAAATAATTTACTTCGCTAAATCAGCAAACAAAAAAACCGCTTCAAATTGAGCGGTTTTTATTTAAGTAAAGAAAAAACCAGTGACCCACCACTGTATTCATCCAAGAATTCAATAATACTTTCAACCGGCTTTAAATCCTTGCCTTTGCCTTTAGGTTCTAGATAAAACATATCGGTTTCTTCAAACCCGGCTAAGCCCTAGGCAAAGCGTACTTGATCGAGCGGTACATAGGAATAGGTAACATACAAAACCACTCGCTCATTGGCAGTTAACGGATTAGACAAGAAGAGTAAAAAATGGTCATTAAAATTTTTTTCATAAATTTCCCTATTCTTAAATTAAATTAAACGACGGTTAATTTCACCTATTCTATTGCTAGTTTATCCAGACTAACAATCATTTAGCGTCAACAACTATATTTTTGTTTAGCCATCTATACGTTTAGATGTTGACATTTCTATACGGTTAAGTAGTATTAAGTTTTTAACATGCTTTAGGTATAGTAATGCCCATAAAAATTCCTGATCAGTTACCCGCATTATCTGTTCTCGCCAATGAGAATATTTTTGTGATGTCTGAAAATCGTGCTGTTAATCAGGATATTCGGCCGATGCGAGTGGCCATTCTGAATTTAATGCCGAATAAGATAGAAGCGGAGATTCAAATTTTAAGAATGCTTTCCAATACACCACTGCAAATTAACATTGAATTTGTCCGCCTTCATCTTAACGAATCAAAAAATACGCCGAAAGAGCATTTGGATGAGTTTTATTGTTTATTTGATGACATTAAACATAAACATTATGACGGGCTTATCATCACCGGGGCCCCCTTAGGGAAGTTGAAATACGAAGAGGTCAGCTATTGGCAAAAAATAGCTGAAGTTTTTACCTGGGCGGAAACGAACGTTACCTCGACCATGTACTCTTGTTGGGCGGCACATGCGGCATTGTATTTTCACCATGGTTTAAATAGATATTTACGCAAAGAAAAATTATCGGGTGTCTATAGCCATAATACTGTCGACCCGATGGAGCCACTCACCCGTGGCTTCGATGAAGAATTTAAAGTGCCGCACTCAAGATATGGCGAAATAACGAAAGCGGACTATCAATCGATATCTGAGCTAAACATCTTAGCCCATTCAGAGCAAGCCGGGGTGTATTTAGTTGCCAGTAAAGATAAAAAACATGTGTTTGTTACCGGCCACTCTGAATACGATGCGGGAACGCTAAATGATGAATATCAACGAGATATTAGTACCGGTACTGCCGCACAGATCCCCGAAAACTACTACAAGCAGGATGACGTAAACTCTAAGCCGAGTAACAGCTGGCGCAGCCATGGTTGTTTGTTGTTTAGTAACTGGCTTAATTATTACGTATACCAAATTACCCCTTACAAACTGGAAACTTAGCTTAGTACTATAATTACTCAATAACTATACTCAGCCAATTAACCGTTCAGCATTCAGGAATTATTACCGTGAAATCTTCAACGACGATTTTATTAGAACAGCAGTTAGAAAACCGTATATTAGTACTCGATGGTGCCATGGGTACCATGATCCAAGATCACAAGTTTGAAGAACAAGATTATCGTGGAAAACGATTTGCCGACTGGCATTGTGATGTTAAAGGCAATAATGATTTATTGGTGCTTACCCAAGCTGATGTGATCAAAGACATTCATCGTCAATATTTACTGGCAGGTGCGGATATCATCGAGACTAACACCTTCAATGCCACGACCATTGCCATGGCTGATTACGATATGGAAGATCTCAGTCGGGAAATTAACTTGGTTGCCGCGCAAATCGCCCGTCAGGTTGCCGATGAGGTGAGTGCAACCACACCGGATAAACCTAGGTTTGTTGCTGGTGTGTTAGGGCCAACCAACCGTACTTGTTCGATTTCCCCTGATGTCAATAACCCAGAGTTTCGAAATGTCAGCTTTGATGAGCTCAAAGACGCTTATATCGAATCGATAGAGGCATTAATTGAAGGTGGGGCAGATATTATCATGCTCGAAACCATCTTTGATACGCTTAATGCCAAAGCCGCGGTTTTTGCGGTTGAGCATGTATTTGCCGAGCAGGGCTATCGTTTACCATTAATGATTTCTGGTACCATCACCGATGCCTCGGGCCGTACCTTATCCGGGCAAACCACCGAAGCGTTTTATAACTCTTTACGCCATGCCAAGCCTATTTCGTTCGGCTTAAACTGTGCATTAGGTCCGGTGGAATTACGTCAATACGTTGAGGAGCTAAGCAATATTTCCGACTTTGCCGTCTCTGCTCATCCCAATGCTGGTTTGCCAAACGCTTTTGGCGAATATGATTTTACCGTCGAAGATATGAACGAGCATATCATCGAATGGGCACAATCTGGATTTTTAAATATTGTAGGTGGCTGTTGTGGTACCACAACAGATCACATCAAAGGCATCGCTGATTCGGTAGCTAATATTTCGCCACGAGCTATAAAGGCGAAAAAAATTGCCTGTCGATTATCCGGCTTAGAAGCATTAAATCTTGATGAAAATAGCCTGTTTGTCAACGTTGGCGAGCGTACCAATGTGACCGGTTCTGCCGTTTTTAAACGCTTGATCACCGAAGAAAAATTTGACGAAGCGATTGCGGTGGCACTGCAACAGGTAGAAAACGGCGCGCAAATCATCGATATCAATATGGATGAGGGCATGCTCGATTCCTTAGAGGCTATGGTGAAGTTTTTGAACTTAATTGCCGGTGAGCCAGATATCGCGAAAGTGCCTATTATGCTGGATTCCTCTAAATGGGAGATCATGGAAGCTGGCCTTAAGTGTATTCAGGGTAAAGGTGTAGTTAACTCGATCAGCTTAAAAGAAGGCGAAGAAAAGTTTAAAGAGCAAGCCGAACTTGTGCGTCGTTATGGCGCTGCGGTGATTATTATGGCGTTTGATGAAGTCGGTCAGGCGGATACCAAAGCACGAAAAGTCGAGATCTGTACTCGTGCTTACCGTATTTTGGTTGATGAATTAGGCTTCCCGGCTGAGGATATTATTTTTGATCCGAATATCTTCGCCGTTGCGACCGGTATTGAAGAGCACAACAATTACGCGGTTGACTTCATAGAAGCGACGAAAGTGATAAAGGCAACACTACCGCACGCGATGATCTCTGGTGGTGTGTCCAATGTTTCATTTTCATTTCGTGGCAATAACCCGGTGCGGGAAGCCATACATGCAGCGTTTTTATACCATGCGATAAAAAATGGCATGGATATGGGCATCGTCAATGCCGGTCAGCTAGCTATCTATCAAGACATTCCAAAAGATCTACTAAAAGCGGTAGAAGATGTGGTGCAAAATAGCGATGAAGATGCTACTGAGCGCTTATTAGATGCCGCCGAACAATATCGCGGCACCGGCAGCAAAAAAGCGAGACAAATTGATTTAACCTGGCGCGAGTTACCGGTAAAAGAGCGCTTGCAGCATTCATTGGTAAAAGGCATTAATGAGTTTATCGTTGAAGATACCGAGCAGGCGCGACTCGAGTCGAAAAGACCTTTAGATGTCATCGAAGGACCATTGATGGATGGCATGAATGTGGTCGGTGATTTGTTTGGTGAAGGCCAGATGTTCTTGCCGCAAGTGGTAAAATCTGCCCGGGTGATGAAACAAGCGGTAGCACATTTACAACCTTTTATTGAGTTGGAAAAAACCGAAATAAGCTCTAACGGTAAAGTGCTGTTAGCGACGGTGAAAGGAGATGTGCATGACATCGGTAAAAACATTGTTGGTGTGGTGTTGCAATGTAATAATTATGAAGTGATCGATCTTGGCGTGATGGTGCCTTGTGAAAAATTACTGCAAGTTGCTCGTGAGCAGAATGTCGATATTATCGGCTTGTCTGGTCTTATCACCCCATCGCTAGATGAAATGGTGCATGTGGCGAAAGAGATGCAACGACAAAATTTTGATCTGCCATTATTGATCGGTGGTGCAACCACATCAAAAGCCCATACCGCCGTTAAAATTGAGCAGAAATATCAACACCCGGTTATTTATGTACCCAATGCTTCTCGCTCAGTATCTGTGGTGAGTTCACTATTAAGTGAACACCTAAAAGCCGATTTGGTTGCTCGTACTGAAAAAGAATATGTCACCATTCGCGAGCGCTACAGTAAAAAAGGCCCAAGGTCTGATTTGTCGTCATTAACGGTGGCTCGTGAAAATGCTTTCCCATTAAGTTTTGCGTACTATACGCCGAAAACGCCAAACAAACTTGGGGTGACGGTACTGGATAATTTAGACTTAAATGAAGTACGTAAATACATCGACTGGACGCCATTTTTCTTAACCTGGCAATTATCGGGTAAATACCCGAAAATTTTGCAACACGAATTAATCGGTGAAGAAGCAACAAAATTGTTCGATGATGCCAATGCCATGCTTGATCAGGTCATTAATGATAACACCTTGCAGGCGAAAGCCGTATTTGGTTTATTTCCGGCGCAAAGTATCGGCGATGATATTGAAGTTTATACCGATGAAAGCCGTGAGCAAGTATTAAATACCTTATGTGGCTTGCGCCAACAAACCAAGAAAAAATCTGGCCAATTCAATCGTTGTTTAAGTGATTATGTCGCGGCTAAAGACTCTGCGGTAAAAGATTATGTTGGTGCTTTTGCGGTATCGGCGGGCTTTGGCGCTGATGAACTAGTGCAACAATATGATAGTGAACACGATACTTATAACTCCATTTTATTAAAAGCCGTGGCCGATAGATTAGCCGAAGCATCGGCGGAGTATTTGCATGAGCAAATTCGTAAACATTATTGGGGTTACGCCAGTGATGAAGATTTAGATAATAACGCGTTAATCCGTGAGAGTTATCAGGGTATTCGCCCAGCTCCTGGCTATCCTGCTTGTCCTGAGCATACTGAAAAAGCGACGCTCTGGCAGTTATTGGATGCAGATAATAATATTGGCTTGGAGCTTACTTCGAGTTTTGCGATGTGGCCTGGTGCCGCGGTGAGTGGCTGGTATTTCGCCCACCCAGACAGTAAATATTTTGCCGTCGCGAAAATTGATAAAGAGCAGGTACAAAGTTATGCCAAACGTAAAGGCATGGCATTGAGTGAAGCCGAACGATGGTTATCACCGAACCTGGATTACGATCCTGATCGATAAGATAACCTACGAAAAAGGACGCTACGCGTCCTTTCAGATTGCTGACAAAGTCTTAGACACTGATCTAGGACTTTGATCTAATAGAAGTATGGCAATTAACGAATAATCCCCATGCTTAAAGACCCAAGTCCACAACAATACGAACTCGAAATGGTCACCCTTGACCAGCTAGTGCCTAAGAATCATCTCGTTCGAAAAGTCGATACCGCTATTGATTTTGAATTTATTCGTGATGAAGTCAAAGATTTATACTGCCAGGATAATGGCCGGCCACCAGTTGATCCAGTACGCCTTTTTAAAATCATGTTATTAGGTTACTTATTTGGCGTACCAAGTGAGCGCAAGCTTGTTAAAGAAATTGAAGTCAATGTTGCCTATCGCTGGTTTTTGAAAATGGGACTCACCGAGAAAGTGATAGATGCATCCACGTTAAGCCAAAATCGAATTCGCCGATTTAATGACACGGATGTATTTGAACGCATTTTCAATAATATTGTTGAACAAGCAATGTCAAAAGGACTTGTCGGTGGCCATGCGCTTTATACTGACAGCACTCATTTAAAAGCCAACGCCAATAAAAACAAATCAAAAAATCAATTTAAGCCAGTATCCCCCAGCGCGTACATTGATGACGTTAATGAAGCCGTAGAGCGCGATAGAATCGCTCAAGGTAAAAAGCCTTTCAAAGAAAAGAATTATACTCAAATTAAGCGAAATAAGGTAAGTACCACCGACTCAGATAGTGGCTATATGCATCGGGATGAGAAGCCAAAAGGATTTTTCTATCTTGATCACCGCACGGTAGATGGCAAGAACAATATTATTGTAGATAGCCATGTTACCCCTGGCAATGTGAATGACTCTCAACCCTATATTCAGCGTATTGACCATATCAGCAACACCTTCAATATCAACCCAATCGTTGCCGGCATTGATGCGGGGTATTTCAGTGCACCAATTTGTCATGCCCTTGAAGAAAGGAACATTGCCGGTGTATTTGGTTATCGTCGGCCATCAAGAACGAAAAACAAATTCAAGAAAAAGCCTTTCGATTATGATGCGAAAATCGATCAATATACCTGTCCAGCAGGTAAAAAACTCATTTATAAAACCACAAGCAGGGATGGCTATCGAGAGTATCATTCAAATGCTAAAGAATGCGCAGAATGCCCATTACTTAGGGATTGTACCCAGAGTCAAAACCATAAAAAAGTGATCACACGCCATGTCATGGAGGTCAGCAAGGAGCGAGCTAATGAACGGCGGTTAACCGATTGGGGAAAAAAGGTGTATAAACGTCGATGTGCGACAGTGGAAAGGAGTTTTGCAGATGCTAAGCAACATCATGGGCATCGATATGCGAGATTCCGTAGCCTAATCAAAGTGCAAATGCAGTGTCTACTTGCAGCAACCGCACAAAAGATGAAGAAAATGGCTTTGGTAGAGGCTTACTAGAAGCCTATTCACCGTTTTTCCAAGGGATAGCTTCAGTAATCGAGCAAGGAGAGGCACAT
>MABC01000079.1 GCA_002162925.1 Thalassotalea sp. 42_200_T64 | reverse complement strand
CGAAGTAGTGGGATTGCTCAAGCGCTTCTTCGATGGGTTTAAAAGCAATTTATGCCGCGTTATCAAATTGAACAATGGAACAACCATTCTCTCAATTTAATGCCTTGCCTAAATTACTTTTAACTCCCACTGATATCCCGCATCTTGAAGTGGAACGGGTATATAGGGCAAGGCTAATATTGGTATTTTAGTCGATTCTAGGTACACTAGGGCAAAAGATGAAATTAGAGAGCTTTATTATGCCTGAACCAAGGATTATCAAAAAATACCCTAACCGTCGTTTGTATGATACCGAGAAAAGTTGTTATATCACGTTAACCAATGTCAAAGAATTAGTGATGGCCGGGGTAGAATTTCAGGTCGTTGATAGTAATTCATCAGCAGACATCACCCGAACCATTTTACTACAGATTATTATGGAGGAAGAGTCTCAGGGTAAGCCATTATTTAGCGAAAACGCGTTATCGAGCTTGATCCGTTTCTATGGAGGTACATTTCAAGGAGTTCTTGGCCAATATTTAGAGGAAAGTTTAGCGGCTTTCACTCAACAGCAGCAACAGTTGTTTTCTGCTGAAACAAATCCCGTTGGCATGCAAAATATCGCTCAGTTGGCTCAACAAAATATGAAAATGTGGGCGGATATGCAAAGCTCATTTTTTCAACAATCGGCAGATCCAGCAAAAGATAATAAAAAGAAATAGATTAGGGTCTGTTGATCTTTGTACCGCAAAGATCAACAGACTCTAGTTCACTGTTGCGCAACAAAATCAATTTAACCCTCTCCTAAATAACTCCAGTGTTATATACCTACACTCCTTGCTGTATCTGCATGACAAGCGGTAAACAGGCATTTAGAAAACAGTTCTTTGCTATCCGTAAATGTATAAATAATAAGCATTATTGAAATATATCTATTGACCGTGTTCAAAAAACGCCTTATGATGCACTGCAGCATATTGCAGTGCACAATAAAATTAACCACGGAGTGATCACTATGATAAACCTTGAAGATAACATGAAATTTTTTAAAGACGTAAGCACAAAAAGCCTTGAAAGTGTGGGTGCTTTTGGACAACTTAATCAAAAAGCATGGAGCTTATTAGCGGAAAAACAAATGGAAATTATCTCGTTAGCTACAGAGGCAAGTGTTGAAAGTTTAAATGTATTTTCTAAAACACAAGATGTTAACGACTTAACAGAGCAACAAACTAAAATCACTAAAGATTTTGGTGAAAAATTAAAAGTGAAAAATCAAGAACTAGTTGATATATCGACGAAAGTTCGTGATGATTTTAGCGAATTCACCCAGAAACAAGTTTCTCAACTTAATGAAAAATTGAGCAATGCAGCTCAGAAAACAGCGTAAATTGTCAGACATTATAATAAGGCCGATATTCACTTGCTGGGTATCGGTTTTTTTGTACATGGATTGTACTTATACCCGGCAGGCAGGATAGCCTTTAGAGGGTGATTGTACATGGTCCACTCTTACACATCCGTGTGATCATGGCATTCATTACATCCTGTAAAGTCTCAATTGTTGGCGCTGTTATTTATTAAGCTCATCCAACGGGCGGTATTTAATTCCATGGAATAGGCAATACAGTAACGGCACGATGAGCAAAGTCAGTACTGTTGCAACACCCAAACCAAACATAACCACCGCAGCCAGTGATTCGAAAAATGCGTCAAACAATAACGGCATCATACCAAGAATGGTGGTAATAGCGGCCATACCTACGGGTCTGACACGACTCACTGTTGAGCCAAACACGGCTTGGTAGGGTTCAACTCCGGCATCTAATTCAGTATTTATTTGATCTAATAATACGATACCATTCTTAAGTAACATACCACTTAAACTTAACATCCCTAACAACGCCATAAAGCCAAAAGGTTTATCAAGGATAATTAGGCCAGCGACAATACCAATAAGAGCAAAAGGTACACATAACCAAATAACCAAAGGTTTTTTAACTGCATTAAATAGAAATACAGTAATTAAAAACATAAACAAGTAACCCATAGGAAGGGAAGAGAAAATGGCATTACTGGCCGTGGTCGAATCAGAATATTCGCCGCCCCAACTCAACTCATAGCCTACCGGCAATTCTATTGCTTCAATCTGGTCAATAACTCGGTGACGAAGTGCTGTTGCTGTTTCTCCTGTTCTAAAGTCCGGATCTGCCATCAAGGTGATCATTCGTTTACGATCACGACGTTGAATAATAGGGTCTTCCCAAACCACATCAATGGAATTAAATAACTGCCGAATAGGGATAAACTGATTATAAAGTGGCGACCAAACCCGCAAACTTTCAATAGCTCCTTCTCTTTCATCTTCTGGCATACGAGTAATTATTGGTAATAGTGATGTTCCTTCACGATATAAACCAACCGTTAGCCCGGAAAGGTTCATTTGTAATGCATTATCGACATCTGCACGGGTGATCCCTAAGCGCCTTGCTTGTACTTCATTAAACTGCGGTTGTAACACCTTAGTTCGTTCGCGCCAATCATGTCTTACATTTACAGTTCCTCCCGCTTGATGCAAAATCTGTTTAGCTTCGTTAGCGAGTACGCGCAGTATTTCGGTGTCGGCACCAGTAAATTCCACTTCAATTTTTGCTGACGGTGAAGGCCCTATTTCTAAACGTTTGAATTTTGTTAGTAATGCCGGGTAATTCTCTTCGATATATTTTTGTGCGGTTTTCATGGCCGGCATGACATGGTCAAAGCTTTCTACCCTGACTAACAATTGCCCATAAGCCGCATAACTTCTTTCGGCATCATAAGTTAGCATAAACCGTTGCGCACCTTTTCCTATGGTGGCGGTTACATGATCAACTGCTTCATAAGTCAAAATTTCTTGCTCGATACGTTGCGAGATCAATTCGGTTTCTCTAATGTCGGTGCCTTCTGGCATCCACAGGTCGATCAAAAATAATGGCGTTGTAGACGGTGGGAAAAACGATTGTTTAACTAAGCTAAAGCTCCAAATAGACAGGGAAAACAAAGCGATAACGGTTATTAGTGTGATGCTTTTAAATCGTAAACACTTATCTAAAATTGCTTTGAAAACGGTAAATAACGCGCCTTGATATGGGTCTGCGGTACTGTCATTATTGTTATTACTCGCGGCACTTTTGTCAGTTTCCTTAAAGAACATATGGGCAAAAAATGGCGTTAGGGTGATCGCCGTGATCCAGCTTAAAAATAATGAAATAAGTAACACCCAAAATAGGGTACTGGCAAACTCACCGGTGGAATCTGGCGACAAACCTATTGGCGCAAAAGCCGTGATAGCAATAATGGTCGCGCCCAAAAGAGGCCAGATGGTTTGACTCACAATAGCCTTGGCTGACTCTAATTTGCTCAACCCCTTAGCTTGCCCAATCAGTATGCCTTCGACCACCACAATGGCGTTATCAACGAGCATACCCAGGGCAATAATCAACGCCCCTAAAGAAATACGCTGCAGATCAATCGCCATGCCTTTCATCACCAGAAAAGTGCCTAATACCGTCAATAATAAAATTAAACCGATCAATAAGCCCGACTTTAACCCCATGAAAATCAGTAACACAACAACAACAATGGCTACCGCTTCAAGTAAGTTTAAAATAAAAGAGGTAACTGAGTTATCAACTTCTTTAGGTTGATCGTATATTACGCCAATGTCGATGCCGGCCGGCCTTAACGCATCTAATTGTTGCAATTTTTGGTCAATAAGCTGGCCTATTTTTACTACATTGACACCACTGGTGAAGGATACCGCCACATTAATTGCATCTTTGTCATCAAATTTAATAATGTTACTCGGTACTTCTTCATAGCCCTTAGAAACTGTGGCAACATCTTTCAAATAAATTAATTTATCACTGCCTTGTTTGGCGATAAGCAGGTCTTCCAATTGTTTAACGGAAGTATATTCACCCGTTGGGTGGATGTAGATATATTCAGAGCCAGCACGGACTGCTCCAGCAGGTTGTACGGTATTTTGAGACACCAGTAAGTTATTTATGGTTGATGGTGCAATGCCTAATGACGCTAGTTTATTAGCCGACACTTCTATGAAAACAACCTCTTGCTGTTCGCCGGCAATAGAGACTCTTGATACCCCGTCAATGAGTTCGATTTCTCTTTTCAGAAAATCAACATAATCTTTTAGATCATCATATTGATAACCGTCGCCAGTAATCGCCCACATGATGCCGTATACATCACCAAAATCATCAATTACTTTTGGTGCACCTACACCCGGTGGTAGCTGAGGCACTAAATCATTAACTTTGCGACGCAGTTCATCCCAAATTTGCGGCAATTCTTCTTTACCATAAATGTTCTTCATGGTTACGGTTATTTGCGAGAGTCCTCTGCTGTTGATTGATGTTATTTCATCAATGTAAGGCAAAGTCATAATTTCTTTTTCTATCAAATATGAAACTTCTTCTTCGACTTGCAACGGCGTTGCGCCTGGATAAGAAGTGATGACTAAAGCATCTTTTATGGTAAACTCTGGATCTTCAAGTTGTCCCAGACCTAAATATGAAAACGTGCCGCCAATTAATAGGATCAGCGTAAACATCCAACTGATGACTTTATTTTTTATAAAATACTCTGCTATATTCATTTAGCTTTACCTTCTTGTTGAAGTACATCAACGGCTAGTCCATCTTGTAGATACATCATGCCAGCGACTACGATTTCATCGCCCTCATTTAACGGGCCAATAACATCGATAAAAGATGAGCTTGAAAAACCACCAGGGGTTACTTTTATTGACTCAACCGTCGAATCGCTTATTACTCGCCAGACAATCAGCTCTTTAGTAACCGTAGTCAATTTATCAGGGAGCAAGACAGCTTCAACCGGAACACTGTTTATAACGACATTTTTTGTCTTTAATTTATCCGTGTTTATCTCAATATTACCCGGCATGCCTTGTAAGGCGATCCTGTCCGCATCGACCGGCATTTCTAAAATCAGCAGATATTTTTTATTTTCGTCTGTTTGTTCAGTGGTGTGCTCTTTGTAGGAAGCGATAAAGGTATGATCTGGATAGGCATCTAAAGTGATATAAAATTTCAATTTCTCTCTTTTTCCATCTCTTTGTTCTGTCGCCGCTAAGATAACATCGGGCAAGTCTACTTTAATTTCAATTTTATCGATGCGATGCATTACCGCCACAAGCTGGCCGGTCGAGGTGTTTTGAAAATTATCGGCAGGTACGCTGGCAATAACGCCATCAAATGGAGCCCTTAACTCAACGTAACTTAATTGCAATAAAGCATGCTCATGCAGGGCTTTTGCAACCCGGTACTTAGCTTCAAGTTCATCATAAACACTTTGTGCCATACTACCTAAAGCAACCAGTTTTTCGGTTCGATCCATGGTTAATTTAGCAAACTCTACTTTAGCTTTTCGGTCTTTAACGGTTAACTTATAAGTCGTCGGGTCTATTTTAGCAATGAGATCACCTTTCTTTACTTTTTTACCATTGTAAGCCGCTACCTCAACCAACTCACCATTGATTCTAAAACTTAAATAGGTTAAATCACTGGCACTGACCACGGCAGGAAATTTATATATATTGGCACTACTTCTTATCGGAATGACATAGGTTTCAACTAATGGCTTAGTCACCGTAAAGTCGGGATGTTCACTACATCCCACGATAGTCACTAATAACAAGCCCAAACAAGCTATCAGGTTATTTGTTTTCATTTTAAAGCCCTCGCTCTTTATACCAAGGTTTTACCAATTGCCCATCGCTAAGCTCATGTACGCCAGAGCTAACAATAAAGTCACTATCATTAAGCCCTGAAAGTAAAACATTGTTGTTATCCAGGGTGATTGCTTGTTTTGAAATTTTTTGACTATCAGGGTCATATTTCCAAACAAAAATTTTATTGTCCTCTCGCAGTAATGCTGATTCAACAATGTGGGTGATTAGTTCAGAATCACCCAGCGATAATTCAAGGTAGGCTTCGGCTGACATACCGGAAAGTAGATTAATATCGTCGGGTTTTGGTAAGGTTAATTTCACTTTATATGAGCCCGAATCCGGATCTGCTACGGATGCAATACTTTTGAATGATGCGGCAAAAACATTACCGGCACTGACCGGAAATGACACCGAAATTTTTGCCGGATTATTCCTCGAGGTAAGTGTTCTCAGTGGTGCTATTAAACGCTCAGGGACCGCAATAATCACGTCAATGGCATCTTCAGATTGAATTGACATGACCGGCTCTTGTTGGTAAGTATATTCAAAATTACTTTTATAGGTATTAGCGATAATGCCATCATAAGGAGCGAGTATTTTTGTATAAGACAAGTTAGCTAAAGCGGTTTTGTAATTTGATTCAGAAATTTGTAAATCAGTTTTAGATTGGTCATAGCTTTCTTGAGAAATTAAGTAATCTTTAACTAATTTTTCAGAGCGCTGATGTTGCACTTTAGCCAGATCAAAGTTTGCCAGCTCTGCTTCGGCATTTAATTGATAATCCTTAGGATCCAATTCAATAAGCAACTGTCCTTTGCTTACATATTGTCCTGATTGCACCTGAAAACGAAGAATTTCTCCGGGTACTCTAAACGCTAATACCGCTTGTTCACTGGCTTTAACTTCACCAGGAAACGTATAGTTCTTTTGACTAAGCAAATTAATTTCTAATAAATTGACCGGTCTTATTACCTTACTAACTTCTTGGTTATTGGTATCTGAACAAGAAAACAAAGCGCCCAGAACGAATGCCAAAGCGAAATGTAGACGTAATAAAAACATAGTGAGTAACCCCATCTAATGATAATTGGAAAACAACTAATATAAGCAATGATAATTGCTATTTTTATTTTCTTTACTATTAACTTTACCTATAACAGCTAGTTAACTGTAGCATGTTTTATCTAATTAAAAGAAAACCTAGGATAATTTTGCCCAATCAATGAGGGCAGTCAACTTTTCTTTGTTCTAAGCCTTAATCACAAGGCTAAGTTTAATCACATCATTATTTAATGGTACAAATTTTTGAGGTTAAAAATTAAACCCTAAAATTAGCGAATTACTGAACTGCAGATAAAGTGCTACCTATAGTTTATTCTTCGGATTTGGTGTTTCTTGGGTAAAGGGTTTATGATTGACGCTAATGGCAAGCGCAGTAGTAAAGTCGAGAACCACTTGGTCGCCTTTTTTAATGGCATTAAAGCTTTCCGATTGCTGCACTACCGGAAATCGCCGGTTAATATTGTCGGGGCCTCGCAAAGTTAACCAACTTTCTTCATAATTGATATCCACCACATCGGCTGTCGCGATAATGGTACTGGTGGTGACCACGCCAGGCTCTCCACCTTCATCGTTCATGTTTCTTTGAGTCTCTTGAATTACTACCGGTGCCGTGCCATCGGATTGCTGAACCGATAACGTAATTGTTTCTTTATATTCTGCTTCAATGGTATCGCCAATTTTCACTTGGTTTAAATTAGTGACGCGTGAATCTACCATTAACGATATTGTTTCGCCATCGGCTCTGAGCAGCGCCACAATTCGACTCTCGTGATCTATAGACACAACTTGAGCTTCTAACGTTCTCGACTGAGTTACCGTTAAAGAAGGTTTTTCAACGTCTTTGCTGGCACAAGCTAAAAGTAAAAGGCTAATAAAAACAATGGCAAAATATTTCATCTGCATTTCCAATGATTACGTGGGTAAATAAGAGTATAAGTAATATCAATACCTTATCCAGTTTAATCGAAGCAAAATTCATCCAGAAATCCCGCTATGGCGCTAATCAATCAATACCCAATTAATCAGCGCTAACTATTTCATGTAATTGTTGATAAAAGTCATCAAGATTTTTACAGTGATCAGCAAGTTCAGCTATTTTATTCACCTTGGCCTAGCTTTATTCATTGCTTGAGCGATTTGCCGCACCGAATTCGTTTGCCAAAAATCTTCTAGAGTTACCGGCAATTTTTGTAACCAATTCGGGTGTTGATCGATTGTACCCGGAATATTCACTTGCTCCTGGTTTTCGATAGCATCTTCAAGGGGAATTAATTGCAGATGACTGGGCGCCGTCGCCAAATATTTTTGTACTGCTACGCTTAATTCAGTATTCATTATGGCGGGTTGTTGTTGTGGAGCATTGGCCATATCGATCACCTTTAAGTCGTCTAATGCCGCAATCAGCATTTGTCTGTCGCCACTTCGTGCATTTCTGTCTTCAACACCCGCTTCTTCATTGGGGTACAGGTTTAACGTTTGACGCCATTGTAAATCTCGTCCTTGCCACCAGCCGGTTAACGTGGCGGTATCATGGGTAGACCCAGTAACCATGGATTGAACCGGAAATTCCTCGGGACGTTTGAATAAACCGGACTGCCAACGTTCAAAAAATAGTACTTTGAATGATAATAACCCGGCATCTTGCATGGTTTGACTAAATCCATCGGGAACGTTGCCTAAGTCTTCACCAATCACCAGGCAGTTGTTGCGACGAGATTCTAACGCGATCACCCGCAAAATGTCCGCTAAAGGAAAGGTGATATAAACACCTTCATCCGCTTGCATTCCGGGCGCTATCCAATATTGACGCATTAAGCCTAAAATATGGTCAATGCGTAATGCACCGGCATATTGCATACTGCAACGGAGTGCTTTCACCAATGGCTGATATCCTTGTTTTTGCAACTCAACCGGGTTAAGAGGCGTTAACCCCCAACCTTGTCCCAATGGATTCATGCCATCGGGTGGCGCGCCAATAGAAGCACCAGCAACATATAACGCTTGATCAGACCATACCTCGACCCCTGAACCATCACAACCAACCGCCAAATCTAGATACAAGCCGATGGGCATATGGTTAGCCTGAGCGGTTTGCTTAACCGCGTGTAACTGGCGATGAGCCAGCCACTGCACGAAACAAAAATACTCGATGCGTTGTGCATGTGTTTGTTGAAAGGCAATAACCTCATCACTATCCGGTTGTTGATAAGCTTTCGGCCAATGGGTCCAGCCATAAGCGTGTTCATCGATGGCACGAAAGTGCTCATACAAGGCATCAAACGTGGCAAAGTTAAGTAAATCTTGCCCTTGTTGTTGCTTAAATTGCGCGAATTCTTCGGCCTCAATAGAGTACAACGTAGTACTGTTATGGCAAAAATCTTCAAATAATAGCGCAATAATGTCGTATTTAAGCTCAGCGACGGCTGGATAATCGACCAACTCAGACTGTTTAACCTGGGTAATTTTGTCTTGAAAGGCAATACTGTTAACAAGGGTTTGTGCCTTTTTACATTGCGCGAAGTTTACAATGGCGGTGACGTCAATATACAAAGGGTTCAAAAAACACCGACTTGATGGCGAATAAGGGCTTCGATGTGCCGGATTGTTCTGATACAGCGGATGTAACGGGTTGATGCCAATTGCCGAAGCGCCTTGCTCTGCTGATCTTTCGATTAAGGTATTCAAATCGGTAAAATCGCCGATGCCCCAATTGGTGTCACTACGCAGAGAATAAAGTTGTGCGGTGTAGCCCCATATTTTATTTTTACTGGCTTGTTGGTGGCTATAACCGGTTTTTGGGGCAAAAATCAGCGGGCATTTAGCCGTGTTACCACCATAGCTAATAGTCAGTTGATGATAGCCTGGCTCAAGTGCAGGTAAGGGCAGTTGGTAATGGCAATATTGCTCATCATCGAACTGTATTTCATCGATGAGTTGCAGATCTGTTACGTTAAAATCGCCAGCTATTTTAACGTCTAATTCAGTGATGATCTGCCAGGTTAATAAGTCAGCGTCTGTTTTAGGCAAACTTATCTTGATGAAATGTTGCCGTTGCTCGAGTTTCGCGATATGAACAGCGGGTAACATATCTCGCCATTGGCTTTGACCTAAGTCATTGATGGACTTTACTAATGAGCCTTCATCTAATCGATAGCCCATAGCGGCTAGCAACGCGCGTTGCGCTTGCTCTTTGGCCACAACTTGATCACTAAACGTTCCGGTATAACTCGAATAAAAACCGACTTGCTCGGCCAGTTGTTTAACTGAACTCATTTTGAATTCCCTATCTATTGCTGAATAAAATTACATGATTGATGAAATAACATTACATTTTTGGTGGACTTTAACAAATTAAACGGTAAAATAACAACTTGCCAGAACGGTTTTGTAATTTAATTACATCATTAATTTTTGGTTTGATTTATGCGAGTGTCATCTTGTCGAAACATAAATCGGCTATTTTAAACGAATAACGCTCACCGCTGGTGCCAAGTTGTTATCTTTTGCACTGATACAAAGCAGAGCCTGAACGTATGAATGATTAATACATGATTAATACATGATTAATACATGATTAATGGAGAATAACATGCTAACAAAAAAATACTTTAAAACTAAAGATGAAGCGGAAGTAACATTTGAATTTGAACGAAATGATGTGAAATCGGTGTCACTGTATGGCGATTTCAATGACTGGCAAGCGATTGAAATGAAATTTATCAAAAAATCTCAGAGTTTTAAAACAAAAGTACGGTTACCTAAAGGTGGCACTTATCATTTTCGTTACTTGTTAGATAACACCGAATGGGAAAATGATCACGCAGCCGATCAATACCTGCCAAATGCATTCGGTAGTGAGAATAGTGTGGTAACCATCACAAGTTAGGGTAAATATGATGTGAATATGGAAAATTTAAGACTGAATGCTAATTTGTCTCATTTCACATCATATTTTTAACCGAAAAAAAATAAAAAATTTAATGGTACTTTAATTTTCAATGCGATACTTTGGATGAAAGCGCTTACGTTACCATTAGTTTTTGAAGCTTATTCACACAATAAGAATTCGCTCGTTGTATAAAGGAAATACATGGAACGTTATAGAATAGAGCCCGGAAGAGTTTATCCTATGGGGGCAAGTCTCGATGATAATGGAGTAAACTTTTCATTATTTTCGGCGAACGCAGAGAAAGTCGAACTGTGTATTTTTGACGAACATGGCTGTCAAGAATTAATGCGCTTTGCGTTGCCCTTGTGCGAGCACCAAGTTTGGCATGGCTATCTTAGAGGCGCGAAAGCCGGATTAGTCTATGGCTATCGGGTGTATGGGCCTTATCAGCCAGAATTTGGTCATCGTTTTAACCATCATAAATTATTACTCGATCCCTATGCGCGGTCATTAACCGGACAATTTTCATGGTCTGATCGCCATTTCGCCTACAAGCTTGATGATCCCAAACAAGACTTATCATTCGATGATAGAGACAATGCCGATGTGATGTTTAAAGCCGTTGTGGTTGAACCCTCTGCGCCACGTTTACCCCGAGTGCCTGTTGCCTGGCAAAATACGGTGATCTATGAAGGCCATGTTAAAGGGTTAACCGAGCTTAACAATAAAGTGCCAAAAGAATTGCGCGGGTCTTTTTTAGGCATCAGTCATCCAGCAATGATTGCCCATTACCGCGCACTTGGTATTACCACCATAGAATTATTGCCAGTTCAGCAATTTGTCTCAGAGCAGTTTTTAACCGACAAAAACCTGTCTAATTATTGGGGCTACAATTCATTAGCGTTTTTTGTTCCCCATAAAAATTACTTAAATCAACACCTGATAGTTGAATTTCAACGTATGGTTGATGAACTGCATCAAGCCGGCTTTGAAGTGATCATCGATGTCGTCTACAACCATACGTGCGAAGGCAATTGGTTAGGTCCAACGTTAAGTTTTCGCGGCATAGACAACAGCTCTTATTATCGTTTAAATCCTAGCGAGCAACGCTATTATATCAACGATACCGGTTGTGGTAATACTCTTAACATTAGTCATCCCCGCGTGTTACAAATGGTCATGGACAGTCTGCGTTATTGGGTACAAGTGATGGGTGTGGATGGATTTAGGTTCGACTTAGCGCCCATTCTAGGCCGTGAAGTGGATGGTTTTGATAAAAGTAATGGCTTTTTGGATGCCATTTTACAAGATCCTGTGCTAAGCAGTGTAAAACTCATTGCCGAACCCTGGGATATTGGTCCTGGAGGTTATCAACTGGGTGGTTTCCCTGCCCCCTGGTCTGAGTGGAATGATCAGTATCGAGATGCGATCAGACGTTATTGGCGCGGTGACAAAGGCATGTTGCCCGAATTTGCCCGAAGAATTCACGGCTCCAGTGATATTTTTGAACACAGTGGTCGCCAACCCTATGCCAGTATCAATTTTCTTTGCAGTCATGATGGTTACACTTTACGTGATTTAGTCAGTTATCAACAGCGTCACAATGAGGCCAATGGTGAACATAACCGCGATGGTCATAGCGATAATTTTTCGAATAACCATGGTGTTGAAGGCGAGACCACAGATAATGATATTTTAGCGCTACGGTTACGGCAAATTCAAAATATGCTCGCCACCGTAATGCTTTCCCAAGGCGTGCCGATGTTACTCGCCGGCGATGAATTGGGTCGTAGCCAAAAAGGTAATAATAATGCCTATTGCCAAGACAATGAGATCAATTGGTTAAATTGGCATGATAACAGCGAATATGCCGATGAACTCATCCCCTTCGTCGCAAGTTTGAGCCAATTAAGAACTCGTTTGCCGATGTTAGCGCATCGAAAGTTTATTCATAAAGATGACCCTAGTAGTGACGTCGATATTGTCTGGTTTCATCGCTCTGGACTGCCGATGCACAAAGAACATTGGCATTCACATCATGCGGCTACCTTAGGTTACTTGATCCAGCAAAAAGATTCGGTATCTGAAACACTGTTGTGCCTTTTTCACGCAGGAGCAGAGCCGATAGAATTTCAACTGCCAGAAATAGATGCGGTAGAACATTGGCAGGTGATGATCGATACCACTGCCAGTGCCATTCAAGAAGAAATACGTCGTATTCCAGCGCAACGCAAAATTACCATGGCGCCTTTTTCAACCATTGTTTTATTAAATGGTGATTTTAATGATAAAAACCAGGAATTATCCACAGATGAATAAAAAAAATAACCTATGTGAAATCACAGTGTCAGATGACAGTGTGTTGATGAATGCCGAAACATTTGCCGAAGATTTAGCTCGACATTTCCATTTTACGTTAGGCCGAGACAAGGTACAAGAATCACACTTATACCTATACAACGCGCTGGCGATCACCCTTCGTGATCACTTAGTTTCTCAGTGGCGAAAAACCAGATTGGCAAGAGCAGGGCAACGCCGTGTTGCTTATATGTCACTTGAATTTTTGATGGGACGCACCCTGAATAATGCCATTTTAAATTTAGATTTAGATGATACTGTGCGTGCGGCCCTGGAAGGATATTGCTGTGATTTAGAAGATGTTGAGCAATCGGAGCACGATGCCGGCCTAGGCAACGGTGGTTTAGGGCGTTTAGCCGCTTGTTTTTTAGATAGCTGTGCCAGTTTAGCATTGCCGGTTATTGGTTATGGCATTCGTTACGAATACGGTATGTTCAATCAAGAAATTAAAAATGGTCATCAACTGGAACATCCTGATAACTGGTTACGTAACGGAAATCCGTGGGAAATTGCCGCGCCAGAAAAAGCCATAAGAATTAAATTTTTTGGTCATGTCGACGTTATCACCAAAAGAAATGGCCAGCAGTACCGGCAGTGGAACAACACCCATGATGTCTTAGCCGTGCCCTATGATATGCCGATCCCCGGTTATCAAAACAGGGTCGTGAATACCTTAAGATTATGGAAATCGGAAGCGACCGATGAATTTGATCTTGATGAGTTTAACGCTGGCAGTTACACCGAATCGGTGGCTCGAAAAAACCTTGCTGAACAAATTACCATGGTGTTATACCCAAATGACAGCAGTGAAAATGGCAAAGAACTGCGTTTACGTCAACAGTATTTTCTCTCTTCGGCATCGTTGCAAGACACGATTAATCATTATGTAGAATCTCATGGCAAAAACTTCGATAAGTTTGTTGCGCTAAACAGTTACCAATTGAATGATACTCACCCCAGTATCGCCGTGGCTGAGTTAATGCGCATTCTTATGGATGATTATCGTATTCCCTGGGATGATGCCTGGGCTATTACTTCGCAAACCATGGCCTATACCAACCATACATTATTGCCTGAAGCGCTAGAAAAGTGGCCTGTTCGCTTGTTTGCAAACTTACTGCCGCGTATTTTAGAGATCATTTATGAAATTAACGCGCGTTTTCTGCAACAAGTTGCCGTGCGTTGGCCAGGCGACAGTCAAAAGCAAGCGGCTTTATCATTAATAGAAGAGGGGCATGAACCGCAAATAAGAATGGCGCATTTGGCGATCGTTGGCAGTTATTCCGTTAATGGTGTCGCCGCGTTACACACCAAGCTATTAAAAGCCGGGTTATTTAACGATTTTTATCAACTATGGCCGGAAAAGTTCAACAATAAAACCAATGGGGTAACACCGCGTCGTTGGTTATCTCATTGCAATAAAAGCTTATCCGCGCTTATCTCAAGCAAAATAGGTAACGATTGGGTCGCAGATTTTGCCGAGGTGTCACAACTGAGTGAATTTGCCAAAAATAAAGCCTTCCAGAAAAAGTGGCGTGACAGTAAACAACAAAACAAAGCCGCATTAGTTAACTTTGTCGAGCAAGCAACCGGGGTAACATTTGACGTTAATATGATGTTTGATGTGCAAGTAAAACGTATTCATGAATACAAACGTCAGTTACTCAATATTATGCATGTTATTGGTTTGTATGACCGCATTCGTAAGGGCGATACGGCTGACATAACGCCTCGTTGTGTGTTGATTGGCGGCAAAGCCGCACCCGGTTATGTGATGGCAAAACAAATTATTAAATTAATTAATAATGTTGCCGATACCATCAACTTAGACCCGAAAGTATCCAAGTACCTAAAAGTCGCGTTTATCCCTAACTACAACGTATCGGCGATGGAAATCATCTGCCCGGCAACCGATTTGTCTGAACAAATATCTACTGCCGGCAAAGAAGCCTCGGGCACCGGTAATATGAAATTTATGATGAACGGTGCGCTCACCATTGGCACCCTCGATGGTGCCAATATTGAAATTCGTGATGCGGTTGAGCCAGACAATTTCTTCCTGTTTGGTGCTCAAGCCCATGAAGTACCAAGCATAAGAGAAAACTATCAACCGAATGAAATCATTGCTCACTCGCCAACGTTATCGGCAGTGATGCATTTGTTAGAAAGTGGTCACTTTAATTTGTTTGAACCGGGAATTTACGACTCAATCATTGATTCGATTCGTGACCCCGACGATATGTGGTTAACCGCGTATGATTTTGACAGCTATTTCCAGGCGCAACGTCGTGTGGATGAATGCTATAAAGATCAACAGTTGTGGACCCAAAAGAGTATTTTGAACACTGCGGCCAGTGGTGTGTTTTCGAGTGATCATACGATCAGGCAGTATCGAGACGAAATATGGAAACTTTAGCCTTATCCGAATACCAATTTGATTAATTAAGTTGGTATAACAATTTGGCGATCAGTGTTTGTTAAATAATGTGTGTAAAGGAGGCGTTATGCCCAAGTATGAAAATCGTAACATCAGTAATTTAACTCGAGAAACATATGCAATGGTTTTAGCGGGAGGGAGAGGCTCTCGCTTATACGAATTAACCGATAGACGGGCAAAACCAGCCGTTTATTTTGGTGGTAAGTTCAGGATCATTGATTTTCCATTATCGAACTGTATTAATTCCGGTATTAAAAAAATCGGCATTGCTACCCAGTATAAGTCGCACTCGCTAATACGCCATGTTAACCGTGGCTGGGGTCACTTTAAGAAAGAATTAGGCGAGTCAATTGAAGTACTGCCAGCCTCACAGCAAAATGGTGAAGGCTGGTATGTGGGTACTGCCGATGCGGTTTTTCAAAATATGGATATTATCCGCAGTGAAATGCCGAAATACGTGATGATTTTATCCGGTGATCACGTTTATCGAATGGATTACGGGCCATTATTGGCGTCTCATGTAACCAGCGGCGCCGACATGACGGTATGCTGTATTGAAGTTCCGGTAGCTGAAGCCGCTGGGTCCTTTGGGGTGATGACCGTAGATGAAGACAGTCGTGTTTGTCGATTCGATGAAAAACCGGCAAACCCTTCCGAAGTTCCCGGTAAACCAGGTCTCACCTTAGCGTCAATGGGCAACTACGTGTTTAACACCGAATTTTTGTTTGAGCAATTGCAAAAAGATGCCGAACAACAAGGTTCAAGCCACGACTTTGGTAACGACATTATTCCGAAAATCATTGAATCGCATCAGGTATATGCTTTTCCGTTTGCCGATCCAGACTCTGTTCGTCAACCCTATTGGCGTGATGTCGGTACGCTGGATTCGTTTTGGGAAGCCAATATGGAACTAGTTTCTCCTGAGCCAGAATTAGATATGTACGATAGAAACTGGCCTATCTGGACCTATCAAGAACAAACTGCACCGGCGAAATTTATTTTCGATGATGACAATCGACGCGGTCTGGCCGTTGACTCAACGGTTTCCGGTGGCGTGGTGGTTTCGGGTTCCATGGTGAAAAAATCCTTGTTGTTCTCACAAGTGCGGGTGAATTCCTATTGTCATATTGAAGAATCCGTTGTTTTACCTAATGTGGATATTGGCAGACGTTGTACAGTGATCAAAGCCATTGTTGATAGCGGTTGTCAAATACCTGAGGGTATGGAGATTGGTGTTGATCATGAAAAAGATCGCCAAAATGGCTTTCGGGTGACCGATAACGGTGTGGTGTTGGTCACTCGGACTATGCTCAGTGACCTGGCAGCAAGACAATAGCCATTGCGTTGTTAATTAGGAAATTACCATGAAAAACCAATCCATTAGCTTGTTAAGCAATGACGAAGTCGTGGCTTTAGCCCAAGCCCAACATCAAGATGTGTTTTCTATCTTGGGCATGCACCAGAATCCACAAGGTAAAGGCTTGATTGTTAGAGCATTCTTACCTGATGCCATCAGTGTTGACGTTATTGATAACAAAACGGGTAAAAATGTTGCAACGCTGACCTTAGTCAATGAGTCTGGACTTTTTGAAGGACCATTAGGTCGCCGCCGCAAACCCTTTAATTATCATTTACGTGTCGCTTATGAAGATGAAACCGTTTTAGTGGAAGACCCTTATCGTTATCCTTCACTGCTTAATGACGACGATCTGTACCTTTTTTGTGAAGGCACTGATGAACACGTTTATCAATGGATGGGCGCTCATCAGCGTGAAGTTGATAATGTTAACGGCACTCATTTTGTTTTCTGGGCCCCGGATGCCAAACGTGTTTCCGTTGTCGGTGACTTTAACTTTTGGGATGGCAGACGCCATGTGATGCGCAAGCATCCTGCGGCAGGCATTTGGGAAATTTTCATCCCCAACGTCGCAGAGCATGCCACATACAAATATGAAATTTTCGCCAGAGATGGTCAAATTCAGCCATTAAAAGCCGACCCATACGCATTTGCCATGCAACATCCGCCGGAAACGGCATCAAAAGTTGTGCACAGTCACCCTTACCAATGGCAAGATCACCAATGGCTGACCGAACGCGCTGCCGAATCGAATCATTATCAGGGGCCGGTGTCGATTTACGAAGTACATTTAGGCTCGTGGCGTAGAAGTGATCGCAATGGCACAGGTGCAGATAATACGTCATCGCAAAATACCTATTTAACGTATCGTGAATTGGCGGCACAGTTGATCCCCTACGTTGTTGAGATGGAGTTTACCCATATTCAACTGATGCCGGTAAGCGAGTATCCATTTGACGGTTCTTGGGGCTATCAACCGGTCGGACTTTTTGCCCCTACTTCGCGTTTTGGCAGTAGCGATGACTTTAAATATTTTGTCGATTGTTGCCATCAAGCGGGTATTGGTTTGTTATTGGATTGGGTGCCCGGACATTTTCCCACGGATGTCCATGGGGCCGGAAAACTGGACGGTTCTTGCCTGTATGAACATGAAGACCTAAGAAAAGGCTTTCATCCTGACTGGAAAACCTTGATTTACAATTATGGTCGCCAGGAAGTACAAAGTTATTTGTTAAGCAATGCCATTTATTGGTTAGATCAATTCCATATCGATGGTTTACGCGTAGATGCCGTGGCTTCTATGTTGTACTTAGATTACAGCCGGGAAGAGGGCGAGTGGCTGCCGAATATTCATGGTGGGCGAGAAAATTTAGAGGCGATTGAATTATTACAGAAAGTCAATCGCCGAGCCTACGGCAATTACCCTGGGGTGATGATGGTCGCGGAAGAATCAACCGCCTGGCCAGGGGTATCAAAACCTGTCGATGGCGGCGGTCTCGGTTTTGGTTTTAAGTGGAATATGGGCTGGATGAACGATACCTTAAAGTATATGGAACGCGATCCCATTCATCGCCAACATCATCATAATGAAATGACGTTTGGCATCGTTTATGGTTTTAGCGAAAACTTTGTTTTGCCATTGAGTCACGACGAAGTCGTACATGGTAAGGGTTCTCTGCTTAACAAGATGCCAGGAGACGATTGGCAGAAATTTGCCAACCTTCGCGCTTACTACGGTTTTATGTGGACTCACCCGGGCAAAAAATTGCTGTTTATGGGCTGCGAATTTGCCCAACGTAATGAGTGGAACCATGATCAAAGTTTAGATTGGCATTTATTAGAAGATGAAAGCCATGAAGGTGTGCAACTGTTAATCAAAGACTTAAACCATACCTACCTTAGTATTCCTGCCTTATATGAACTTGACTGCGACAGTAGTGGTTTTGAATGGCTAGACTCGCAAAATAATGAACAGTCGCTATTGGTTTATTTGCGTAAAGGCAAAGAAGGCACGGCACCGGCATTGGTGGTGGTTAACCTTACGCCAACAAGCTATGAACATTATTGTATTGGTGTACCGTTAGCTGGCTTTTACCGTGAGTGTTTAAATACCGACAGTAGTAAATATGGAGGCAGTAATGTTGGTAATAGTGGCGGCGTTTGGTCGCAAAATCAAACCTATGCCGGTCAGGAAAATCAACTGAATATATCTATTCCTCCCTTGGCAACAATGATATTTAAATGGCAACAATAAATTAATGAAAAAATTAGACTGCACTGTTTTCTAGGCTAATTTGTAAGGATAAAAGATGAATATAGATCAAATTAAAACGCACCCTTTTAATGATCAAAAACCGGGCACATCGGGTTTAAGAAAAAAAGTGACGCAATTCCAACAACCCGGTTACTTGGAAAATTTTGTGCAGGCGGTATTTAATACCATTGCGCCTTGCACCGGTAAAACCCTGGTATTGGGCGGCGATGGTCGATTTTATAATCGTGAAGCAATACAAGTCATTATACGCATGGCAATCGCCAATGGTTTTTCTCAAATACTGGTAGGTAAGGGCGGAATTTTATCAACGCCAGCCGCTTCTTGTGTGATCAGAAAGAATCAGGCATGTGGTGGCATTATTTTGTCGGCCAGTCATAATCCTGGCGGTCCAGATGAAGATTTTGGAATCAAGTTTAATGGTGAAAACGGTGGCCCTGCGCCGGAAAAACTCACCGATGCAATTTTTCAACAGACATTGAGCATGGAGCACTATTTGAGTGTGGATGCAGAGAATGTTGAACTTGACCAAATCAGCACAACTCAAGTCTCACAATGCAAAATTGAAGTGATTGATCCGGTGAGCGATTATGCTGATTTAATGGAGTCGATGTTTGATTTCGATTTAATGAAGTCCTTGTTTACTCAGGGTAACTTTCGTATGTGCTTTGATGCTATGCATGCCGTTAATGGCCCATACG
The DNA here is from genome assembly GCA_002162925.1 of Thalassotalea sp. 42_200_T64. Classification (GTDB taxonomy): domain Bacteria; phylum Pseudomonadota; class Gammaproteobacteria; order Enterobacterales; family Alteromonadaceae; genus Thalassotalea_A. The sequence goes on along the minus strand of MABC01000079.1, from coordinate 71,892 downwards.
CGAAAGAAATACTGGAAAATCGATTAGGCGCTCCCGCAGGCACTGTTATCAATGGCGTGCCATTAACCGATTTTGGTGGCGGCCACCCTGATCCTAACTTGGTTCATGCTCATCATCTGGTGGAGTTGTTAAATGGTGATGATGCGCTTGATTTTGGCGCGGCTTCAGATGGCGATGGCGATCGAAATATGGTATTGGGCAAAGCGTTTTACATCAACCCTTGTGATAGTTTAGCGTTATTAACCGCCAACGCTCATTATATTCCTGCTTATGCCAAAGGTATTGCTGGTGTTGCTCGCTCGATGCCAACGAGCCGAGCGGTTGACCGTGTTGCAAAAGCGATGAATATACCCTGTTATGAAACGCCAACGGGCTGGAAATTTTTCGGTAATTTGTTGGACGCGGGAAAAATCACCCTATGTGGTGAAGAAAGTTTTGGTACCGGCTCTGATCATGTCAGAGAAAAAGATGGCTTGTGGGCTGTACTATTTTGGTTGAATTTAATTGCGGCAAAAAAACAGCCGGTAAGTGAAATAGTGAGAGCGCATTGGCAACAATATGGTCGTGATTATTTTACCCGTCATGATTATGAAGGGGTAGACAGTGACAGTGCGCAAGCTATGATCTCTCAGCTAAAACAAAAAATACCCACATTACCTGATCAAATTGTTGCAGGTGTTAAAATAGATTCCATCGATGATTTTCAATACATTGATCCTGTTGATAACAGTAAAACCACTGCGCAAGGCGTCCGTGTTTATTTAAACAATGGTGGACGCATTGTGTTTAGACTTTCCGGTACCGGCACTCAAGGAGCAACCTTGCGGGTTTATTTAGACAGATATCAAAATAATCCTGAACTGTTAGAACAAGATACCCAAGCAGCATTAAGCGATTTAATCGTTATTGCCGAACAATTGGCGGCTATTAAACAATTTACCGGCCGAGATAAACCAAACGTGATCACATAACATTAGATACCAAGTTGATATAATACCCGTTATAAGTGCATGTTTTAGTGATAAAATCATCAAATAAAAATAGTTAAGATAGTAAAGGTGTTGCAATGAAAATATTAATGGCTGCTGCTGAAAATGATGCGTTACCTGGTGGTAAAGTTGGAGGCATTGCTGATGTCGTACGTGATATCCCACTGGCATTGGCCAATATAGGTCAGCAGGTTGATGTGGTTATGCCGGGCTATGGCAGTTTTTCAAAGCTGTCAGGCGCGCAACATATTACGTCATTGCAAGTGATGTTTGCTGGCCAGCAACAAGCCATTGATATTTTTAAAATCAAGCTAGATGATGCTGAAAAAGATGCTCAAGGCAAGGTAACTCAATGGGTCATCGAACATCCCTTGTTTGCCATTGGCGGTCACGGAAACATTTATTGTGATGATCCCGACAATCGACCATTCGCAACCGATGCGACTAAGTTTGCATTGTTCAGTGCGGCGGTCGCGAAAGCCATTATTAGCCAAGTTTTTGGGAAAATAGATGTCTTGCATTTGCATGATTGGCATACGGCAATGGTTTCTGTATTACGAGCATTTGACCCTGAATATCAACAATTACAATCGATCAAAACCGTTTACACGATTCACAATTTAGCGTTGCAAGGTATTAGACCTATTGATGGTGATGAGTCGTCATTAAAAGCCTGGTTTCCGTATTTGTCTTATCAACAAGGTACCATTAATGATCCGCGTTATCCCCATTGTTTCAACCCGATGCGAGCAGGGATAAATTTGTCGGATAAAGTGCATGCGGTGTCACCTACCTATGCAAAAGAAATTTTATTAGCAAGCAATAGTGAACAGGGCTATTTTGGTGGCGAAGGTTTAGAACATGATTTAGGCTTTGCTGCTGATTCCGGGCGTTTGCACGGCATATTAAATGGCTGTGAATATCCGAGTAAAACGATCAAGCGTTTAACCTTAACTGAGGTAATGCGGCTATGTGAACATGAGCTGATGAAATGGTTAGCAAATAAACCTCTTGTGGATAGTGCTCATTTAATCGCGATGACGCGGATAAAACAACTTGCCAGCCAAAAAATAAAAAGCAAACCCTTGGTATTGACTTCAGTGGGGCGAATTACCGATCAAAAAGTTCGATTATTTCAACAACCAATGGCTAATGGCGAAACCGCGTTAGAACAATTATTAACAATTTTAGGTGATGCTGGTGTTTTCATCCTGTTAGGCAGTGGTGACTCAAAGTTAGAAGATTTCTTGACCAAAGTAGCGGCGAAAAAGTCGAATTTTATTTTTCTCAAAGGCTACTCTGAGGCATTATCAGAAAGCATGTACAGCTCGGGTGATTTATTTCTCATGCCAAGTTCATTTGAGCCTTGTGGTATCAGCCAAATGCTGTCAATGCGAGCAGGACAACCTTGCCTGGCCCATAGTGTGGGTGGCTTAAGGGATACCATTAGCCATGGTAAAAACGGTTTTACCTTTATCGGCGATAATCCTCAGCTCCAGGCTGAAAATATGCTTCGTTGTTTTCAGTCGGTATTAGATAAAAAACAGAACACCCCCAAAGAGTGGCAGACGATTTCCACCAATGCCTTTAAATCAAGATTTTTATGGCGTGACGTTGCCCAAGATTACCTCAAATATTTATATCGCAATTGAGTATGAGTTTCTGGTTTGAAATGCGAGAAACGCGATCAGCAGAAATACGCGAGCTTCATCTCGCGGAAGTATGCAACTTGAAAAATACAGCAAAAGCCGACGGTATAAACTTGCTTTTAGCATGAGAAATAGGCCATCATATGTGTCAAGAAGTTATACTCTTAACTCGGAGTATAAATCTTTTTAGCATTTTTCTAATGATAATAGCTATAGTTTAGTATTACCTTTTTATTAAGGTAAACTGTTGTAACTTTTTTGAGGTATCCCTATGTTTCAATCAGAAAAAATAATAATAGCTGACGATCATCCCTTATTTCGCCAAGCATTAAAGTTGATGATTTATGCTCACTTTAAAGGTGTTTCGGTGTTTGAAGCTGAAGATGTACATGACTTAGAGCGTTCATTAGCCGAGCACCAAGAGATTGATTTACTCCTGCTCGATTTAAATATTCCGGGAGCCCAGGGCTTTAATACTTTAATTAGTATGCGAGAACGTTATCCTCAAATGGCGGTAGTTGTGGTTTCTGGCTATGAAGAAAAAGAGGTTATTAGCAAGGCTATTGATCATGGCGCGGCAGGGTTTATTCCTAAATCTACCGATGTGCCACAAATGCTTGCTGCCATGGAAATCATCTTAGCCGGAGGCGTTTGGACGCCTGATGTTGAAGAGGGTGAAAATAACTTGCCGATGTCAGAAATAGGTAAAAAAATTGCCAGTTTAACCAATCAACAGCATCGTATATTGAAAATGTTTTCTGATGGTTTACTCAACAAACAAATCGCCGCTGAACTTTCACTTTCAGAGGCTACGGTAAAGTCACATGCGAGTTCAATATTTTTAAAACTTGGTGTTCGTAGTCGTACGCAAGCGGTGATAATGTTAAACCAGAATAGTCCTCAATCATTTTCTGCATCATTAGAATAATTCTGTTGTAACGTTTTCGTTAATAGTGAACTCATTAACGCTCGTAATGCTATCGGTTTGATTAATTTTCTTAAATAACTCATGCCAGCTATTTGGCTTCTTTTGAGCACGTCATCGTCTGTTGTTGCGGTGATCAAAATAGCGGGTAGAGGGTAATTTCGTATTTCTTGTAATTGCTTAAATAGAGTAATACCATTTTCATTTTTATCTAGCTGATAATCCACTAAAATGATGTCGATACTACTTTGATATCGTTTAAAAACCGTGATCGCTTGTTTGCTATCTTTTGCACAAAACACGTTGCATTTCCATGCGCTAAGTAGGTTTTTCATGCCTTCAAGAACATCAGGCTCATTGTCGATACAAAGCACATTAACCCCTTCTAACGATACTTGCATAACGGGTGCTTTGTTGAGTACTTGATGCAATAAAGGGGAAGAAATAGCAAGAGATAAGTTAAAATTACAACCTTGCTCTGGTCGAGAATTTAGCTGTAGTCGGCTTGATAAAAGCTGACTTAAACTTTGCGCAATATTTAACCCTAAACCTAAACCTTTTACTCCAATATGTTGGCTACTTTCTAATTGAGTAAACTGTTCAAAAACGGTTTCCTGCTGCGCGTATGGGATACCTGGACCATTATCAATAACCTGAATCTCTATACTATTTCCTTTTCTTCTGCAACCCAGTAGCACCTTTCCGGGGCTTGCGTAACGAAACGCATTTGATAATAAATTTTGCAATATTCGGCGTAGTAACTTGGCATCACTGTTCAGCCAAATGTGAGTTTTTACCCAATGAAATTCAACATGATGTTTTTGAGCCAATGGCGAAAACTCATTTTCAATACTTGCGAAAACATCATTCAGTGAAAACTGAGTGATTTTGGGGGTGATATTGCCACTTTCTATGCGGCTTATTTCATTGAGATCTCTTAATAAATCATTCGCGGTTTTGAGGGAGTTATCAATATAATTAACGTGCTCTTTTTCTGCTTTACCTAAGCAATCACTCATCGCTAATGTTGATGAAAATAGACGAGCTGCAGACAAAGGTTGCATCAAATCATGGCTACAAGCTTTAAGGTATTGGCTTTTTTTCAAATGTGCTTGCTCTGCTTTTGCTCGTGCGACAGCAAGCTCTTTATTACTCTGCTCTAACTTTTTGTAGGCATTTTCAAGTTTTTTGGTTCGCTCTAATACTCGGCTTTCTAAATCGAGGTTTTCTTCTTTAAGCAATTGCTCTGCTTGTTTATAAACGGTAATGTCGGTGAATATCATAACAAAGCCACCGTCAGGTATTGGATTTCCTTCAATACGAATAATTTTACCGTTTGGCTGTATTCGTTCAGCGCTGTGCTTACTGCCATCTCTAAAAAACTGTAAACGTCGTTCAACTTGTTGATCGAGAGAATGCGTATATTCAGGACGATCTTTGAGATTATAATAAATTAAATCTTTGATTGGGCTACCAATATAAACAAGCTCTTCAGGGTACTTAAATAACTCTAAGTAAGGTTTATTCCAAGCGACCATATTAAGGTTACTATCAATGACTGAAATACCTTCATTAGTATTTTCTATCGCACTTGATAATACACTTCGGTTAAATTCGATACGATGGCTTGATGCCCCTTCAACAATTTGTGCAACCTCATCTAAAGCCATATCTCTGCCGTCGATGGCAAAAGATATTACTAAGCGTGCTGAAGCTGAGCCCATCACTTTTGCTAACGTATTTTCGGTATGAAATATAATTGCTTCATTATATCTCTGTTTATTGGTATTTAGCGGATCATACATTTGATTAAATTCAGCAAAACATAATGCTGATTTTTCATGGCCAACAAATCTAGTGACCAATAAGGCTAATTCATTGGCATTAATTTTCCCTTGGCTGATCGGCAGTTTTTTATCAAAGCTCGGCCGTTCAATAAAATGTTCAATTTGAGATTGTTCTTGAAAGCTCGGTCTACTAATTCTTGATACCAGTAATAGCATTAGGACATTGACCGTTAATCCCAATAACGTTGCCAATGTTGTACTTGATACAACCGCACCCGAAAAAGGATGGGGATAAAAACCAAGCTGTGGTAATAGATTAAGCAAAAACCAGATCATAAACCCTGAGCTAACCGCCAGTAACACCGCATGTAAGCTAACTTTTCGTAAATAAAAAGCAGCAAACAGTGGCGGCCCTATTTGTGCAATAGCACCAAAAGCAACTTCGCCTAAAGACGCTAGTGTATCTGGCGGTGCGGTAATAAACATGCCATAGCACAGTAAAATAATAAAAATGACCAGAGCTTTACGGATCAGCAATAATTTACCTTTAAATTTTTTAAAATCTGTTTGCTGAATATTTGAATGTTTAAATAAAAATGGGAAAACAATTTCATTACTGAGCATGGTACTCAAAGCTATTGTGGAGACAATCACCATAGAGCTGGCGGCTGAAACCGCGCCAAGAAATGAAAATAATGTTAGCCATAATTGACCACTATAAGCGGGCAAAAAAAGTGCATAAGCTTCCGCATCAAGTGAGCTGCCATAAAGTAACCTACCGGATAAACCAATCGGAATCGCAAACAGTGCGAAAATGGCTACGTAGCCAGGAAATAGCCAGCGACTAAGCTTGGTATGAGCTTGTTCTTTAAGTTCAACCACCATCACTTGAAATTGTCTTGGAAAACAAAGAAAAGCAGACATAGCAATAACTAATAAGCCAAGCATGGAGACAAATTTCGAGAGGGTAAAGTTGTGTTCCGCTCCAGTGTTTTCAGTCGCTAATGACCAAATAGTCAGAGGTGAGTCGAACAGATAAAATGAAACAAATAAGCCAATAGATAAAAAAGCAACAAGCTTAATAATAGACTCGAAGGCAATTGCCATCATCACCCCCGGATGGCGCTCGGTAACATCAATGGCTCGAATACCAAAGATAATGGTAAATCCCGCTAGAATAGCACTGACAATCAAACCTAATTGCCATAACGACAAATATTGATCTTCTTGCAATATGGTATAGGAATGCACAATCGCTTTTAATTGCAAAGCGATATATGGCACGGTGCCAATTAAGGTTACTAAGGTGATCAACACGGCTAAGCGTGACGATTTTCCAAAGCGCGCCGCAAGTAAGTCAGCAATCGAAGTGATATTGAGTTGTAAGCTAACTTTGATCATGCGCTGAATAAAAGGCCAGGAAAAAAAGAATAATAATATTGGTGCGATATACACGGAAAGGTAAGAAAATGAATAATTAGCGGCTTGGCCTGCCGTCCCTAAAAATCCCCACGAAGTACAATAAACGCCAAGTGATAACGCGTAAATAATGGTGTGGTGTTTGCTGGCTAATTTATGGCGATATTTATCCCCTAAAAAGGCAATAATAAAAAGCACACCAATATAACCAATACTTGTGATCACTAATTGCCAATTCGGAAACATACATCAATCTCATTTTTTATGGTTATGTCGTTCACTTATGAAGATATCAAAACGATTGACTCTTTATTTTGGCAATCTGCTCAATCTACATAGATTTTCTAATTTAAAAAACATTGTGGGTGAAGCTTCAGACTTACAAATTATTGATCATAAATCAATTCATTTAGCTTTTATTTCACTAATTCCGATTTTAACGTTCTACACCTAAAGTGTTAATACTAAAGGTTTATTACTTTAGGTGTAGACCTAAAGCATTAATACTTATTGCCGATTGTGAGTTGTCATTTTTTTAGTGATATTTGTTACAGAAAATTAACATCTATAAAAACACAACGGGAATTGATCAATGAACATTTGGAAAAGTAAAAAATTATTACTGGCAACATTATTAGGTTCATTAGCGACAGGCTCAGCAAATGCCGCTTATGAATTTAAACTAACCGATACTGATAAAATTAGCTTTGGCGGATACGTTAAAGTGGATGCTCGCTATGTCGATGGTGACGTTGGTTACCGTGATTTTTGGATCGGCACCGGCGCTCCCTTAGAGCAAAGTGCATCTCAATTTAGAATCTTTGCCAATGAAACTCGCTTCAATACTAAATATGTTCATGGTGATGTTACCGCGTTTATTGAAATGGACTTTCTTGGTGGCGACGGTAATGAAATCGTGTCAAATTCTGCCCACCCACGTCTACGTCATGCCTTTATTAAATACCAAAATGTATTAGCTGGGCAAACATGGTCAACTTTTATGAATACCAGTGCGATTCCTGAATCTGCTGATTTTGCTGGTGCAACCGTTGGTTTAGTGTTTATTCGTCAAGGCCAAATCAGATACAGCATGGGTAACTTCCAAGTGTCTATTGAAAATCCTGAAACTTGGGGAGGCGATACTGCGAATGACGACAGTCCAGATGTTGTTGCCCGCTACAACTTAAAAGGAGACTGGGGTAGTGTTTCTATTTCTGCTTTAGGTCGAAGTTTAACCACGGCTTCGGGGGAATCCGAAAGCGCTTTTGGTGCATCAATTGCGGGTCGAATAAATACCTTTGGTAAAGATGATTTACGTTTTCAATTCCATAAAGGTGAACTAGGTCGTTATGTTGGTGTTGCCTTTGCTAAAGATGTAGCGGGAGAAGAAGTAGAAGATATTACCTCATACCTTGTTGCTTATCGTCATTTTTGGAATGAAGACCTAAGAACAACTGTGCTTTACGGCAATGCGGAAGCTGATATTTCAGGTGCGGATCGTAGTCAATGGAGCATCAACTTATTTAAAAACATGACTAAAGAATTAGCCATAGGTGTGGAAGTCGGAAACTTTTCTATGGAAGAAATCGATAAAGACTCTGATTACGCCCAATTATCATTTAGATACACCCTTTAGACGTTAAAACCTTTATCGCTAGCCTGTTGGTGCAGGCTAACCTGTTTCATAATTTATGAAAGCAGCGACACAAACAAAATATCAAATATCAGGAGTGTGAGTATGTCTGAACCAATACTCAAAATTGAACAAGTATCATTAGCATTCGGTGGTGTTAAAGCCCTTACGGATGTCAGCTTTGAAGTTTCTCGAGGTTCTGTTTTTTCTATTATCGGCCCCAATGGTGCGGGTAAAACCTCAATGTTAAATTGTATTTCGGGCCGTTATCGTCCAAATAGCGGCTCTATCTCTTTTAATAATCAAGAAGTCACCCACTTACGTCCCAATGATCGTGCTGATTTAGGTATGGGACGCACGTTCCAAAATTTGGCTTTGTTCGGTCATATGTCGGTGTTAGACAACATTATGGTGGGCCGTCACCATTTGCTGAAAAATAACTGGATCACGGGTCCTCTTTATTGGGCATCTAAAGCGCAAAAAGAAGAGTTAGAACACCGCCGTTATGTTGAAGAAATTATCGACTTTTTAGAAATTTCACATATTCGTAAATCTGTGGCGGGTACTTTGTCATATGGCCTGAGAAAACGGGTTGAGCTTGCACGCGCCATGGCGTTGAATCCACAGCTTATTTTACTTGATGAACCTATGGCTGGGATGAACTTAGAAGAGAAAGAAGATATGGCGCGCTATATCTTAGATCTTAATGAAGAGTTTGGTATTACCGTGGTGATGATTGAGCACGACATGGGCGTGGTGATGGATATTTCTCATGAAGTGATGGTGCTAGATTTTGGTAAAAAACTGATGTGTGGTTTGCCTGATGAAGTGATGGCTAACGAACATGTAAAACGTGCTTATTTAGGTGTTGAAGATGATGCTGAACTTGAAATATCGCAAGGAGTTGGCTAATGAACAATACAAATAAATTTGAGATGGGTGAATTAGACACCTTTCCTAAGATACTTCGTCACAATGCCCAAAACTGGCCCAATGATACTGCCATGCGCGAAAAAGAGTTTGGTATTTGGAATGAGTTTACTTGGGCAGACTATCAAAATCGGGTGAAATGGTTATCCATTGCATTAGGTGAACGAGGTATCAAAGCAGGGGACGCGATTGCATTACTTGGTGATAACCGTCCTGAATGGGTATGGGGTGAAATTTCCGCACATGCAATGGGGTGTTACTCCATAGGTATTTTTCAAGATTCACTGCATGAAGAAGTCATCTACCTACTCAATAAAAGTAATGCCACAGTCGTTATCGCAGAAGATGAAGAGCAGTGCGACAAGCTTTTAGAGTTAGGTGATGGCATTCCAGATGTTAAATACATTGTTTATTGCGATGCTCGTGGCATGCGTAAATATGATGATCCGCGTTTGATCAGCATTGAAGATATTTACAAGCAGGGTCAGGAAATTGAGCAAGCATCACCGAATAAATACGATGAATTAGTGGATGCGACGAAAGCTGAAAATACCGCCATTTATTGTACGACTTCAGGGACAACCGCTAAACCGAAAATAGCGTTACTCGCAGGCGGAAATTTTGTTAAGCACTGCTCATCCTATTTACGGGCTGATCCTCGCCTCCCTGGCGACAACTACGTTTCGGTATTACCTTTGCCTTGGATCATGGAGCAAGTTTACGCGGTTGGTCAGGCGTTAATTGCTCGTCAAATTGTTAATTTTGTTGAACAGCAAGAAACATTGATGGCAGATCTTCGTGAAATTGGCCCAAGTTTTGTTTTACTGGCGCCTAGAGTTTGGGAAGGGATCTTAGCGGATGTTACTGCCAGAATGATGGACTCAACGCCGTTAAAGCAAAAATTGTTTAATTTCACCATGAAGTTAGCTGAAAAAGCGCAAGAAGAAGGAAAGAAATCCTGGTTGGCTGACCTGTTATTAATGAAAGCGTTACGTGATCGATTAGGTTTTACTTTTTTAAAATCAGCGGCAACAGGTGGCGCAGCGATGGGGCCAGATACGTTTAGATTCTTCCAAACCATTGGTGTGCCGCTTCGTCAACTTTATGGCCAAACGGAATTGTGTGGTGCTTATACCGTTCATAAAGAAAATGATATTGATTATGACAGTGTCGGTGTTGCTTTTGATTGCGCCGATGTGAAAATTATCAATAAAGATGCTCAAGGTATTGGTGAAGTGCTTGGTAAAACAATCGGTATGTTTACTGGTTATATTGATAACCAGGCGGCCTACGACGAAGATGTCAAGGATGGCTGGATGCACACCGGTGATGCCGGGTATTTCAAACCATCAGGACATCTGGTGATTATTGATCGCATTAAAGATTTAGCGAAAACCAGTGGTGGCGATCAATACTCCCCGCAATACATTGAAAATAAACTGAAATTTTCATCATTCATTGGTGAAGCGGTTATTTTGGGCAAAGACAAACCTTACCTTTCTGCGATGATCTGTATTCGTTTTAGTATCGTGTCAAAATGGGCTGAGCAACAAGGTTTATCATTTACTAATTACACCAGTTTATCGGCACTACCTGAAGTTTATCAAAAGCTTACTGAAGAAGTGTCGAAAGTAAATGAAACACTACCAGAAGCCCAAAAAATCAATAAATTCTTATTACTCTACAAAGAGCTGGATGCCGATGATGGCGAGCTAACCCGCACCCGTAAAGTGCGACGTTCGGTGATTGCTGACAAGTATGGCGACATTATTAGCTCTATTTATGATGACCAAGAGTTTGTTGATGTTGATACGGTGATCACCTTCCAAGATGGCAGTAAAACCCGTATTCAAACGGAGTTAAAAGTCGCGACATTATTAAGTAAAAAAGTGTCAATACCACCGACTCAACAGCAGAGGAACGCATCATGAATTTTGAACTTTTAATCCAGCTAATTATTAACGGCCTCATTGTTGGTTTGTTATATGGCGTAGTGGCGATGTGTTTTGTACTTGTTTATAAATCAACGCAAGTCGTTAACTTTGCTCAAGGTGAGTTTTTACTGATCGGTGCTTGGGTTTGTTGGGCATTTTTAATCTATGCGGAATTGCCGTTTATTGTCGGCTTTTTCTTAACGTTATTTTTTATGGCTGGTTTTGGCGTGTTACTGCAAATGATAGTGCTGAGACCGATGATCGGTGAGCCGATTATCTCAGTCATCATGATAACTATCGGTTTGTCTATGTTTTTTCAATCGTTAATGAAGTGGATTTTTGGTGTTGACCCGCAAAGTTATCCGCAAGTTTTTGAAACGCAAAGTTTCGAAATATATGGCTTAAATGTCGAAGTGGCTTACTTGATGAGTACGGGAATTGCCTTATTAATTATGGTGGCTTTCTTCTTGTTCTTTAAATACTCAAAACATGGACTGGCAATGCGGGCAACGGCTTTTGATCAGCAAGTTGCACAAAGTTTAGGGATATCGGTAAAAAGCGTTTTTGCGATGAGTTGGGGAATTGCTGCAACTGTTTCTGCCACTGCCGGCATTGTCATTGGCTTAGTTAATGGTGTCTCTGATTCGTTATCCGTTATGGGTATTAAAGTATTCCCCGCGGTGATCTTAGGTGGGCTTGACTCCATTATCGGTGCCATTGTTGGTGGCTTGATTATTGGGGTATTAGAGAATGTTGCTGAGTTTTTTGATAGTCAGTATTTCCATATTGGCAACATGTATGACATCGCGCCGTTTTATGTATTGTTAATTATCTTGTGGTTTAAGCCTTATGGTTTATTCGGCACCAAAGATATTGAACGCATATAACCACTTATATTAACCATTTTTATTATTAGCAAGTCAGTTTAAGGAGCTAATTATGTCGAGTTTAACGATGCGTCCGTGCGGAGATTTTCGTACTAGCTATAAGCAAGATAATACAATTTTCGAAACAAAAACTATCAGAATCATGGCGGTTGTCGCGGTATTGTTGCTGATGACAGCACCATTATTTGTTGATGGTTACTTTTTGAGTTTATTTATACAAATGTCGTACTTGGGGATTGCTGCATTGGGCTTAAATATATTGGTCGGTTATACCGGACAAATATCTTTAGGTCATGGTGCGTTCTTTGGTTTTGGTGCGTTTGCATCAGCCTGGCTAAATACCTCGATGCAGATCCCCGTGTTTCTATGTATTCCACTAGCCGGGTTTTTAACGATGGCAGTTGGCATGATGTTTGGTATGCCTGCGGCAAGAATTAAAGGTTTATATCTTGCCATTGCCACGCTTGCTGCTCAGTTCATTATTGAAGATTTCTTCGCTCGGGCTGATTGGTTCTCTGGTGGTTCTTCGGGCTCAATGGCTGAACCGATTAATTTATTTGGTTTTGTTTTTGATACCGACCAAAGCTTCTATTACATCGCTTTATTTGCTTTTGTTTTCATGTTTATCTGGGGCTGTAATTTAATCAGAAGTCGTGATGGTCGTGCCTTTGTTGCGGTGCGAGATCATTATTTATCGGCAGAAATTATGGGCGTTAAGTTAAATAAATATCGCTTGTTGTCCTTTGGTGTGTCTTCTTTTTATGCCGGTATTGGTGGTGCTTTATATGCTCATTATCTTGGCTACGTTTCCGCCGAAGGCTTCACCATTTTTCTTTCTATTCAATTCTTAGCAATGATCATTATTGGCGGCTTAGGCTCGGTGAAGGGCACCATGATGGGCGTTATTTTTATGGTGTTATTACCGGAAGTACTTGCTGGCGGTGTTGGCATGATGAAAGAAACCACTTGGGGAAATATTCCTATGGTGATTGACGGTCTTGCTTTCATCAAAGAAATGACGATTGGTTTAGTGATTATTTTGTTCTTAATCTTCGAACCTGAAGGCTTAGCACATCGCTGGGCTCAAGTTAAAAATTACTGGAAATTTTACCCTTTTGCTCATTAAACATAGGCATGAAGGGAGAATACAACGCCAGTGAATACTAACTTGCTGGCAAATCAAAACTAAAACATAGAACTGGCAATATAAGCCAATCACATTACAAAAGGATTATTCCAATGAAGAAGAAACTATTAGTGCGTTCAATTATTGCTTGTGCGGTATTAGGTGCAAGCGGTCAAGCTATGTCGGAAGACTCAGTATTTGTTGGTCATTTGGCTGATATGTCAGGGCCAACCGCTTTTGTTAGTAAAGTGTATGCCGATGGTGTTCGTGATTCGCTTGCTTATATCAATGCTCATGGTGGCATAAAAGGCACCAAGCTTGAATTTGAAACGGTTGATTACGCTTATAAAGTTCCACAAGCGATCTCGAACTATAAAAAATGGAAATCACGTAAAAATATGGTGGCGATGCAAGGTTGGGGAACGGCTGACACCGAAGCATTGATTTCATTTGTTTCTAAAGATGAAACACCTGTTTTTTCAGCGTCTTATTCGGGACATTTAACCGATCCAACCGGCAAAAACCCTCATACTAAAAAACCAGCGCCTTATAATTTTTTCTATGGCGCTTCTTATTCTGACGCTTGTCGTGGTTTAGTGCAGTGGGCGGCGGATGACTGGAAAGCAAAAGGTAATCAAGGTAAGCCTAAGTTTACTCATATTGGTGCTAATCATCCTTTCCCCAACGCGCCAAAAGTCGCTTGTGCAGAATATGCGACAGAGCTAGGGTTCGACGTGCAACCACCGGTTGTTGTTTCAATGAAACCAGGCGACTTTAAAGCACAATGTTTGAGTTTAAAAAGTTCAGGTTCAAACTATGGTTACATTGGTAACTTAGGTGGCTCTGTGCAATCGCTAGTTAAATCGTGTAAAACCGTTGGCACTAATATTCAATTTATGTCGAATATCTGGGGTGGTGATAAGAAAGTATTCGAAGCCGCGGGTCCAGGTATTAAAGATTATATTTTTCCAACCATGACGCCATTTTGGACCGATGATGTACCCGGTATGACGTTGGTACGTGAAATATCAAAAATGTCTGATAAAGCAGGAAATAAATCGCGTTCACATCATTACATGCGCGGTGTTTGTTCAACTTACTTTATGAAAGAAGCAATGGAGTGGGCAAAAGACAATGGCGGCATTACCGGTGAAAATATCAAAAAAGGTATGTACGTGAAGAAGGACTGGGTACCTGTAGGGTTAGATGGTGTTTGTTTAGCGGCGAACTGGACCGATGAAGATCATCGCGGTATTAACCAAGTAAACATCTATAAAGGTAACTATAACGGCGGCGATGTGAAAATTGAGAAGGTTACCTCAGTGACCATAGAACGTCGTGATGACTGGTTAGGTTATTAATCGATTTTTGATATTTAAGATTATCAAATTAGAAAATGAATAGGGGAGCATTGTTCCCCTGCATTTATGGAGTAATTATGTCACAAGTTGCAGTTAAAAAAGAAACAGCTAAACCGCTATTGTCAGTGAACAATGTTGAAGTCGTTTATGATGAAGTTATTCAAGTGTTACGTGGCGTCAGTTTAGATGTGCCCGAGGGCGAAATCGTCACGTTACTTGGTCCAAATGGTGCGGGTAAATCGACAACCTTAAAAGCCATTTCAGGTTTACTTAAAACCGAAAAAGGTGAAGTTACGCGTGGTGATATCACCTTTATGGGGGAACGTATCGACCGTAAAAATGCTGAAGATGTGGTGCGTAGTGGTATGTTTCAGGTCATGGAAGGTCGTCGCATCATTGAAGATATGACGTCACTGGAAAACCTAAAGTTAGGGGCATATACCCGCAATGACAAACATATTAACCAAGACATTGAAATGGTCTATAACTATTTTCCTCGCTTAAAAGAACGTACCGGATTAGCGGGCTACCTTTCAGGTGGAGAACAACAAATGTTAGCGATTGGCCGAGCATTAATGGCGCGTCCCAAAATGATTTGCCTGGACGAACCTTCAATGGGGTTGTCACCACTTTTGGTTAAAGAAGTCTTCGAAATTATTGGAAAAATCAATCGAGACCAAGGTATTACCATGTTGCTGGTTGAACAAAATGCCAATTACGCGATCAAAGCGGCAGACTACGGTTATATTATGGAATCGGGAAAAATAGTCCTCGATGGGACAAAAGAACAATTATTAAGCAATGAAGATGTGAAAGAGTTCTATTTAGGCGGTGGCAATGAAGAGCGTAAAAGCTTTAAGAACCTTAAGTCTTATAAACGCCGGAAACGCTGGTTGTAGCATTTTAAATAATGATACCAATAAATAATATTAAGGAGTGAACTACCAGATGAATAGCTTTTATGACGACAAAGAAAACCAGAATCAACAACAAAGAGAAAATCGCTTATTTGCACAATTAGCCGTTCAGCTAAATTTTGCTAAGAATCAATGCCCGTATTATCAAAAGACTCTGGCAGAAATTAATATTGAACATATCAATTCAAGGGCTTTACTCGCTACGTTACCGATCACACGTAAATCAGACTTGATCTCTCTACAGCAAGAACAACCAATTTTTGCTGGACTGACCGCTGGAACCGCCAGTATTGGCCGAGTATTTCAATCACCTGGGCCGATTAATGATCCCGAAGGCGAAGGGCTAGATTGGTGGCGCATGGGGCGAGCCTTTTATGCGGCAGGTTTTCGCCAGGGTGAACGCGTGCAAAATTGTTTGTCTTATCACTTAACGCCCGGTGGCTTTATTATGGACTCGGGAGCAAAAGCCTGTGGTTGTGTGGTGATTCCCGCAGGACCTGGACAAACCGAGCAGCAGCTTGATGTTATCGATAATTTAAAACCTACAGGGTATTGCGGTACCCCATCATTTTTAAAAATATTATTAGACAAAGCTCAACAGCAAAATAGAGACGTTTCTTGCATTACCAAAGCATTAGTCACCGGGGAAGCTTTGCCAGAAGCACTGCGCAGTGAATTACAAGCTCAAGGCGTAGAAACCTTACAAGCATATGCCTCGGCTGATGTTGGATTAATTGCTTATGAGAGTGCCGAATCTGACGGGTTAATTATTGCTGAAGATATCATTGTTGAAATCGTTAGACCAGGTACACAAGAGCCGGTACTTGATGGTGAAGTTGGTGAAGTCGTTATTACCAATTTTAATAAAGACTACCCATTAATTCGGTTTGCTACCGGAGATTTATCGGCGATAAAACCCGGTTCAAGCGCTTGTGGTCGCACCAATATGCGTATTAAAGGCTGGTTAGGTCGTGCGGATCAGACGGCTAAAATTAAGGGAATGTTCGTTCATCCAATTCAAATTGAGCGAGTACGCCAGGCTCATGCTGAAATTGCAAAAGTGCGCTTGTTGATCACTAGAGAAAATCACAATGATTGTATGCTTTTACAATGTGAAATTAACAGTGAGCATTATTCAATTGAGGAAGCCGAGACATTAAAGTCTGCCATTTCGTTAAGCCTAAAATCGATTACCAAACTTTCTGGCGATGTAGAACTATTACCGTTAAAGCAATTAAAAGATGATGGCAAGGTTATTGATGATCTCAGATCATTGTCTTAACTTAAGGAATAAAAATGAGCAATAAAGCATTTCAACAGTGTTACCCAGATGATTTAAGTCACTGTTATGGTTGTGGTACCAATAATCATGATGGTCATCAATTAAAAAGTTATTGGTCTGGCGATAAAACCATTGCCCATTTTACGCCAGAGCCCTATCACACCGCTATTCCTGGTTTTGTCTATGGCGGTTTGGTTGCCTCATTAATTGATTGCCATGGTACCGGGAGTGCATCCGCCATTGCGTATCGCGGTGAAGAACGAGAAATGGGCAGTTCACCGACATTGCGTTTTGTTACCGCGGCGTTAAATATTAATTATTTAGCACCGACACCTCAAGGTGTTGAATTAGAATTAATCGGCACTTTTACGGAAGTGAAAGAACGAAAAATAATTGTAGAAATTACGGTTTCTGCTAATGGTATTATCTGTGCCAAAGGTACTGTGATCGCCGTAAAAATGCCCGCAACTATGGAACCAAAGTGATGAATAACTCAGCAGAACCAAATGTTTTATCGCGTATGTCAGGTCGAGTGTTATGGCTAACATTGAATCGGCCTGCAGCAAGAAATCCATTGTCTTCACAAATGATCGCCGCACTCAGAGAGTCTATAGAGTTAGCAAATGCAGATAGTGAAGTAAAAGTTATTGTCATCACTGGCTCTGGCAAAGTGTTTTCGGCAGGTCATGATTTAAAAGAGATGAGTGGCAGAAAACCTAACGACCCGCTAACACGCGAACAGCGAGTTAAACAAGTGTTAGATAGCTGTGCAGAGATGATGATGTCATTAGTAAAGTCACCCAAAGCAATTATTGCTTGTGTTCAGGGCACGGCAACAGCTGCGGGGTGTCAGTTGGTTTCAATGTGTGATTTAGCCATTGCTAGTGATGGCGCTAAATTTTGCACACCGGGTGTTAATATAGGTACTTTTTGTAGTACACCACTGGTCGGGATTGGCAGAAATATTCACCGAAAACATGCGATGGAATTAGCGTTAACTGGAGATTTATTTTCAGCAGAAGATGCCGTACGTTTTGGCTTGATTAATCGAGCAGTTTCGCCGGACTTCCTTTTAGCAGAAACAGAAAAGTTAGCACAAAAGATTGCGGGTAAATCTGCCATAGGTATCCGAGCAGGAAAAGAAGCTTTTTATCAACAGCTAGAAATGCCGATGGAAAGTGCTTTTGCGCATGCCGGAGCAAGTATGCTTGATGCGATGCTCTCGGATGAATGTGAAGAAGGCGTTTGCGCTTTTTTTGGCAAACGAGAACCACAATGGACAGACCTTTGAGTAAATAAAGCTCAGTCATTAATCGATAATTATCCTGAGCAAGAAACATTTAATCGATGCCTTTTATTCACTGCTGTTGCTTTTTTGCAACACTTACTATTATGATAGAACTTAGTACAAATCAATTATTTCTAATTATATCCTTATAAAACAATATGTTAATTTATTCTTTTTATTTTTATAATTCTGGCTCTTAATTTGCTATAGAACGATTGTCATTTACATTATAAGAATCAGGATATTTATGTTTCAACGTTTTTTAGCAAAAAATGCTATCGCGCTTTCTATCGGCTCGGCATTGCTTATGAGTAATCAAACTTACGCTCAGGTAATCGAACCAAGCGTTAACCCGTCAGCAGACTCTGTCTCGCAAGCCCGTAATAGCAAGACCAAAGATTTAATCATTGATGACATTATTTGTAGTGGTAACAAAGATACCGATTGTGAGTTTATTGTTAAAAAATATTATCAAGCCATTGGTGATGTGCTCGATACGAATGAAATCGCCGATGCCAGATTAAGATTAGGGACATTATTTCAATTAACCGATACCGATGTGTATTTGGAAAAGGGTAAACAGCGTGATCACGTTATCGTGGTTTTTGCAGTACAAGAAGCCAGCAATATTCAATATGAAGTCAGCAGTGGTTTTCAATTTAGTGATTTCAATGAAAACGATTATGTTTATGATTGTATTGGCCATTCAGCCGATTACCAGAGGCATTATTATCAAGACTCACCAAACGGAATAACAGACACTCGGCAGATTGATTCGGAATATAAAGACTGTGATAGCCAAGCCGATTTATCTTCATTTTACGTCACCAGTAAGGTCACTGATTTCAATTTTCTCGGCACCGGTAAAGAATTGTCTTTTTTCTTATCCTACAATGAATTTGAAAGAGACCTCTAAGTTAAAACTCGCGTTTGACGATGAGCAATTATCGCTAAAAGACTTTAAGCAGTTAATGGAACGTGAGTATTTATTAAAAAAATAGAACAATTTGACGGCAATATAACCGAAGTTGCCAAATCCTTAATGATTGACCGTACCCATCTTCATAAAAAGTTAACTCAACACGGGATTAAGCGCCATCAACGTTTTGATTGATGCTCCGCAATTGTCTAACTGCATTGATAGATGTTGGTGCTATAGGGCAAGTGTCCATCCAAATTGGTAAAATTATTGTTTATGTGTGAAAGCAAACAATAATTTTCCTGTGAATCCAAGTCAATAAAAATCTACTATCGCGTCGTATTATCCCTATGTCAGAAAATACGAATAAAAATAAAATCAACCACGCATTGATCAGACCCCATAGGCCATTTTTTTGATTTAGAATTGTCTCTTCAGCTTTTCCATATTCGCTCGCATTCGTCGCTGCGCTATTGAATAATGCAGTAATGATAGCGTCATTATCATCAGCAGCGCATCGATTAAGCTTGGATATTTTATACAGAAAACAACAGGTATTTTAAGAATCTGAAGCCCCTGTCTACTGCTGGTTGAGCTTTATCATGCTTCAAAATCTCTTCAGCGGAGAATGTGTCAATTGGCAACTAAAAATGATCCACTAGTTGCAAGAATAAAGCAAGATCTCTGCTCGACAGCCTGTTTAATGGCCCTGACATTATCGGCAATCTCAACTTTTATTTGCCACTCTATATGCTTAGTTTTAGCACCTTTTTAGGGTGGACTTACCCTTAAGTACTTTATGTTTTATTATAGTTTATTTAGTTATACTTCAACAGCTTACTTTTAATTTTGCGGTGAAGGTTGATCCAGTGACGAGGCTGTTTTCAAGTCTTCAAATACGCCTGCGACAATGCGTTAGATGATCTGCCGTTTGATTTTTAAATTCATATATACCTCAAAATTGAGATGGAATTATATCAAACAGGCTGAAAATCAGTGACAAATTATAGGTTAAATCAAATCGTTTATTTGATTTTGCTCTGTTCAATGTCTGATCAAAATATTAGACGCAGGAGTCAATTAAAGATGAGGATCAGTTGTTGATGCAAATTAACAGTTGATTAACCTTTATAAAAAGAATACAGCAATATTTATAGCATTTATATTATAAATGAGATGCTGTCAACAGGGCGTTCCAGTTGAAGAATGTGCCAGGGAAGAACAATAGAACACCGACAGATCAGTACATGAAGTTCTATTGGTCACCGTTTTGATGAAAAATTAATGAAAAAAGGACAACTATGAAGACGATATTTAGACACGTAATAACCGCGACATTGGTACTTTCGATGAGCTCAGCCTATGGACTGAATCGAAATTTACTGGATAGCCCATCAGTTAATACAGGTATGGGGGGCAAAGTGCATTCGCGGCCATTAATTCCGGGGATATCGAAATTCCCCAGCCTGTTTGTGTTGGAGAATCAACTTGGGCTGTTTATGCTGATATTTCAGGTTTAACATTCCAGAAAATTAGCAATATTGAGGGCAATGATTATGTTGAAGGGCATAGCTCTTACCTCGAAGATTTTTCCACCGAATTAACGGTAAATAACACCTATCAACTGACCGTACTTGCTAACGCAGGCAATGGAGAGTGGAATGACTCGCAACGTTTTAAAGTCTGGTTTGACTGGAACGGAAATGGTGAACTTGAAGAAACAGAAGTTGTTCATGACGAAGTATTTACCGCAGCCGATATGAATGAAGTTAAAGTATTAACTACCGATATTACAATACCGGATACAGCGGTTATTAAACCGATTATCATGCGAGTAATGGTTGCCTATAATGATGCTGCAAGTGACAATGGCTCTTGTACGACTTTAGATAGTGGTGAGTTTGAAGACTATACAATAGTAGTCAAAACTGCTTCCGCCAACGAAACTGAAAACGCTCTACTTTATTTCCTTAATTCACTTTCTGAGGTTTTTCTAAATGACGGTAATATAGTAAACCGTAGCGTAGAGGTTAGCACTTATAAAGACGCTAAATTTGCTAAGGCGACAAGTACTCTGGAGGAGGGAACTGATTTCCGCTTTAGCAATTTACCTGAGGGAATAACACCGGTTATCACCATAAACAGCAATCAATCAGCGAGCTTAGTCTTTACCGGGGCGGCGACGCACCATGAACTGGCAAACAATACCAGCGCCACTCTCACTTGGCTAAATCCAGCCGTGGAATGGGGGACTAATGCTATTAAAACCGCCACACAAGATTTTGACTTCGATTTCATCGATGCTTACAAAATTCTGACCACGCCTCCCCACAAACTGAAAATAGTAATTATATCTCTATATCTAACGTGAGTTTTGGCGACATCGATCATTCGTCCACCCATGGAAATTATAGTAACTTCACCGACTTAATGACTACCACATTCGAACAAGTGGAATGATTTGAAATTGCAGTCACCATGTCACCAGGAGAAAGCGATGCCGGCGCTATCCAGCGGGTACGGATTTGGGTGGATTGGAATGGCGACTATGTTTTTGCAGATAACGAATTAGTGTCTTCAGAAATCTTTGCCGTGTCACAAATGGTTGATGATAAATATACTGCTACAGCGACGATTGATATCCCATTATATGCAGTCACAGACCGTCAAATTAATTTGCGAATTATTAGTCATTATATCAATGGTGCGGATGGTGATGCGGCATACATTTCTCCCATCTTATCTGGGGAAGTCTTAGACTATGGCTTTGAAGTTAAATTCTCTGGCATAAGCAACTACGCCGATTTTATCGCTAGTGAAACGAGTCTAGCGATCCGTCGAGAAGCAGTGTCTTTTACCGACTTATCGGGTAGTGAAACCACTATACAAGGTTGGAATTGGACATTTACCGGTGGTACTCCTGCGAGCTACATCGGACAGACGCCACCTCAGGTAACTTATAATGAGGCTGGAAGTTATCCAGTGACATTAGCTATAACCGACTCCGATTCGGTTTCTTATAGCACAACCAAAGAGCAGTTTATTAAAGCCAAATTAACGCCAGTCTGTGAGGCAGATTCAAATTGGGGGCCTTATGCTCATATTTCAGGTTTAACATTCGATCAAATTAACAATATTGATGGTAATGATACCGATGCAGGATATAGCTCTTACCTCGAAGATTTTTCCACAGAATTAACGGTAAATAACACCTATCAACTGACCGTACTTGCTAACGCAGGCAATGGAGAGTGGAATGACTCGCAACGTTTTGGAGTCTGGATAAATTGGAACGGAAATGATCAGTTTGAAGACAGCGAAATGGTTCATGAGGAAATATATATCGCAGCCAATCAGAATGAAGAAAAAGAATTAACAACTAATATTACCGTACCTGTTACAGCCGTTAAACGAGCAACTATCATGCGAGTGATGGTGGCTTATAATGATGACTCGAGTGTAAAAGACGCTTGTGCGACATTAGATAGTGGTGAGTTTGAAGATTATGCAATTAGCGTCAAACCGATAGTCGAGCTCTCTGATAATGCATTCACTTTGCTTGAAGGTGTTGATGACAATGTCAATCTTACTATTAATCGCATGGCGGGAAGCACGGGCGAAGTGTCTGTATCGGTTGAAATTGAAAATAACAATTTTCGTATCGAACCGGATCAAAATAGCCTGATATGGCTAGACGGTGAAGAGAACAGCCAAGCAATAACCGTGAGTTTCATCAATGATGATATAAATCAATCGGCAGAAGACGTTACCCTGAACGCTCGGACAATTGTAGATGGATACACTATCGACGAACAACAGGTAACCTTTACTCTTATTGATGATAATAATCAGGCGCCAGTCATCGAACTGCCTGCTGATTTTCAAATTGGTATTTCAGAGTCGGTTCAGATCATCGCACAAGTGAGCGATGCCGATGATGACATGCTGACCCTGTCGTGGGCTCAATCTTCGGGCACTAGCGTAACGCTTGAAGGCGCGACAAGTACAACCATCACTTTTAACGCGCCGGCAAATGCTGAGGTCCTCGAATTCACTCTCTGCGCAACCGATAAATTTGGTGTGGTAACCGAAAGTTCAATAACAGTGACAGTTACAGCCCCAGCTGAACCTACACCTGAACCGAAAGTAAAAGAAAGTAGTGGTGGTTCGCTTAACTGGTCAATTATTATTCTCTTATTAGCTTTTACTAGCAACCGTCGACGGGGGATGAAAGTAAGCAACTAAATATTTCGTTAAAACGCTAAAACAGCCGTTTAAGTTAAGGCGAGTTTCACGACTCGTCTTTTTAAATATAAAATATTTTCAGTTGCACAAGCCTTGTGTATAAAAGGTATTTATGTGGTTACTTATATTATAAAGGTTGCAATTGCAATTTATACAATAAAATATCTGATGGTCGATTAAAAAACGGTTTAATATTAATAAAATTCAACATGAAAGGCTTATTTGCAAGGGGAAATAAATATGAAAAAATCAAAACTTAATTATTTATCTATGCTCATCATGCTTAACTTAGGCATTTCGACTGCAATCAATGCAGAAGAAGTAACGAGTCAGGATGAAAATGAGGAAGAAGTTGAAGTCATCACCATAAGCGGTATTCGTCGCAGCTTGATTAAATCTCAAGATATCAAAATGGATTCGGGTACCGTGGTTGATGCCATTACCGCCGAAGATATTGGTAAATTTCCAGATCAAAACGTTGCCGAGTCTCTGCAACGCATCACCGGGGTATCGATAGACAGAAAGGGTGGCGAAGGGCAATTAATTACCGTACGTGGCATGGGACCTGAATTTACCTCGGTATTACTTAATCGTCGTACTCTCGCGACCACTAGCGGTGGCCAAGCATTCAGTTTTGATATTATGGCATCTGAATTAATCAGTGGTGCAGAAGTGCATAAAACACAGTCGGCCAATTACAAGAAGGCGCAATTGGCGCAACGGTGAATGTTACTACGTTTAAGCCTTTTGATATTCCTGGCTTTAAAGCAACGGCAAGTGTTAAAGCCCAATACGATGAGATGACCGGCGACACTAAGCCACGATTTTCAGGGTTGAGCAGTAATACCTTTGATGACGATAAATTTGGCGTGTTAGTTTCATTTGCTCGTAATGAGCGTAAAAGTCGCTACGATTCAGCGAATACGGCTTACTACAGGCATACCGATTTAACCATGGATGATGAGACCTATTACGAGGATGTCTACTTTCCACAAAACTATGATCAAATCGCCCAAACCGAAGAGCGTACTCGTACTGGCGGCACCGCAGTTTTTCAATACCAACCATCTGATAGCCTAACTTTTACTGCCGATGCTTTATATTCGAAATATGATGTTGATTACCGTCAAGATATTTTAGCCCATTGGTTTACCAAAAGGCAGTTAACCGATGTTGAATTAGACGAAAACGGCACCCTGGTGAAACTCTCGATGGGCAAGGGCAGTAACAGCGATGTCATGGTACGCCAATCATCGACGAGTAATGAATTAATCGCGTTCGGTTTTAATGCAGATTGGGATGTACTTGATGATTTAAACCTTAATTTTGACTTAAGTTATTCGGAAGCGGAGTCAGATCCAAAGCAAGGGTCTACCGATACCGTAGCTTCACGCCCAGGTGATTATAACTATGATCTTAGTTCAGGCGCGCAATTACCGGAATTAACCTTCGATCGCAGTAACTCTACTGCTGGCTAAAAAGCGGGCTGGGGAGAACGTTTTGGCTCGGTGCGCAAAGATGACGTGATGGAAGTAAAAGTGGATAGCCTATGGACGGTCGATCACGGCGCTTTGGCAAAAATTGGTTTGGGTGCGATGATCTCCGATCGTACGTTATCGAGTAAAAGAAAAAGAACCACTCGCCCTATGCTCTGGTTGTGGGGTGATAACAGTAACCCCATTTGGTTACCGGAAAGTATGTTCACTACCTATGATGCGGATGGCTTTTTATCAGGTGGCAGTGGCTCACCAGAACAATCCTGGTTAACCTTTAATTCTGAAGATTTTTTCGACTATTTAACCTCTACAGAGGTTGTGGCGCAAATGGATGACCCTGAATACACTCAGCAACTGATCGATGAAAATGATGGCTTTACCATGCATCAAGTGCCATGGACCTATGAAATCAATGAAGAGTTAACAGCGCTTTATGCCGATTTCTATTTTGATGGTGAGCTAGCCGACATGCCATGGTCAATTACCACCGGTATTCGTTATGTCGAAACCACCAGTACGGCGAAAGGTTTTGCTATCCCATTATTAGATTTGGAGCCCTCAACGTCGAAGCCGGGCTTTGTTAATGTTATTGAGGGTGATGATTATACCCCAATTACGGTCAAGCATACCTACGATAATTGGTTACCAAGTATCAATGCCAAAATCGAAATTGTTGATGATTTGATTGCACGTTTTGCTTATTCAAAGAGTATGACTCGCCCAGAACTGGATGCAATGTCACCAGAGTCGGGTTACGGTGGTGATGTTGATAACTTAAGCGGTTGGGGTCCTAACCCTAAGTTGATGCCATTTGAATCTGATAATTTAGATCTTGCCCTCGAGTGGTATTATGACGAAGGCAGTTATGCGGCCGTTGCCATGTTTACTAAAGATGTCGATGGTTACTTAGCATCTGAAGAAGTGGAAGAAGTGGTCACCGTACCAAGCGGCAGCTATAACTACAGAATTTCTCGCCTGGTCAACTCAGATCAAGCCGATATTGAAGGTTATGAAATTGCCCTGCAACATATGTTCACCAGCTTGCCGGCGCCATTTGATGGCTTAGGTTTTATTGCTAACAAAACCTTTGTGGATAGTGAATCAACCGCAGATGAAGAAGGTCAGTCGTTGCCGCTTATTGGTTTGGGTGACTCGTCTAACTTAATTTTATTCTATGAAAAAGATAAAATTCAATTCCGGGTGACTTACAACAAGCGTGATCGCTTCATGCAATCGAAACCGCGTTCATGGCGCGATGGTCATTATGTCGATGATTATGAACAAGTGGATATCAGTGGCAGTTATGACATCAATGAAAATTTCACTATTTTCTTTGAAGGCATCAATGTTACCAACGAGCTTTATACCACTACGGCGAAGTATTCAAACCAATACTTAGATATTACCGAGACTGGTGCACGTTACTCTGTTGGTGTTCGCGGAACGTTTAACTAATCCCAATGCAGGTAAACCCTTACTAAAAAGGAAATAACCTAATTGGTCTAAAGTCCCAATGAGCAAACGGATTTTCTCACTTGTGCTGGTTAAAATACCTCAAGGCGGCGTTCCTCTCAATCCCAATAGCCCAGCTATTGGTCAATCGAGCGTCTTGCCTTGATTTATTTTTCCTACGCACAACAAAATCACAAATTTAATGAAACTGGCATTTCTACAGTAGTCATTCTAAATATTGTCTTAAATCAATAAATAAAAACCTTTGTATTTTATAATGTGTCTCTATAATAGCTAAGCAATTTTAAATTAAATATTGAGGTTAAAAATGGGTCTCCGTCGTAGTAAAACCAGTAAAGTTTATTTGCCTTCTAATTCTCGTTACAGTCAATTTTTATTGGCTGAATTCAAAATCACCGATGATTTAATCGAGCAGTTTGAAAAAACCGATGATGCTGACAAATTAAAACCGTGGCAAAGTTTTTATCAACAACTTTCTGAGAAATTGTTTACCGTGTGTGAAGAAGAAGAGTTAAACAGCGTACATTTTATTGCCAACGATAAACTGCCTCGGGTGCGTTTTAGTAATGAAATCCGTTATTGGAAAACGGAACAACAAATGTTGATTTTCTATAACCCGGAATACCATGAATGTTATAAATCTCATTTCGACGGTGCCGTGCGCGCCAAAAAGGTTTCTTTGTTATTTTTAGCCACGGGAGACAGCATTCGCACCAGCGCAGCTGGTTTTCACCAAAAAGTTAGCAGAGCATTGGCTACATTAGTAAATCAACTCTCGGTACCTGCTGAAAACGTCCGTCTTAGAGATCACCAACATTTAACCTATGATTTATTCGCCCAAGATAAAAATGTTGAAGGCAGCAATGCGCACACATTACGTTTAATTCGCCGACGTTACAAAGCGGCCGACTTTATCCTGCCAGAAAAACATGACACTATCAGTTACGTGGTGGCAAGCTTTCCTGTTTCGAGAAAACTGATAAAGCGAGCAGGGATTAATTTGGTTGGGGCCAAGTCTTTTGCTCCCTTGTACCAAATGATAAACGATGCTTGTACTAATGCCGCAGCCCATTATGAGTTGAAAAATGGTGCTGTTATTGCCAATGGCTTAACGCCAATCGTTCGTAACAGCTCAACTAAAGCGGTGCAAGAAGTGGGGGAGTTAGAAATGTTAGGCTTTGATCCAAAGCAGCCTAAAAATGAGTTCTATTGTTCATGGCAAGATGAGTATTTGGTCGATTATGTGCAAATAATTTTTGCCGCGACTGAGCAAGATATTAAAGACAAAGGCTATAGCAAGTTTGTTGACAATGTCGATAAATCATTAAGAAAGATGGCAAGCGCACTGGATATGACCCCTGAGCGTGATGAAATTGTTGTTCGCTTTCATCAACACCTAGCTTATTCACTGAATGAGTCATAAATTAATACCAAGTTGATTAAATATCTGCTCATTTTTAATGGTTAAAATGAATAACTACGGCTTTATAAAATTGGTATGTGAGTATTTTATTTACACTAGACATTGATTTAGCTTACCGTTAAGATGAATTCATTGAGGGAATAAAATCAAGAAACAGAGAAACGCTCTATTTAGATAGGGCGTTTTTTTGTTCAGGGATGAACTTATACAGAATTACCATGAATGGTATAAACACCTGATTTGCACAAGGATGTACTTAACCTCTCGGCCAGAGAAGGTGGATAGAGGGTTTGCAAAATAAAACGCCATTTTTTACACGACAAAAAAATGGCGCGCCATTTGTTTTGTGTCATGACATTTATTCGCCATATGTTTTCGCCATTATTTTCTTGGCAAATTGTGACAATTTTAATTAACTACGGAAAAGCCTTGATATCGGGGATCTGTAGTTAAATTGTTGTTTTGGCACGGTTTTCGCTTTAATAAAATTACAATAATAATCATTGGTGAAAATAATGACCAGTAAATCGTTTAAAAACATAACAATATTAAAGCCTGCGCTTTTCCCCTTGCTGCTAATGCTAGTAGTGGCTCTTTTCACTCAAGGCAGCGAATCGCAACGCAAAGCTTCGTATATAGTGCAAGGGGCGAGTAAACCTACACTGGTTTCTGCTATCGAATCTGTTGGTGGTGAAGTGGTTCACAAATATACCGTGATCCAGGCTATATCAGCGTTACTTACCTCAAAGCAAGTTGCCATGGTGCAGAGTAAACATCCGATGATCCGTATGTTTTCCGATGAAGCGGTAACTCTGAGTGCGAAAAAGGGTAAGCAAAAACATCATGATATTGAACAGGACCGCGAGCTTGCTGCTGAGCGGGATACTTATTTCCCCACACAAGTTGGAGCCAGTCAGCTACACACCCAAGGGATCACAGGTAAAGGCGTAGGGGTTGCCATTATTGATAGTGGTTTAGCTAAATTTAAAGAGATTAAAAAAGATACCTATGGTGAAAAACGTAAAGTTCATTATCATAGTGTGATTAAAGGGTCGGAGGCAAAAAAAGATAAATATGGCCATGGTAGCCACATCACCAGCCTTATTGCCAACAGCTCATCTACCTACAATAGTAACGGTGAAGAGGTTGCTTCCTTTAATGGTGTTGCTCCTGACGTTGAGTTAACGGTAGTGAAGGCATTTGACAAAAATGGCCACTCTACTTATAGCCGTGTACTAAAAGCCATTGAATACGTGGTTAATCATCGTGAACAGTTCAATATCAAAGTGTTAAATTTGTCTTTTAGTGCTAAGCCGCAATCGTTTTATTGGCAAGACCCAATCAATCAGGCGTTAATGGTTGCCTGGCAAGAAGGGATCACCGTTTTTGCTTCCGCGGGTAATACCGGCTCTGACGCCATGTCTATCGGCGTACCTGGCAATAACCCGTATGTGATCACTATTGGCGCGACTTCAGATAACTATACCCCTTATAATCTTAATGATGATTTTATTGCCTCATTCTCAAGTGCAGGTCCTACCGTTGAAGGATTTTTAAAGCCTGAACTCGTCGCCCCTGGTGGTCATATGCAAGGGTTGATGGCCAAGTCATCTAAAATTTATAAAGATTACCCTCAGTACGCCGATGGTGGTCGTTATTTCTTACTATCGGGTACTTCGCAATCAACAGCCGTTGCCAGTGGGGTCGCCGCACTAATGTTGCAGCAGCAACCAAATTTAAGCCCTGATGATATTAAGTGTCGCTTAATTTCATCAGCCCTTCGAGGCACTAATAATGAAGAGTTATCCTACAGTATCTTTCAGCAGGGCGCGGGAATGATCAACGCCACCTGGGCTGTTGAAAGTGATAATGTAGATTGTGCTAATCAAGGAATGGATATCGCTAATGAGTTAAATGACTCTCAGCATTATGCCGGTTCAGCACGTAGATATGCCGATAATGGTAATTTTTATGTGTTAGGTTTTGAAGGTTTAGAGTGGGATGGTGTTTATAACGAAGCTCACTTGTGGCCTGATGCTCATTTATGGCCTGATGCACATTTATGGCCAGATGCTCACTTATGGCCAGATGCTCACTTATGGCCAGATGCTCACTTATGGCCAGATGCTCACTTATGGCCAGATGCTCACTTATGGCCAGATGCTCACTTATGGCCAGATGCTCACTTATGGCCTGACGCTCACTTATGGCCTGACGCTCATTTATGGCCTGATGCCCATTTATGGCCAGATGCTCACTTATGGCCTGACGCTCATTTATGGCCTGACTCGAAGTTATGGGGAGATGCTAAAATCTGGGAAGATGCGCACTTATGGCCCGATGCAAATCTCTTTACCGACGGCAGTACTAAAATGAACTCGGTAAGTTTTATCAATAATTGGGTCGAACAACAATAACTGACTATATACAACCAGAATTTATACCGTCCCTAGTAATTCTTCCCTGAATTAACAGAATTAAAAAGCGCTTATCAAAGCGCTTATCAAAGCGCTTTTTTTACCATTTTCACTGCCTGTTGCGGCGTTTAGCTAATGACAATATGCCGTTAAAATGTTATTAATAACTAAAAAATAATAATGATGTTTAGGTTGCCGTAATGCCTTTGAAAAAAATCCAGTATCAGCAACTTCTTATAACACTGATTTTCTTACTTTTAATTACCATTGTCGGCTTTTCCACTCACGCTAAAGTAAGTAGCAATTCTTTAAACCTAAACGATAATAGTCAATTACAATTCACTAATTTGGATGATGTTGAAATTCTTTCTCATCCAGCCGTAAATACCATAGTACAAGATAAAATGGGTTTTATTTGGCTTGGCAATCAAAATGGTCTTAATCGTTTCGACGGCATATCTTCAAAGATCTATACCCATATTCAAGGTGATTCCAATAGTTTGGCAAGCACTTGGGTCTACAAAATTTTTGTCGATTCAGAAGAACGCTTGTGGGTGTTAGGTAATGGCGGCATCAGTCTGTATTTACCAGAAATAGATGCGTTCCAAAATTTTAATAATAAAGGCCAATTTAAAGGGATTTTAGGTAATAAATATCGAGCGGTGGCCGAAGATATCAATGGCTCACTCTGGTTTGGTAGCCGAGATAAAGGCATTTCTACATTAGATGTTACCACATCAAATTTCACAACTGTTGCAGATTTGAGTAGCGAATCTATTTTTGATTTGATTTTTGATAGTAAACAAAACTTGTGGGTAGCAACGGAAAAAAGTGGTTTACGGGTTAAATTGGCCGGCCAAGATCATTTTCAAGCCTTTACCACTACCACCGACATTTCAATTCCCACCAATAAAATACAAACCATTTTTGAAGATCAGCAACATGTATTCTGGGTGGCAACAGAAGATTCCGGTGTATTTCAATTTGATTTACAAACCGGGGTAAGTAAATCATTCACTTACCAAGAACATGATAACACCAGTCTTTGTTCAAACTATGTTCGTGACATTTATCAAGACAGTAAGGGCATAATATGGTTTGCCACTGACAATGGGCTTTGTCAATTTGAATCATACAAACAAAGCTTTATCCGCCATAATCGCAATAATGCCAGAGTGAATAGTTTAATTGATGACCGAGTGATTTCTCTTTATCAAGATAGCGGTGGAGTGATGTGGGTTGGGACATTTTCTGGGATTAGTCGCTGGAATGCTGAGTTGACTCCTTTTACCCACGTGAGTAAAAACTTTGACGCTGATAATGGTTTATCCTCTAATGTGATCGCCGCAATAACCGAAGATTCTGCTGGTAATGTTTATGTTGGCACTTGGGGCGGAGGCCTTAATATTATTGAAGCTGCCACGGGTAAAATCAACATTATTCAGGCAGATAAAAATGATCCTACTGCCTTACAAGATGATCGGGTAATGAGTCTGTTATTCGATAGTGAAGATAACCTTTGGCTTGGCACATACGGTTCAGGATTGCACTTTAAACAAAAGGGAAATTCAACATTTACCGTTTTTAAACATCAGGTTGATAACCTTAATTCTTTAAGTAGTAATGCGGTTAGCAAAATTATTGAACTTGAAAATGGTGTTTTAGCCGTTGCCACGTTTGGCGGCGGATTAAACCTTATTCAAAACGGTAATATTTTGCGAATCATGCATGATGAGCAAGATGCGAACTCTATTTCAAGCAACAAAGTCATCGATATTGTCCAGGAAAACAAACAAATATTATGGATTGCTACCCGAGGTGGCGGCATAAACCGGTTCAATCTCGCCACCGGTAACAACACTCGTTTCATGGTGGATGATAATAATAAGGATTCAATTGCCAGCAATAATGTGGTCAGTTTACTCAGTACCAGTGATTATATTTGGATTGCCACCGAAGATTTTGGTATTTCGCGCATAAGCCGAAGTGAATTTGAACTGGGCATTGTGCATTTTGAGCATGTGGGCATTAATCAGGGATTACCCAGTAACGTAGGTTACGGCATCGTAGAAGATGAAGCTGGCTTTATCTGGCTAAGTCATACCCGTGGCTTAAGCCGAATTTCACCGATAGATTTGTCGATTAATAACTTCAATAAAACCCATGGTTTACAAGGTAATGATTTTAACGCTGGGGCATATTATAAATCGAAAAAAGGTCGAATATATTTTGGAGGGGCTAATGGCTTTAATACTTTTATGCACGATAATGTGCCGATTAATCAAAATCAGCCGCCATTGAGGTTAACGAAGTTTTCAAAATTCAATCAGCCGGTTGCCATCCATAAAATGTTTAGAAATGATGGCGTGTTACAACTGGAACATTCAGATTCTTTTCTAGAATTTGAATTTGCAGCACTCGATTACACCAAACCAGAAAACAACAAGTATCAATATATGATGCAAGGGTTTAATACCCAGTGGATTGATTCCGGCAATATTAATCGCACCACGTTCAGTAGCTTGCCACATGGAAACTATATATTTCGGGTAAGAGGAAGTAATAATGATGGCCAATGGAGTGAAGACGAATTAAGCCTTGCCATTGAAGTCACGCCTCCGCTTTGGTTAAGTTGGCCAGCGTATCTTTTCTATCTGGCAATAATACTGCTTATGGCGTATTTTATTCATCGTAATCAGCAGATAAAATTACAGAAACAAATTGCTTATCAAGAGCAATTAAAAGCAGAAGTGAACCTGAGAACGAAAGAGTTGCAAACCGCGAATGCGGCTTTAGAACTGGCTGTGGTGGAAACCCATTCGGCAAAAGTACTCGCTGAAAAAGCGGCTAATACCAAAGCGAACTTTTTGGCGACCATGAGTCACGAGATCCGTACGCCAATGAACAGTATTATTGGCATGAGTGATTTATTGTTAAAAACGGGATTAAACCGAAGTCAAAACCATTTTGTCACTTCAGTACAAAATGCGGGGGAAATGTTATTAGAGCTAATTAATGACATTTTAGATTTTTCTAAAATGGAAGCCGATAAAACTGAATTAGAACAACAACGTTTTAATATTCATCATCTACTCGAAGAAGTCAGTTTCTTATTTGCCAATCGAGCGCACAGTAAAGGGGTCGAACTTACCTTATATATCGATGTTGTTTGCGCCGAAATGATCAATGCAGATCCATTAAGGATTAAACAAGTGATCTCTAACTTATTGGGTAATGCGATTAAGTTCACCGAAACTGGTCATATTGAATTAACGGCGACATCTGTTAACAATGAATTGATCATCGAAGTTAGCGATACTGGTATTGGCATTAGTACGCTAAATCAAAGTAAAATTTTTCAAGTGTTTCAACAAGAAGACAATTCAACAACCCGCAAGTACGGTGGTACCGGGCTGGGTTTGGCCATTACCAAAAAGCTTGTTGAAATCATGTCCGGTAATATTAGTGTGGTTTCAACCCCTGGTTCAGGCTCTACTTTTACGGTAACTTTACCGTTGGCAGCTGTTGATGCTGCTGCCTTGCCAGCAAAGCATATTGATGCAACGGTTTATATTCTCGCGACTAATCAATATATCAATAGAATGGCGATTAATACCTTACAACGCATTAAGGTGAATTATAAAGATATCAGCGCTCAAACAAACATCGAAGTTGATTCAAATGACAACCGTTCTGCGTTATATTTGGTTGATGCCGAAATGCTCAAGCAAACCCACATCTATAAACAACTCAGTCACCATGTTGGTAATGTCATTATTATGGCTAATAGCGGAGAGAATGTCGATTTAATAGCCGCCGCTCGTAGTATTGACAAGCCATTAAGATCGCAAGCTCTGCTTGAATTACTTGAAGATTGCTTAACCGGTGATTGCAGTTCTGATAAACACAAAGCTTTACCTCTAGTGTTGGACGTTGAAGAATTTAAGGCGCACATTCTTTTGGTTGAAGATTCCGAGACGAACCAGGAAGTGGCAACCGCGATGTTGCAATTATTTGGTTGTGAAGTTGAAATAGCCAGCAATGGGGTGATAGCGATAGAAAAAGTTCAGCACAATCACTATGATCTTATCTTTATGGATTGTCAGATGCCGGTGATGGATGGCTTTAAAGCCAGCCAAATGATCCGTAAATGGCAGCATCAACAGAAATTAAAAGCTACACCAATTGTGGCATTAACTGCTGGCGTGGGCTTAGGATACGAAAAAGACTGCATTACGGCGGGGATGAATAGCTACATTTATAAACCGTTAACCACCAATGTGTTATTGTCGGTTCTGAAAAAATACTTAAACCATTTAATTGTGAAGTCAACGGAGTTGACTGAGATTGATCATGCGCTCTGTTCATTCGAAGCCACTGAGCAACCGAAAGAGCCGCACGAATACTCAGCAGAGAGTAAATTTGATTGTTTAATTGATACGGTTGCGATTGATGCTATCAGAGAAATTGAAAAGGTCACCAACCGGGCGATATATTCTCGTGTTCTGGAAACGTTTAAACTGGAGTATGTTAAAAAATCGAACAGTTTAAAAGTTAGCCTCGCCAATAATGATAATGACAGTGACAATGTAAAAAGAATCGCGCATGCGATGAAATCGCTTTGTGCGAATGTAGGCGCAAAAGAGTTGAGTAATTTGAGTGTTTTACTAGAGCAAGGTGCACTAAAAGGCTCGCAAGATGAATGTCACTCTTTGGCCACTAAAATGGATATTATTTACCAGGAAACCATAGTCTTATTAGAAGATATTGCTAGAGAGGTTGTATGAATATAGCTATTGATAACGCTAAAGTGTTAATTTGTGATGATGACCCTACATATTTAATGCTGATGCGTGATACTTTAGAAGCCTCGGGCTTTGAAGTGATAGAAGCCGCGGATGGTGATACTGCATGGGTGAAATACGTCACTATGCAACCTGATATTGTGTTGCTTGATGTTGAGATGCCAGGGTTAAGTGGCTATGAAGTGTGTCAACAAATACGGGCCCACAAAACCGGTAAAGATATCCCCATTTTGATGGTAACCGGTGCAGATGATTATCAATCAATTTTACAAGCTTATGAAATTGGCGCCACAGACTTCTTACCAAAACCCATTCGCTGGCCGATGATCACCCATAGAGTCAAATATATGTTACGTAGCAGGGATGCTCTTCGGGAGTTGAAAAACTCACAAGAGCGACTTCAATATTTGGCTTATCATGACAGTTTAACCGGGCTTGCCAATCGTGAAAGCTTTAATGAACACTTGCAAAAATTTTTAACTCTTGCCGACCGTGGCAACTACCATGTTGGCGTGCTGTTCATTGATTTGGATCGATTTAAACGAATTAACGACACCTTAGGTCATAATTTTGGTGATCGGGTATTACAACAAATTGCCAAGGTGTTAAATAGTAACCTGCGTAATTGTGATCTGCTCGCCAGAGGCCAGGAAGATGTGCCGAATACTGCTGTCGCACGCTTAGGCGGTGATGAATTTACCGTGTTTTTAAGCCGGGTTGACTGTGTCGATGACATCGCTGTAGTTGCGCAACGTATCATTGATTCGGTGTCACAACCGATTAAAATTGATCAATATGAAGTGACCGTAACCCCAAGCATAGGCATCTCTGTTTATCCCGATGATGGTCGAAATGTGAGCAACTTGATGAAGAATGCGGATGTTGCCATGTACCATGCTAAAGAAATGGGGCGACAATGTTTTAAGTTTTATTCAGAATCATTAAATAATCGTGCCATTGAGCGATTACAAATAGAACAAAATTTACGAAAAGCGTTAGAAAATAATGAGTTTAGTCTAAATTATCAACCACAAGTGGACGTAAAATCGAAAAAAATTGTTGGCGTTGAAGCCTTGCTACGCTGGCAAAATCCTGAATTAGGTTTTGTGAGTCCGGCTGATTTTATTCCTATTGCCGAAGAAACCGGCCTGATCATTGAAATTGGTGAATGGGTTCTTAAACAGGCTTGTGCACAAGCGAAATCCTGGTTAGATGCTGGTTATCCGCCGTGTCGAATGTCGATAAATTTATCTTCTATACAATTCAAACGCGGTTCGCTGGTTGGCGTGGTGCAAAATGTCTTAGAGCAAACCGGCTTGCCGGCTAATTTGCTAGAACTGGAACTGACAGAAAGCGCGATCATGACCGACGTTGAAGAAAATATTTTAAGGCTGCAACAAATTAAAGCCTTAGGGGTTGGCATTGCTGTCGATGATTTTGGCACCGGTTATTCATCACTGAGTTATTTGAAAAAATTTCCAATTACCACGTTAAAAATCGATCGCTCATTCATCTCTGACATTGCAAAAAGCAGCGATGATGCCGCTATTGTAAAAGCAATTATTGCTTTAGCCGATAAGTTACACCTAAGTGTCATCGCTGAAGGGGTTGAAACCACTTCCCAGTTGCAAATATTGCAAGGTTTTAATTGTTCATTGATTCAGGGATACCTGTTTAGTCGACCATTAGTTGCGGCTGATTTTGAGAAACTGTTAACGAAAAACGTGGTGATGACAAAAGATGAAAACACAGTGACGTTTTTCAATGGGTAATAATCAATCCCAGCTTTTGCTGGTTAGCCAAAATTTGTCAGTTGATGAGTTCCGTGTTTATCTTACTGGTGAAAATATCAAAGTCGATTTTTATCAGAATAATGTGCAAAGGCTTATTGAAAGCAAAGCCTATGCTGATTACCACTTAGTTTGTATTGATAACGAGTTAATACCGCCTGGTTATAGCAAACAGCAACTTTGCACCTTACTCAATGTGGGCGTAGTGTTTGTTAATTTTGGCCCTTATCATGACTTAAACGCCAACGCTTTGCTAAATCCACCATGTGATTATGATGAAATACACTGGCCGTCATCGAAAGAGCAATTGCACAACAGCTTGCAAATGGCTCTTTATAAATTGCATGTTCGCCGCCAACACAGTCATCAAAATGATTTATTAACTAATACTGTATCTTGTATTGGTGATGTACTTATTTATCTTGATCAACAAGGAAATATCAACACCTTAAATGATACTGCGCAACGGCTGTTTGCTGCTGACGAAGCTGAGGTTCGTGCTAAGCCCTGGTATACTGTGCTGAAGATCAGGCCAGATATGTCGAGCAAACTAACGCAACAATTTATCGCTACCGCTATCAAAGTACAAACCGTAACTAAAATCCAACCTATTGCTATTCAAACCACAGACGACTCGAGTCAATTGGTCGACGGAATTATCGCCCCAATCAAATATCCAAATGGCATTGATGGTGTGGTGTTAATCTTAAGACAATTAAGCAGTTTGGACAAAATACCGAAAGCACTGGGTTTACCGTCGAAAGGTCAGGGTAAATCGTTTAAACAAAGTGCTGTTTCCGGAATTTTATTATTATCTCCAGATTATTTTGACCAAATAAACCTCAGGTTTGGTCGAGAATTTGGTGACAAGTTGCTTTATGCCATAGGTGAATTAATTCGAGATTTCGTCAGGCCAACGGATCTTTCCTCACATTATGGCGGCACCATGTTTATGATTATGTTTGCTGAAAGTTCGGCTGAGCAGATCAATAACATTGTTGGTAAACTCCATAAAAATCTATCGGAGTATCAGTTTTTTGATGAAAAGATTAAATTACCGTTTAGTGTTGGAGTTTCGGTAAATAGTGAACAAAAATGCTATTCGCCGGTAGAATTGTTTTATTATGCCAATTTTTCTTTATCACAAGCCAGAGATCTCGGTGGTGCTCAAACTAGACAATGGCAACAAGTAAACACCATGTTACAAATTGGAAATTTAGACAGACTAAGTGGTAATGTCAGCAAAACCGGTATAAGTGATTATCAAAAAATGCTAATGCAATGGAGTATTTTAAATTATCTGGATGAGATTGAGCAATCGCAGGCATTTTATTTAGCGCTATTACAACAACTTATGAATGGTTTTGAGTTAGACGATGCCGCCATCTTTGAAATTGACAATGACAAGATAAAGTTACTACAGGCAACCGATCATAAAGAACCTAATTTGTTAGCTGAAGCGATTGTATTCTCCCAAAACCAATTAGACTTTATCTCCCAAATTTCTCAGACAGGAAACCGGAAAGTAACAGAAAATCAGATATTTACATCGGTGTTAAATGATAGTGGTATCGAACTTATCTTGCCCATTAAGGCAAACTTGTCAAGTAAATATTTTTTATGGCTAAAGACCAAACAAGATGACTCGATACAGGTAAGAGATAAACACACGTTATATAATATTGGTAATTATGTTGGCGTAAAAATAGAACAGTTTGCTAATCATAAACCACCAGTGGCTATGGCCAATAATCAGCTTGATTTTTGGTACCAGTCTTTCGAGATGGAACAGTTAATGGCTGAGGTTGCTATGGTGGCTCCGACCAATGCTACTGTGCTCATTACTGGCGAATCTGGCACCGGAAAGGAGATGTTAGCGAAAAGTATTCATTTGGCAAGTCGAAGAAAAGACAAACCTTTCATTATATTTGACTGTGGTGCCGTGGTAGAGAACTTAATTGAAAGTGAGTTATTTGGTCATACAAAAGGTGCTTTTACCGGGGCTGAAAAAAACGTCGCTGGCTGTGTTCAGCGAGCTGATGGTGGCACCTTGTTTCTTGATGAAATCGGTGAGTTACCAATAGAAATGCAGGTAAAACTACTGCGCTTCGTGCAAGAAAAACAATATTCACCCATCGGCAGTGGTAAATATAAAAAAGTCGATGTCCGACTCATCGCGGCAACGAATGTTGATTTACAACAACAGATCAAGATGGGAAAATTTAGGGAAGATCTTTATTATCGGTTAAATGTGTTCAATTTGAAAAATATCCCATTAAGACACCGAAAAAGTGACATATTGTTGATCGCTCAATCTTATTTAAAGGTATTTGCCGATGAATATAATAAGCTGATTAATGATTTTAGCCATCAGGCAAAACTGGCGTTAGTCGATTATCAGTGGCCAGGAAACATTCGTGAACTAAAAAACCTGGTCCATCGAGCGATAATTGTATGTAATGAAGAATTGCTGCAATGTAAACATTTAGCTTTATATCCGAGCTCTGTTAAACAAGCAGAACAATCTCTTATTAACTCAGAAGCATCGGTAGCTTCTACAACTAACAATTACCCTGTTGTCAATAAACCAGATGTTAGAGCGATGTATCAACCGGCCATTTTGAACTCTGAAAATATTATCAATAATCAGGATGAGCACAATAAGGTTAACGCCAGTGAACAAACGTTACGGTTAGCAAGTCAGCTCATCACAGCTTCCATTGCGGCAGATAACCATCTTCACTCATTGGCAATATCCCCCTGGATCGAACTTTTGTTGTATCAACACTGTCTTGAAAATAACCAGCAAGTGGCGATACAGGCGGCCAATCAGTTAAATATTGCGGAAAGTACGTTTCGCCGGCGATGGAAAAAATTGCAATCAGTGGCTGCGCCACAAAATTTAACGGTTACAGAATTAGCCAAACGGTTTGCAAACCAGATTATCAAAATTGATAGCGGACAATCAAAAATACAAATGATGCAAACAATTTTGGCCAATGCCTGTAATACCGAACGTTTGGCCGTTAAACTCTCGAGCCGGTTACTCGATGTTTCAGCGCCCACGTTAAGAAGATTGTTAACTAACCCGTGTTCTGCTTAACATAGTGCTGACAATTTTTTAACAAGGATAGAAAATTCATCAATTCTTGATCGAAGCTATCTTCAGCCAAAAATAAATGATAACCGTAGGCGATAGCCAATACCTCCGTTCGATGTAACCAGGCGGCAACAGGGCCTTTTATTATTTTATCCGCAAGTGGATAAGGTGAAAAATTTATTATCGCCTGAGCACTGCTGATCTCTTCATATTCAACCGCCAGGCGAATTAATTCTTGTTGTTCATGAAGCAACTTATTGGCAAGCCTGGGGGAAATATGACTGGCAATATTATCCAATTTATTGAGTTTAATACCAATATATGGCAAGCCAAAAACAGTTAATCCATTATTTGCTTTAACTTCACCCAGGCTAATAATGTCTTGCCAGTTAATTTGCCAGCTGCCGAACCTATGATGAAACGTTATCGTATCTTTGCCGATGTTGTAGCTGATATTAGGTTCACTATATTTGCCGAACCCGAGCAAAAGTATAATGAAACAACTGAACATCAGCAGCATAAGCTGTAGTTTAAACTGATCCCAAAACAAATTGTTAAGGGCAAATGAGGACAGTAATAGGATAACCCCCAAGACTATCAAAAACAGGCCGTTACGTTTAGATTTAGGTGTTATCTGAATGCTTTTATCTATGTCCATAGGTTAATACCAAGTTGATCACATACTTAATCAAATTGGTATCCTTTAGTTGTTATATACCTATTTCACTTGAATTTTTTGAAAAACTTTCCATAGTTAAGGTATCAATAATTAAAGTTTAAGTATAAATAATGGCGCAATATCACGTTGATGACAAAGCCTTTAAGGCGGATGGCAAAACCATTGCCATCATTAGTTACCTTACCATAATCGGCTGGGTAGTAGCGTTGGTATTGCATGGTAATAACCCGACCAATTTCGCGGCCTTTCATTTACGTCAGTCTTTGGGGCTGTTTCTTACTTGGGTGGTGTTAAGTTTTATCCCGATAATTGGCTGGTTATTTGCCTTACCGGTACT
Organism: Thalassotalea sp. 42_200_T64; assembly: GCA_002162925.1. Classification (GTDB taxonomy): domain Bacteria; phylum Pseudomonadota; class Gammaproteobacteria; order Enterobacterales; family Alteromonadaceae; genus Thalassotalea_A. The sequence goes on along the minus strand of MABC01000079.1, from coordinate 31,081 downwards.
TATTTTATGGGCCATGGGCCTGTACCATGCTTACCATGGAGATATCACCCCAGTCGCCGTTATTGGTGAGTTTTTCCAACGGAGCTTTAATAGCCTGATCGAGTAATCGTCAACTATCGCTCTCCAGCTATACCATCCTGCATAAGTATATAGTCATTACTATGCAGACTGGTATATAGTTCAGATCATCTTTAAATTCATCTAGTTAATGCCGCCACTTTGTGATTAAATCAAGTTATTGAGATCATAATAATGTATCGGATCATCCTTGATATACATATACCCAGCCAACCGCATGGAAGACTTGCTTACTTTATTCGATAAAGTGCAACAAACCTCACATTTACCTGTACTCGCCAAAGAAGTGGTATTGGTGCAAAACCCCGGGATGCAACATTGGTTAAACATGCAACAAGCCAACATATCTGGCATCAGCATGAATGCGGCGTTTGTCTTGCCTGCGCAATTTTTATGGCTGCAGCTCAGACTGTTATCTGGCGATAAAGTCCCTGAGCAATCGCCATACTCACGAGAAGTGTTGGCCTGGCGAATTGATAAATTACTGCAAAGTGATGAGGTAATAAACAATATTGATTGCCAACAAGTGAGCAACTACTGGCAAACGGCTGACGGTAAAGATCCGTTAAAACGTTTTCAGTTGGCGGTGCAAGTGGCCGATTTATTTGAACAATATTTGATTTATCGACCAAACTGGATAGATGCCTGGGCTCAGGGCAAGCAAGTCGATGATTTTACCGAGGCAAGTCAGGCGCATCAACGTTGGCAAGCCTACCTTTGGTTGTTATTAAATCAACAAAGCCCTTATAACCCGAAAACCTTGATAGCGGATGCCAAGCAAAACATCGCTCAATACCAACATTTATTGCCAGCTCGCATCTCAATCTTTGGTATTAATGCGTTAGCGCCAATGTGGATTGATTTTTTAACCAGCTTAGCTACGGTTATCGACGTACATTTTTATCATTTAAATCCTTGTTACGAATATTGGGGAGACATTAAAACCGATAAAGCGAAAGCCAAACAGCGCTATTTAAGTCAGATAGAAAAGTGGCCTGAAGATGCGATTTGTGATGACAGCAGTAACCCACTATTAGCAAATCTGGGACAACAAGGGCGAGAGTTTTTAACTTTACTGCACCAGGCGCCGAATATTGAGATCCCGTTATTCGATCAATTAATTGTTGACGACAGTGATACCGATATTGATCAAGATAGCGATACTGATAGCAAAACCAGCAAGTCTGCTGATAAAGCCAATGTGCTAACTCATATCCAAAAAGACATTTTAACCTTAGTCGATAAACGGCAACAGCCGTTAACTAAAATTGACGACAGCATAACCATAACGTCTGCTCACAGCGCGCTGCGTGAAGTACAAGGATTGCACGATTATTTATTGCATCAATTTAATCAAGACCCCAGTCTTACGCCTAAAGATGTGTTAGTGATGTGCCCGCAAATTGAGCAATACGCACCGTATATTGATTCGGTATTTGTCCGCGGTTGGGAAGATATCGGTGAGGCCATTCCGCCATTGCCATGTTCGATAGCCGATAGGGTAAGTAAAGATTCGGAGCCTTTGGTAGCCGCCTTCAGTGAACTGTTACGTATGCCAGACAGCCGCTTTGGCGTGAGCCAAATACTGTCTTATTTACGATTATTGCCATTACAGCTACGTTTTGGCTTGAATGAAAATGACATCGAGTTGATCAGTGACTGGTTAGATAAAGCCAATATCCATTGGGGCCTCAATGCTCAGCATAAGAATCAAATGCTCGGTAACGACGACAATAATGAACAATTTACCTGGCAATTGGGCTTAACCAGGTTAATTCGCGGTTTTGCCTTTGGCGATGAGCAGCAGTTGTATCAGCATGATCTGGTGTTGCCCTGGGTAGAGGGCAGCAATGCGATAATTCTCGGTAAATTAATGTTGTTGCTTGAACAATTACAGCGGATGAGTGTGGATATGGCATCGGCGAAATCCGCACAACAATGGCAAGCATGCCTGGAAAGTTTTATCGAAAAGTTATTTGTCGATAGCGATAATGACAATGGTTTAGTCATTATTGGCCAGGCAATTGAATCGTTTACCTTATATTGCCAACAAGCCAATTATGATGGCGACATCGAATTATCGGTAGTTCGTGAATATTTAAATCAGCATTTTAGCCAGCCAGATCCTGGTCGACAATTTATGATTGGCCAAATCACCTTTTGCTCGATGTTACCGATGCGCTCCATACCGTTTAAAGTCATCGCGGTATTAGGATTAAATGACGGCGAATTTCCTCGACAAAAACAACCGCTAGGTTTTGATTTAATGGCGATGAGTCAAGCCATACCGGGTGATAGATCGAGACGCGGTGACGATCGCTACCTGTTTCTGGAAGCGTTGATCTCGGCAAGAAACAAGCTGTACCTAAGTTATCAGGGCAGAGACATAAAAAATAACAATGAGCGCCAGCCATCCATTGTCTTACGAGAATTGATCAATTACCTTGAATATGGCTACGGCTGGAAATTCAACAATGAAGCGTTTGGCGCCGATAATCAATTAAGACAATTACCATTACAGGTATTCTCTTTGGCTAATTATCAATTGCATAATCGCTATCAAAGTTTTGATCAAAAATGGTTGGCATTGGCAAAAACCAATGCCGACAATCTAGTCACTCATGCCGATAGTGCCGAAGCGCAAATGCTTGAAGAAATAGCTGAGCCGCAACGCAATATTGAATTAACGCAAGTGACCAGGTTTTTACAAAACCCGGCAAAAGTGTTTGCCGAGCAACGCTTAAAGTTATTTTTTAAAGCGGAGCAACAGCAACTGCAAGATGCTGAGCCATTTAGCGTTAACCATTTAAGCAAATATTTATTGCAAGATGAGTTTTTAACCGTTGAGCTGGAACATAAAACCGATGTTAACGAGCGGGCGGGCGGTCGCTTAAAGCAGCAAGCCTTGCTGTTAGGAAATTTCCCCGACAATCGAAACACCGAAGAGGTGATCAGTAACTGGCAAGCAACGATGGCCAGTTTTTCGATGGCGATAATGAAACAAATTGCCGCTTTAGTCGATAAACCACAGGGCGAGAGCGTAAATGGTCAAATTCCAGTTGCGATTGAGGGCAATGGCGGCGAGCAGCAATTTAAGCTGAGTCAAACACTGACCCTTGAGCGCGGTGGCAATCATTGTTATCAGTTTACCTACCGTCCAGCTCGGGTAAAAGCGAAAGACATTATTTCTTTGTATCTACGGCATTTATTTGCCAACAGTGGTGCCAGTAGCGAGCAAGTCATCAGTATCGGTTATTTTCTTGATGAAAAAAAACAGGCATTGCAAGTGGTGAAATTTGATCCTCTTATTAATGCGAAACAACGCTTAACCAAGGTACTGAGATTCTACCAGCAAGGCCTCTGCCAACCCTTGTTATTAAACTGTGATATAGGTATGACGATGTTTTGGCAAAAAGGAAAATTTACCGAGAACGACTTTCGCCAGGGACAATTGCTAAAACTGTGGCTGGGAGATAACTATTCTACCGGCTTAGGCGACGATCCCTATCTACAATATTTTTGGCCGCAGTGTCCCAATATTACTGAGCATGCTGAAATTCTATCCACTGTCTATAAAGATTTGTTTAGCCAGTTAATGGTGACCGATTTTGACTTTGCCGACAGTGTGGGAGGCAAAGATGAGTAGCAGTGATAATTCAGTGTTACAGGCTCGGCCACTGATGGCCGAAACCATTCCTTTACGAGGACGCCATTTAATCGAAGCCAGTGCCGGTACCGGCAAAACCTTCAACATCACCCGAATTTATTTACGGATGTTGTTAGAGCGTAGATTAAGCGTTGAAAATATTTTGGTGATGACCTTTACCAAGGCGGCAACCGAAGAGATCCGCGGCAGAATTGACGAGTTTTTAAGGGAAACCTTAATAAATTGGGATGTGTACATTAATGATCCCAAGCAGCCGTATTTTCAACAGTTGGCATTAACCCTTGGCAAACAAGGCGTTGATGGCAGTATGGTGAAAGCGATTTTAAAAAGCGCGTTACTCAACTTAGACGAAGCTGCGATTTATACCATACATGGCTTTTGTAAACGGGTGTTGTCACAACAAGCGTTTGCCTCAGGAGTCAATTTTAATGCAAAAATGGAAGTTGATGACAGCGAATTGGCCTTAGAATCGGCTCAGGATGTATACCGGATAATGGCAAAGGCTGAACAAACCAACGATTATGCCATGTTGATACAACAATGGCCGACTCCGGAGAGTTTCCTCGCCAGTTTTAAACCGTTACTGAGTGATGACGCCTTACCTTCGATAACGTCAAAACAAAGTGTGGTGAGTGCGCTACAAGTGATTGCGGAACAAAGTTTAACGTCATTGTATCAGCATGAGCAATTAATCTTGACTGAGCTGGTCAATAACAGCAAAAAACAGCAACAACGATTGCAAGAATTTGAGCAATTAATCGCGTTTATCAAGGCATTATTAAATACCAATTTATTGGATGTTTGTGCGCTTGATAAACTGACAGACATTGCCCCTGATTTTAAATTTATTGCCAAATCCAGACTACCCCGAGCGGCCGCTAAAAAAGATATTAAGGCAGATCTGCTGAGGGCCTTTGCTATTATCGAAAGTTTTAAAGAAACATGGCTTGATTTTGGTGACGCGTTACTAAAATGTAGAGCCTATGAAGTTGCACTGATGGCTATTGAGGACATTAAAACCAGGGTCTGTGTTAAAAAGCAGCAAGCCAATATTTTAAATTTTGACGATCTCATTAATCAACTGGCAACTTCGTTAAAAACAGAAGCAAATGGCGAAAATATGCCATTGACACAAGCGTTATTGACGCAATATCCGGTGGCATTAATTGATGAATTTCAAGATACCGACGGCAAGCAATTTACCATCTTGGAACAGTTGTATTTCAATCCGAAAAGTGACCTTTTTGAGCCCGGAAATGAATCGACAGAGCATGCGAGTAGCAAGTTAGCCTTATACTTAATTGGCGATCCCAAACAAGCGATTTATGCGTTTCGTGGTGGTGATATTTTTACCTATTTAACCGCCGGCAAAAGAGTCCAACAACAATGGTTGATGGACACCAACTGGCGCTCAACTGAGCAGATGATCAGCGGCTATAATCATTTATTTTATGGCAACGCTTTAAGCGCAGACAAAAAAGACGTCTTTGGTTTTGACATTCAATATCAGGTGGTGAAGGCATCTGCTGTTGCCAACAACCAACAACTGATAGATCCGCAACAATATAAAGCATTGCAGTTCATCGAATTTACTGCCAGTGAGCAACATATCTGGGCGAAGGCGGTAAAAACCGACTTTCGTGCCAACATCGCCGATTGGTGTGCGGCTGAAATAAGCCGGCTATTAACTCAGGCAAGCATTGCAACGCTAGTAACATCCGATGATGATCAGGTTGAAAATTGTGCGCTTAAGGCGTCTGATATCGCCATTTTGGTTCGAGACGGCCGGGAAGCCGATGATATTAAGGCAGCGTTAACCAAACTTGCCATTAATAGCGTGTATCAGTCACAGCGTTCAAACTTGTTTTTAAGTGACATCGCTAAAGATTTTATCGCAGTGTTAGCGGCAATCATCAATCATGAAGATGACCGCGCCTTTATTGTTGCCTTATCTGGGCCATATTTTGGTTATTCTGCAGCGATGCTTTTTGCCTTGCAAAATGATGAATTAAAGTGGGAGAGCATACGTAAATCGTTTAATGAGTTGAAAGCTATTTGGCATAAACGCGGCTTTATGGCGATGGCGTTAAGATTACTGCATGATTATTACCCCGGCAGCACAGATAACAGCGAGCGCCAATTAACCAATATCATCCACTTATTTGAATTACTGCAACACGCCAGTCAGCGGTTTAGGCAACCGCAAGAGTTAATGGCGTATTTGCAAGAGCAATGTATCAATCTCTCTTGCACGGAAGCCGAGTTGCGCTTAGAAAGCGACGCCGATTTGGTCCAAATTGTTACCCAACATGGTTCTAAAGGCCTAGAGTACCCGATTGTATTTTCGCCTTTTGTCACTCGTCATAAAAGTCCGGTGAAATTTGGTAACCTTGATAAAGAAGTATTGCGCTTTCATGATCAGCAAGATTTACTTGCCGTACATTTGGGCAAAGATGAAGATGGCCGCATGCGCATGGCTAAAGAAGGCTATGCCGAAGATGTTCGGCTGTTATACGTTGCCGTCACGCGGGCTAAATACCGCTGTTATTTAGGCTGTACTCAGTTTAAGGATTATCATTTATCTCCGCTTGGGCAGACATTAAAGCTGGCGAAAGGCGATAGCTTTAGCAGTCAATTACAATTGCTTTTGGATGCAAGCCCTGAAACCATAGGACATTTATTGGTTAAGGGTGATGATTTTATTGGTCAACAAATGCCGGTAATGCAAGATCAGCAGCAATTTGCCGCCGCCCGTTTTCATGGTCGTATTGAACGGGATTGGTGGTTAAGTTCATTTTCCGCGTTAACTCGCAACATCCGTCACAGTGGCAGAACCACACCCGATAGAGATAATGAAGATCAACAGCTTATTATCTTAAAAAAAGATCAGCTAAGATTTGCTTTCGCCAAAGGGACAAAAACCGGCAATTTACTGCACGATTTATTTGAACACACACATTTTGAACAGCCAGACTGGGTAACTATTGGGCAAGGTTATTTGCTAAAGTTTGGTGAGTTGCCGGTCGGTTTTGACCACAAAGATGTGTATGACTGGTTAGACGATTGTTTACATACACCGCTGAATGACGCTGCATTTACCTTATCGAGTCTGAAATTTGACAGCACCTTGCGCGAAGCGGAATTTTACTTTCCGATGGAAAATGTAAAGCTTGGCCATTTACAACAATTACTTGGCCAATTTCGCGCTAGTTTGCAACTCCCTGACGAACAGCTGGCAAAAATCAATCATCAGCTGCCAGGTTTTGGTCAATTAAAAGGCATGATGCATGGTTTTATCGATTTAATTTTCGAAGCGGATGGGAAATATTACCTGTGCGATTATAAATCCAGCCATTTAGGCGATCGTTTTAGTGATTATTTGCCAGTTGATCTCGCCAGCCATGTGGTAGAGAACTTTTATGATTTACAATTTTTGATCTATTCGCTCGCTCTGCATCGGTATTTAGCTCGCAGGATAAAAAATTATGATGTAAATCAGCATTTTGGTGGTGTTTATTATTTGTATCTAAGAGGTATGAGTGCAGCAAATGATGATTTTAATGGGGTGTTTTACCAAGAGTTGAGTCAATCGATACTGGAAGATTTAGATCGAATATTTCGCGGCAACACTATGAGTAACAAGGCTGGGATTAACAAGGCTGGGGTTAACAAGGTTGGGATTAACCAGGCAATGAGCACTGAAGGAGAGAGCCATGAGTAGCTTTAGTCTCTATAGCGGTCAAAGACCCGAGCTAGAACATCTACCTTATGCTAACTTTTATCAGCTGCAGGCAACGCTTGACGGTATTGAAGCCATCGATTATTACCTGTCAGAACAGCTCATTGAAAATGTTCATACTGCCGGCTTATCAGCGCAACAGATAAGTTGCTTATTTCATCTGTTTCTAGCCTTAAGTGTGTGCCAGCGCGACGGTCATAGTTGTTTAGAGATAACGACGATTGCCAACACCACCCTTTGGGCAAGTGAACAGATGGCAGAGCAGGGCGACATAGCGAGCAGCTATGCTGAAAATAAAGTGGGTTATCACTTTCACCACCATGCGCAATTATGTGCTCTGTTAGACAAGGTGCTCGCGGCGAACGCGCAATCCGATCAGCGTTTTAAGGGTGATCGGCTATTAGTGGTATTTGAATACCAACAATTGTATCTACGTCGTTATTGGCAATTTGAGCAGGAGCTGGCGCAGTGTATTCACCGCAAAATTGGCCAGAATAGTAATGCTGATGCCCAAAGCGTTGAGCAGATCAACCACATAGTGAAAAGCTTATTTGCAACCACTACAGAGCAAGTTGATTGGCAGCTAACCGCCGTATGTAATGCGTTGAATAAAACGTTTTCAATAATCGCCGGTGGCCCAGGTACGGGTAAAACTTACACCGTAACTAAGCTACTTGCCGGGTTATTAATGCAATGCCCAGAAGCGAACATTGCCATGGTAGCACCTACGGGAAAAGCAGCACAACGTTTGTCAGAATCTATTGTTGCTGCGGTTCACAGTTTTAGCGATAGCACGCAAATAAGCACTGACATTTTAGCGCGTATTCCAACGACAGCATCGACCATTCATCGGTTGTTGGGGGTGATAAAAAACAGTCCGAATTTTAGGCATGATCAACATAACTTGTTGACCATAGATGTGTTGCTAATCGATGAAGTCTCTATGGTTGATTTACCTATGATGACCCGGGTTTTTAGAGCCTTACCTGAACATTGTCGGGTGATTTTACTTGGTGACGCCGATCAATTACCTTCGGTCGCAACGGGCAGTGTGCTCGCTGATTTAGCACCTTGGCCGGGCACGCAATACAGTATGGTAAACAAACGTTTTATCGAACGTTGTAGTGGCCAAAACCTGCCAGAATTTAGTGAACATCCAGCCATTGATTACTTGACCTATTTAACCTTTAGCCGTCGCTTTTCCGGGGAAGGGGGCATAGGTCGGCTGGCCAAATTAACCATGGCCGGTGATGCTGAGCAATCCTGGTTACGGTTGACATCGAAACAGGACGCGGAAGTGAAATTTATTGACAATAAATCTTTAACTGAATATATCAAAGAGCTGACAGAGCAATTCTATCAACCGATATTCAAAGCCAATAATATTGCACAAGCCTTTAGCTGTTTAGATAAATTTAGGATCCTTGCCCCCACTCGCGGTGGTGAATTTGGTTTGCAAAATTTAAACTTTCTGGTTGAACAGCAATTGCTTAAACTTAAATGTATACCCTTTAAGCAAGAGCTCTATCATGGGCGGCCAATTATGATCAGTCAAAATAATTACGGGGTTAATTTGTATAATGGTGATATTGGTCTGTTGTTTAACGATGCCAATGGCAAGCTAATGGCGTACTTTGCTGACAACGAAGGCTATCGCGCTATTTCCATTGCGCGCTTACCCGCTTTTGAAACGGTTTTTGCCATGACCATCCATAAAACTCAAGGCTCTGAGTTTGAAAATGTGGCAATAATTCTACCGCAAACCCGAACAAATCGTTTATTATCCCGTGAACTAATTTATACCGGTATTACCCGAGCGAAAAAACAACTGCAATTGTACTGCACTAAAGATGTGTGGACCGCAGCGGTGGCACAAAAAGTAAGCCGAGCTTCGGGGTTAACACAGCGGTTATTGACTAAGTGAGCATTTTTTAGATGAACCTTTTGAACATAGATAAACAACGTTACCGACAACATTTGAATAAAGTTATTGTTGGCTTTATTGTCAGTTTTTTGCTGTTGGCACTGGCTTTTGGTCAGTTATTAATCAGTCTTTTTGCCGAACCCGGAGGGGATAATTTTTGGTTAAATCTTAGCGGTGTTGCCATCGCCTTTATCTTAGTTGCCAGTGTGATTATTCATTTTAAACACCATCCATTCATGAATGAAGTCTTGTATGTTTGGCAACTTAAACAACAGATTAATTTCATCTATCGAAAACTAAAGTCTATAGAAGCGCAAGCGTTTACTGAAAGTAATATTAATGCCTTGATCTGCCTGAGCTTTTACTATCAGGCATGTCGGCAACTTTATCTGTTAGACGATAATACCATTACCATGTCATCGTTAACGACAGCCGAAAATAAGTTAACACTATTTATTGATGATCGCAATTTAACCATTGATAGTAAGGATTATCAGCAGCAGTTATTAAAGGCGTTTTAACACAAAAAATGGAATGTTGAGCAAGTGCTGCTTATCTCAAGCTCAGCGTAGACCTGCTAGAATTTCTAATGGGTTATAAACTCTTCCCCATTAATGGCTGTTATTTCACCCTACAACAATGCGAAAAAGCCGAACAAGCACTAATATTAATGGGTGCTTGTTCGGCTTTTTGACAAGTAAATTTCTTATCGAATGTTTGGCGAGAAAACCCAGTGATCAGCACAAAGTGATGTCGCTGGGATGAATCGCCTGACTACTGTATAAATACTTAGTAGTCTGATTGTGCGGCTGGGATAGTCGTAAGGGTTAAGCCCAAAGCGCAGCAGAAATTCCTTACTAAAACGAGAGTCTGTACGATAACCAAGTTCAGTTTAGGTCGGGATCTGCGAAAAAAGATTGAACAACTATGTTGTTCAGAAGCCCTGTGATCGGCACGAAGTGACGTCGCTGGGTAGTTCACCAGCCCCCTCTGACTTCTCTGTTTTAATTACTAAGGAGAGTGAGTGACTGAACCAGATATTGAATTTGTACTTGACGAATGGCTGATTTATCCAGAAAAATCAGCCATTAAACGAAACGACGAAATTATCCATTTAGAACCCAAAATAATGGAGGTATTGGTTTATCTGTTGAAAAATGCCAATAAGGTAGTATCTCGCGAAGAATTAACCGAACAAGTGTGGCAATCACGGTTTGCTTCCGATGAAGTCATTACCCGGGCAATATCGGTATTACGCAAAAAACTCAATGACACCGGCAAAGTTCATCGTTTTATTAAAACCATTCCCAAACACGGCTACGTATTAGAAACCAATGAACAAGTGATTGAACATAACGATGCGGTTGAACATCATCGCGAGCCAGAGCCGGTTAATACCCTTGAAATCCAAGTGAATCGCTTTATTAAACCGCTAACTGCGTTACTGGTTGCCGTATTTTCCATTGCTATTGCCATTGCTATTGTCAGTTATCAATATTTTGTTGATCAACGTCAGCCAGTCGCTAACGACAATATTACTTTACGTATTGATGATTTTACCGCCACAGATAAACTCGACTCCAGTGCCATGGTAGCCAGGGTACTTACCGAGCAACTATTAACGACATTAAGTAACTCCACGGTGACCAATGTCATCTTAAATTCCAGTATTCTGGATGATATTACCAGTAGCGGTAATGAATTTTTGATCAGTGGTGCGGTAAAAGAAATTAATAGTGAATTTCATATCAATTTGCATTTTTCCGACAGTACAACGGGCAGTATATTATGGAGCCAGTCGTTTGCTGGAGAAAAGGCGAACTGGCATCAATTAGTCAGTAATGTCAGCCAAGCCATAGAATTTTTTATACAAGTGGCGCACAAAGACAAATTAGACTTAAAAACGCTGTCTTTAAAAACTCTACAAGCCGCCATATTAATTCATCAGGCACGGGAACTAAGGTTTGTTGGCTCCGTTGAAAATTTTGAGTTGGCGATAACAATATTGCAAAATGCGGTACTAACCTATCCTGATGAACATCAAATTATCACCGAACTGGCATTAAGTTACTTGCGTACCCGTGGTGACTTTTTCAATCCTGACAATTTGCCCTACGTAAAAAGGTTGATTGGTCAGGCGGAACAAAATAATTATCACGGTGGCGTTTATTGGTTAGTAAAAGGATTATATCAATTAAATGTTGATGAAATTGATCTACCAACAGCAATTTCCCATTTGCAAAAGTCACAGAAAAAGGTGCCCGAAAATGTTGAAGTACTTACCTTATTAGCGAACCTTCATCGAATAAATGGTGATGCGGCGAAAGCCACAGAGCTTGCACAAAAGGCACTACAATTAGAGCCTGAATTTTCGTTAGCGGTATTTTATCTGGCTAAATTAGAAAGTCAGAGGAACAATAATGTACAAGCAATCAACTTGCTGACAACTTATTTAAAGAAATATCCGAATAATTATGGTTTGAGTCATTTACTGGTCAAATTATATAATGGCACAGGTAAATTTGATAAAACCATCAATTACCTAACGCAAATCAATCTGGAAAATCAAAGAGAGCGATTAAAAGAATATATCGCGGATGGTTATTTTTTTGTTGGCCTAACCGATAAAGCCATTGAGACCTACCTGCAAGTGGACACCATATCACCCACCCATCAATATCAAGTGCAATGTATGGTGCTAATGCTCGAACGTAAGTTTATGCAAGCCTCTGAAAGCTGTAAATTAGCGGACAATAGCAAAAACCCGCGGGGCAGATTCCACTACGCCAGAAATTTAATGCTGCAAGGCAAATATGAGCAAGCAAGACTTCGTTATAAACAAAGCTTTGACACCATAAATGCAGACATTAATGGCATCAATCTACAATCACTCCTCGATGAGAAAGTGGATTATATTTGGTTGTTGTCTCAGGCCGGAGAAATGAAACAAGCGCAACAGTTGGCAACGCCACTGCTTGAAGTTTTTAAACAATCAAACCGTTTGGGCTATCTCGGCTATGGCATCTCTGATGTGGTTATCTTAATTGCTCTAGGGCAAGAACAACAAGCGTTTGAAGCATTTTCAGTGGCGTTAGACAGTGGCTGGCTGCAATGGAATCATTGGCTTTATAGTGGCCCACATCCCGCGTTAGAACGTTTAAAAGCCGATCCGCGATATGAGCAATGGCATAACTACATTCAACAAGCCTTAGCGAATCAAAGAATTAAAATTAGTCAGCCCGATAACCTGGTCTCGAGGTAAATTGTTGATTGCAAGCACTCATTGGGGCGAGTTCAGGTTAAAAAAGAAAATCATCAACTACCCTTGAATTAGTTGATGATTTTGCTAATTGGTGCTTTTGTTAACTTTCTAACTTTCTAACTTTCTAACTTTCTAACTTTTAAAGATTAAAAGTTAACGTACAGTTTTTCAGAATCGTTTAACGCCACATCTTCAATGCTCACATCACCAAGGGCTTCGTTTAAGCGATCTGCCGTTTTATTGGCACCGTGGTTGGCGGCAAATTCTGAAATATTTTCACCATTACATACCACTTTTAGTGCCACCGTTTGTGTTTTTAAACGATAGCTTTTGACCGTGTAACTGAAACGAATAGTATTGTTGGATTTCGCGGCTTTACACACGTCTATTAATGCATTTTCCATATAGCTAGACATACCAGCTGCTTGTATAGAGCTTGATAAAAATAATGAAGATGCGATAACTAGTGCGCCAGTAGTTAAAGTTAATTTGCTGTTAATCATAATATGCTTTCCTTTTTAATTGTGTGTTTATTATTCAGTACTTGACTTCTTTCAAAATAAGTAGCTTCAAGTAGTAGATTGTTACCCAATCTGATAATAAATATGTTTCTGTGTTTTAATTATCAATGTCCGTTGAAGACACTTTAATTAAAGGTGTTTTTTACCTTAAAAACCTGATTAAAATATGATGAATATCTATTTAATATCTATGTGAAACATTAAATATCAGCCACTTAACCGAAAAGTTGTGTGGGGTGTGACTAAAAAGCTTAAAATTTGTTAGATCAAGCTGTGTTTTTTGTAATGTTTGTAACAAAACATGTTTTCGCCAAATTTGGCATGAATATTTATTTAGTATTTGTGAAAAGTTATTAAAGAACTGTGTTGGTAATATATTTTGTGAAAAATGGCCGGAAATTTTTTCATCTTAAAGTTTTGCCTAATGCAAATAACTGAGGTAGTTTGAAGAAGATTATTTTCCATGTTAATAAGATGTCGGCAATGAAGATGCCAATCTGGCTATTTTTAAGAATGAAGAGTAGTATCAAATTAGGTGCTAATTAATTACCGTTGTTTTTTTGAACGAAATGTTAATTAAAAACTAGATAATTTTGATTTAAATTAGGTATTTATCAATTTTAAGCTAATCTTAAAAATATACTCAGTGGTTTTTTCTGAGTGGGTTTAATACCAATTTGATCAGTCAACTTGGTATAAGTTAACAATTCACATAACAATGATAAAAGGGTGCGCAAATGCAATCATTACAAGTTAAAGATTATTTAAACCATCATCCTGTTACGTTTAAGCCAAACATGGCTATTGAAGAAGCGTCAGAATTATTAACCAAAACCCACGAACTCGGCGGTCCGGTAGTCGATGATGCTGGTAACCTGGTTGGGTTCTTGTCTGAATCTGATATTTTGGCAAAAATGCTGGAAACCGGTTATTACAGTCAACATGTGTCATCTGTTGATCAATTAATGCGAACCGAAGTATTAACGATGAAGCCTTACACCAGTATTGTTGAACTTGCGCAAACCATGTTGCAGGCAAAACCGAAAGTCTACCCAGTGACAGATGATGATGGTAACTTAAAAGGGACTATCTGTCGTAATGATGTGTTGGCGGCGCTTGATCAACACATTAGGGCAAGTTTTCATGTCAGTAAACAAGTGGGTTAACGATTAAATAATCGCAAAATCATCCTAATAAAAGGCAGCCTGATGGCTACTTTTGTGATAAAACTGTTCGATAATCTTTCATTGCTTGCGAGTATACTTACTATTAACTGCTGATTTTCTGAATCTTAACTGCTAAAATTTGCGCCATTATCAAAGTAATTTCCAACGAGTAAGTTTTGCCCAGCCAATCATTAGATCACAATTGCCAGCTTCAAACATTAGTTCAAACACTAGTACAACCGTTATTTCAACAACTGGCGCGAGTGAGAAATTGTGATCGTGGCTTGCTTAAAAAGCGCTTGCATGGCGTAAAGAAAATATCGAATGCCACTAAATTGCAGGATGCAGTTGCAAAACTGAGTGTCGCTATAGAGTCCTCGATTAAACGAAAACAACGTCTCAAAGCCAATATCCCCAACATTGAATACCCTGAGCAATTACCGGTTTCACAAAACTCGGCCGAAATTGCCAAAGCGATCAAAGATAATCAGGTGGTGATCATTGCCGGTGAAACGGGTTCAGGTAAAACCACGCAAATTCCAAAGATATGTTTGGCCCTTGGCCGGGGTATTGAAGGCTACATTGGTCATACCCAACCACGACGCATTGCTGCTCGTACCGTGGCCAATCGTATTGCCGATGAGTTACAGACAAAGTTAGGTGAACAAGTAGGTTACAAGGTTCGGTTTACCGATCAGGTTTCAGAAAATACCTATATAAAGTTAATGACCGACGGTATTTTACTGGCCGAAATGCAACGTGACCGGCTGCTACGCCAATACGATACCATTATTATTGATGAAGCCCATGAACGCAGTTTAAATATTGATTTTATTCTCGGCTATTTACGACAAATTTTACCGAAACGCCCCGATTTAAAAATTATCATTACTTCTGCCACCATAGACCCGGAAAAGTTTTCAAAGCATTTTAATAATGCGCCAATCATTGAGGTCTCAGGCCGAACTTACCCGGTGGAGATTTTATATAATCCATTAGACGAGCAAGACAATGATTATGTCAGCGGTATTATTAACGCGGTGGAGCAGCTAGATGATTTGCCGCTGGGTGATATTTTAGTATTTTTAAATGGTGAACGGGAGATTCGGGATGTTGCTTACGCTCTTGAGAAAGAAAACTTGCGCAATACCCAAATATTGCCGCTGTTCTCCCGGTTAGGGATAAGCGAGCAAAATAAGATATTCGCGCCGCATCGAGGGCGAAATATTGTCTTGGCCACCAACGTTGCCGAAACTTCACTTACGGTTCCCGGGATCCGATATGTGATTGATCCAGGTACTGCTCGTATCTCCAGGTATAGTTATCGCACCAAAGTACAACGCTTACCCATTGAGCCAATATCGCAAGCCAGTGCAAACCAGCGCTCTGGTCGTTGTGGGCGTGTCGCCGCCGGTGTGTGTATCCGCTTATATTCCGAAGACGATTTCCTCACCAGGCCCGAATTTACCGACCCGGAAATTTTGCGTACCAATTTAGCCACGGTTATCTTGCAAATGTTGGCGCTGGGCTTAGGTGAAATTCAGCAGTTTCCTTTTTTACAAGCCCCGGATAATCGTAATATTAATGATGGCATGCGTTTGTTAGAAGAGCTTGCGGCAATAAAATCGGCGACAGAAACAACGCCATCTTTAACCAATACTGGCCGAAACTTAGCAAAATTCCCCATTGATCCGCGACTGGCAAAAATGTTGCTCACCGCCAACGATTTTGGCTGTTCGCAACAAGTCGCCATTATTGTTGCCGCCTTGAGTATTCAAGACCCAAGAGAACGGCCGATGGAAAAGCAACAAGCCGCCGATGAAGCCCATAACCGTTTTAAAGACAAACAGTCTGATTATATTAGCCTGTTAAATTTGTATCACTACATCCAAAGCAAACAACAAGAACTGAGCCATAACCAATTTCGACAATTATGCAAAAAAGAGTATCTGTCGTATATGCGTATTCGTGAGTGGCAAGATATATTTTCACAGTTAAAACAAATCTTTATTGAAAATAAATGGTCATGGGCAAAGTATGATAGCGAAAATGACTCAAATTATGACATCCTTCATCAGGCGATATTGTCAGGCTTGCTAAGCCATGTGGGTAATCTGGACGAAAACCGTGAATATAAGGGGGCACGCGGCACTAAATTTTTCATTTTTCCAGGCTCGGGTTTGGCCAAAAAAACACCTAAGTGGTTAATGGCGACAGAGTTAGTTGAAACCAGCCGCTTATTCGCCAGAATGTGCGGAAAAATAGAACCTGACTGGTTAGAATCGCTTGCCGGTCATCTCATTAAACGCAGCTATTCTGAGCCCCATTGGGAGAAAAAGCGTGGTGCGGTTGCGGCATTCGAGCAGCTAAATTTATATGGGCTAGTGATAGTTACCAAACGAAAAATTAACTTTAGCGCGATTGAGCCAGACACTTGTCGAAAGTTGTTTATCCTTGAAGGTTTGGTGCATGGTGACAGCAACATCAATGAGAAGTTTTTACAGGCTAACAACAAGCTGGTTGCTGCCATCGAAGATCTTGAAGATAAAGCCCGTCGTAAAGATTTCTTAGTGGAAGAAGAAGAGCTGGTCGATTTTTACCTGGAACGTATTCCCCAAACCGTGGTTTGTCAGGCCAGTTTTTTAAGCTGGTGGAAAAAAGAGAAAGTAAAACAACCGGAGTTATTAAATTTTTCTAAACAGCAGTTATTAAAGCAGCAAGGGCAACAGCTCAGCGGCAAAGATTATCCAGAAATATGGCAACAGGGCAACGTGAGTTTAGCGTTAAGCTATAATTTTGAGCCTGGCAGTGATGATGATGGCATTAGTGTCAATATTCCGGTTGGTATTTTGAACCAGATTGATGAGCAAGGATTTGAATGGTTAATACCGGCGCTTCGCCTCGAGTTAATTACCGCCTTGATCCGTAGTTTGCCAAAACAACAACGCAAGAATTTTGTCCCGGCACCAAACTATGCCAACGCCTGTTATGAACTGATATCGCCTGAGCAAGGTAAGTTAACCGATGTTATTGAAAAACAATTATTAAGAATGACTGGCGTGAGGTTGCCTGAAAATAGTTGGGATTTCAGTGCTTTAACTCAGCACCTTAAGATGAACTTCAAAATTTTATCGAATAAAGGCAAGTTATTAAAGCAAGGCCGCTGTCTGGGCTTGTTAAAAGACCAATTGCAAGGCCGGGTGAAAGAATCGATAAAACAAGTCGCAGAAAAGGGCATCGAGCGACAGCATATTCAGCAATGGGATTTTAATGCCATTCCAAAATCGTATCAGCGTAAAGCCGCAAATATTACCATTAAGGCATTCCCGGCATTGGTTGATCATCAAAAAGATGTGGCGATTGAACTGTTTGAAAACCAGCAAAGCGCCGAGCAAGAAATGCTCAAAGGGGTAACCCGTTTAGTGCTGTTAAATATTCCTTCTCCAGTTAAGTATTTGCAAGAGAAATTACCGAATAAAGCAAAATTGGGCTTGTATTTTAATCCCTTTGGCAAGATCAGTGAATTACTCGATGACTGCGTGCTCGCTTGTGCTCAGCATTTGATTAAAACCAGTGGCAATGTGCCGTATGACCAAAAAGGCTTTCAACAAGCGCGTGATATTGTCAGAGCTGAGATAGCCGATAAGGTGTTGGCCAGTGCGATAAAGTTAGAGCAGATATTAACCATACGCCATAACATTGCCAAAGCACTAAAAGGCAAAATGGATCTTAATGTGATCCAATCTCATGGTGATATTAAACAACAGCTAGAAAGCCTGGTATTTAAAGGTTTCGTCAGTAAAAGTGGGGTCGATACCTTAGATAATGTACAGCGCTACTTAAA
Organism: Thalassotalea sp. 42_200_T64; assembly: GCA_002162925.1. GTDB lineage: Bacteria > Pseudomonadota > Gammaproteobacteria > Enterobacterales > Alteromonadaceae > Thalassotalea_A. Next base: position 12,880 of record MABC01000079.1, on the reverse strand, counting down.
AGCAATAGAACGCAGAATGGAAAAATTACCGATAGACCCTAATCAAGACAGATTAAAGTTAATCGAAGTACAAAAAGCACAAGACTTGTATCAAAGTTTATTGCTCAAACAGCCGAAAAATCAGTCGGTAAGTCACGAAATCAATGACATTCACTGGATGATCGAAGAATTTCGGGTATCGGTGTTTGCACAAAATCTTGGTACCGCGTTTCCTATTTCGTTAAAGCGCATTAAAAACCGGGTAGCCGAATTATCCGTGTAATATTTGTTTAATTTTCTATTGAATCGCTTAATTAATCGCCTGATTTGATTGACAAAAGGGTTACAACTTCTTATAAAGAGAGATGTTGTGTTTTTGTTGTCATAAAGGATGAAGAGGTACCTATGCACAAGTTTGAGCAAGGGTTTGATGATAGTCGGGCAGCTTTTCGAACTATGGTCAATCAAGAAGTCACCATTATATTACTCGATGCTGAATCAAACATTGAAACCACGGCCAATTGCCGAGATATCAGTGATACCGCTATTGCCCTGGAATTAACTCACCCGGTTGATATTGGTACGTTATTAACCTTGGCATTAGATAGTGACGATCAACTGTCAATGCCACTGACCGATTGCAAAGGCCGGGTGTTACGCTGCGAACAAGAAAGCAAAGAATTGTTTTTGCTCGCCGTCGAAATCATCGACAGCGAGTAATACCAATTTACAAAAGTCTAAGCCGAAAGTATTAATCCATTTGGCAAATCAGACCTTTAAGATAATAGCCTTCTGGATAATTTAACGAAATAGGGTGGTCGCTAGCCTGCTGTAAGCGCTCGATGATCCTGCCTTCGCGTTTGGCATCTAAGGCCGCATCGGCGACAACTTTTTGAAATAAACCGACATCCATCAGCCCAGAACAAGAAAACGTAAATAATATGCCATTTTTATTCAATAACTGCATCGCCAGCATATTGATGTCTTTATAGCCTCGACAGGCACCGTTTAACTGTGCTTTTGAATCGGCAAACTTGGGCGGATCGAGGATGATCATATCAAACTTTTTGCCTTGCTCACGGTATTGACGCAAGAGTTTAAAAACATCTTGTTTGATGAAATTAACGTTACAGTCTTCCAGGTTGTTAAGTTCAAGGTTTTCTTTGGCCAAATCTAACGCTGGTTGCGAAACATCTACGTTAGTCACTTCTTTGGCGCCGGCTTTGGCACAGTGCAGCGAAAAGGTACCCGTATAGGAGAAACAATTTAATACGGTTTTATCTTTCGCGTAGCGCGCGGCGGCCAGGCGAGAGTCTCGTTGATCCAGATAAAAACCGGTTTTATGGCCTTTATCAACATCCACTTTTATTTTCACTCCATGCTCTTCGATAACACATTGGGTAGAATCGAGTGGCTCACTAATCCAGCCTTTGCTCAAGCCTAACCCTTCTTTTTTACGAACGTCGACATCAGAACGTTCATAAATGCCATGATCTGGATATAATTCGCTAAGCACCCGGAAGATACTGTGTCGATGAAAATCGGCGCCAGCACTTAATAGCTGACAACTGAGGATGTTGTCATAAACATCTATGGTTACGCCGGGCAGGTTATCCGATTCTCCGGCAATTAAACGAAATCCGGTAAGCCCGCCATCTTTAATCGGCTTTCCTCGTAATTGCGCGGCGTTGATTATTCGTTGTCTGAAAAACTCGTCGTCAACCGCTTCGCTGTTATTAAATGTCCAAATTCTTATGCGAATTTGTGAATCAGGGGAATATGCGCCTTTTGCAATCCAGTTTCCTTTACTATCATATATATCTACAGTCTCGCCACTTAACGGTTTGCCGATAACTTTATTAACGGCTTTTGAAAATACCCAGGGATGGCGGCGTAAAAGTGATTTTTCTCGCGCAGGATTTAACATTATTCGTGCAGACATACTATATTCTTAATATCAGGTGAAAAGAGCACTGATTGTAAACAAAGCAGGCTAAGTTAACAACGAGGGTTTTAAGTTGTTATTTAAGATGGACACAATCGAGTAAAAATAACAATAGGATCAATTATGAAAGTTTGCTATATCGTAAAGATTACCGGTGTTGTGCAGGGTGTTTATTTTAGAGCCAGTACGCAAAATATGGCGATAGATCTGGCACTTAGTGGCTATGCACATAATCAGGAAGATGGTAGTGTAGAAGTAATGGCGTGTGGTGATGAAGCCAATGTTTTACAAATGCTGGCCTGGTTAGAACAAGGACCTGATGAAGCGGAAGTTGAAAATGTTACTGCTGATCCCACTCACATAAGAGATATTAATCATTTTTCTATCGGCTGAACTTAAATGTTTTGCCAAGTAGTAATACCAATTCGCCTAATTAATTGTTCAATATATTAGGCGAATAGGTATTAAAGGATAAGCAGTGAAATATATAGCGGTAAATGCACAGCAGGAATTAGTTTTTAACGAAACCGATATCCCTGAAATTGCAGACGATGAGTGTTTGTTAAAAGTAAAAAGTTTTGGGGTAAACCGTGCTGATCTTCTTCAGCGCGCCGGAAAATATCCCGCGCCAGCCGGCGAATCACCAATTTTAGGGTTAGAAGTCTGTGGTGACATTGTAAAAACAGGTGATCAGGTAAATTCATTTTCAATCAATGACCGAGTCTTTGGCTTAGTTGCTGGCGGCGGTTATGCGCAATACGTGAAAATTAAAGCCGCACACATGATGTCACTGCCAGATCAGCTTAGCTATGTTCAAGGTGCCGCAATCGCAGAGGTGTATTTAACCGCTTTTCAGAGTTTATTTAGTATCGCCAAGCTTAAAGCAAACGATCATATCTTAATTCATGGTGGTGCTAGTGGGGTTGGTACTGCCGCCATACAACTGGCTAAAGCGATAGGAGCTAAGGTTACCGTCACCATAAGCAATGAGAGAAAAGCGCAAGCGTGCAAAGCATTAGGCGCAGATAATATTATCAATTACCAACAGCAAGATTTTGTCGCCTGGAAGAAACAACATGTAAAACCGGGGTTTAATGTGATTTTAGACATCGTTGGTGGTGATAATGTACAAAAAAATATTGATGCGGTAGCACTCGATGGCCGAATTGTGATGCTAGCCATGTTGGGCGGCCGTTTTTGCGACAAGGTCGATGTTGCCAAAATGTTGTTTAAGCGAGTCAATATCCACGCCAGTACACTAAGAAACCGCAGCGATGATTATAAAACACAATTGGTTGCAGACTTTACCGAGCAATTTGCTGTGGCGTTACAAGGTCACCACATTAACGCGGTTATCGATCAAGAGTTTGACTGGCAACAAGCAGACCAGGCGCACCAATTGATGGCCAACAATAACAATATTGGTAAATATATTTTAACCATTCCTCAGGTCTAACATTATTAATGTCTAATTCTAAGCATAAACTGATCAGAGCTTGCCTTTGTATTATTACGCAGGACAAGATGTATTTGGTAGAAGAAATGGAGTTGATGCGTGCCATCGCGGATACGTTAAATTGTCCTATGCCGCCGCAATTGCAAATAACCTGAACTCGGTTTAAGTGACTGTGTTAGATAGACGGATAGAGCCTGTAATTAAACACGGCTAATATCCACTTAATAAGACTGTTGAGCCAAAGACCAACGAGGAGAAACTATCAGTAACCTATACATACTATTTCTCATATGGTTAAATTAATCTACTTTGCTAAAACGTTGCAATAGCTTGCCATCACGTTCAATGGTTTCACAAAACATCGACAGTGGCCTTATCCAAATGTCTTGTTCACCATATAATGGTTGATACACGACATACTCTTCTTCGGTTTCACTGTGTTTTGCCACGTGCAGTACTTGATAAAAGTTGCCTTTAAAGTGCTGATACTTGCCGGGTTCAATAGTCATCTTTATCCATCTTTATTCATCTTTTTTCATTTATGTTGAGCGTTGGCAGGGATTATTGGCATAAATGCATAGTTTGTCTAGCGTAAAGAACCACATTGCCAACAAATTTCAAATTCTGCTTCTATCTTTTCATCGCACTTTGCGCATACCCAGTCGCTTTTTTGGGCAGAGCGGTCAAGTTTACTCTCGGCGATAATTGCCATCGCCGCTTGCTCTTTACGGTCATCGATTAACCACAGCTCTGGCCAGCACTCGGTGCTGGGAACTTCACCTGCCAAAGATGATAACCCTTCATTTCTAGTCGTACAGTCAATATTATGACTTTCCAATAAATTTTTAATATGATGAACCTGAACAAAGCTTTCATCGCTATATATTTTCAGCATAGATCTCCTAATAATGATAAAACCCACTATGATTAATATAATACCAAGTTGACCAATTATCTGCACATTTTTAATGAATCAAATTGGTATTGCTGGATCTTTAAAGAGGCAATTTAATGGCAAATACGTTCAATTTATTATGGTTATTGATGATCTGTTATAGCCTGGTGGCGGCGGTGTTGATTAAAACCGGTAAAGCCAAACCAAGTAAGCCAATTGGTTATTCAATTTCAGGCCATGCCTTAATAATCGTAGGGGCTTTGCTAAATTTTTCTGGCCTTTATCCAACAATTGGCGTGGTTGTCATATTATCTGGGGTGTATTTTCACTACCGTAAAATGGATAAGGGCAATTAGGAGAAAGGTTATCGGCTTGCTTTATCAAAGCTCTAAACAATTGCAACTTTCCGGACAGGTTAAATCACCTCACTTTTGCGTTTAATTCGCAATCTTCTACACTATATTGAACCAATCTATCAGTACTTCACACCTGTAATAGATGATTATCGCAATGCCAAACACAGGACTGTTAATATGTTAAGACGTCAATTTTTGAATAAACTAGGGATCACTTTAGGTGCAGGCTTGTTAACGTCAAAATCCGTTATTGCTAACACTCAAGCGCTGAATTCAACGAAATCGAATTCTTCAACAAATACTATTGCACCAGGCGATTGGAAAGCATTACGAAGTTTATTTCCGCTCACTCATAAATACATCCAATTATCTACATTTCTTCTGGCATCTCATCCAAAGCCAGTATCCGTTGCCATTGAAAAACACAGACAAGGACTGGATGAAAACCCCGCCGATTACTGGCACGACAGATTTGAAACGATAGAAGCCGATATCGCTAAATCCGCAGCGGCGTATATGGGCGGAAAAGCTGAAAATATCGCCTTAACCGACAGTACTACTATGGGTCTAGGGTTAATTTACAGTGGCCTACAATTGCAGCCCGAAGATGAAATCCTACAAACGGTTCACGATCATTATTCCACCGATATGTCGTTAGCACATCGAGCGCAACGCACCGGTGCTAACGTTCGACGCATCAAGCTTTATGACAAGCCGGCATTGGCTTCGGTAGATGACGTATTGAATCGGTTAAAAGCTGGAATAAACCTCAAGACACGGGTGGTAGCCGTTACTTGGGTGCATTCATCAACGGGGGTAAAACTGCCAATTCGGGCGATGGCAGATACCATAAAAAAAATTAATCATGGCAGAGGTTCGCAACAACAAATATTATTTTGTGTCGACGGCGTGCATGGTTTTGGCATTGAGAATGTAGATATCAGCACCCTGGGGTGTGATTTCTTCGTTGCGGGTACGCATAAATGGATGTTTGGCCCGCGTGGTACGGGAGTGATTTGGGGAAACGATAGGGCATGGGCACAGTCTGAGCCGGTTATTCCAAGTTTTAGTGCTTCTTATGATGTATGGTTAGGACTTACCAGCCAGCACAATGTTCCGGTTGGAGAGCATATGTCTCCTGGAGGGTTTCATTCCTTCGAGCACCGCTGGGCATTGCCTGAGGCGTTCAAATTACATCTGCAACTCGGTAAAGCCAATGTTGAAAAACGAGTTCACCAGTTAAATAGTTATACCAAACAAGGCTTGGCGAAAATGCCGCACGTAATCCTTTACACCCCAAGTTCAACTCAACTCTCTGCGGGTTTAGTGTGCTTTGATGTGAAAGGTATGGCGGCAGAAGAGGTGGTGAAAAAATTACACCGCAACGGCATTATCATGAGTAATACCCCTTACCGTAAAAGTTATGCCAGGTTTGCACCATCGCTGTTGAACAATGAACGAGAAATAGAACTCGCTTTAGCGCAAATTCAGGCACTTGCTTAACCATTTAGATTGAAAAATCCACGGCAAGTTGAGATCAAATTATTTTAGCTAAAGAAGGCTTCGCGAAGCTTTTTTTCACAGGTATATCCAACTTAGCAAAAACGATAAGGTAACCCACATCAAAATGATCAATGGAATGCCGACCCGCATAAAATCGGAAAATTTGTAACCGCCGGCATTCATGACCAATAGATTGGTTTTATAGGCCATGGGGGTGGCGTAACTTAAATTAGCGCCAAACAATACGGCAAGAATAAACGGCTCTACCGGCAAGTTAAGCTGGTTAGCAACCGATGCAGCAATAGGGGTTCCGATAACCGCAGCGGCGTTATTGGAAACAATATTGGTGAGAATGGCGAGTAACAGCATAAGCGCGGATAAAATCCCTGCAGGGGGTAAATCGATGGCCAACGCGACAAATACTTGTGCGATGTACATCGCACCTCCTGTTTTCATCATGGCAGCACCTAAGGCGAGTGAGGCGGCGACAATAAGGATCACCTGGCTGCTTAACGCCGACGATGCATCATCCCAATTGATGCAATTGGTTGCCAATAAAACTAACACTCCACAAATCGAACTGATCGCAATGGGTAAAATGCCCAGTGCGGCGACTAATATAACGGCAATTAAAATACCTAACGCTAACGGCGCCTTTTTCGAATGGGGCAAATCTGCCGCGCCATCGATGATCAACAAGCCACGAGCCGATTTTAATACCGCCACCTGATTATCATCACCTTGCACCAATAATACATCACCGGTTTGAATGGTTACGTTGCCAATACTTTTTCGGCCAATATCCATAGCAATACCACCTCGATGTAAGGCAAGTACGGAAACGCCAAAATTTTGTTTGAAGTTCACCTCTTTTAAGGTTTTACCATGTAGTCCTGATGCTTGAATGACCACAATTTCTGCCAAGGTTTGTTTGTCTTCAAGTAATGGATGATCGGCATCCAGTTTGTGTTGGCCAGAATATAACGTGGCTTTTAACACCGTTTCAAACTCTTTTAAGCGGTTAGGGTAGTCTTTTACTTTTAATCTGTCACCGGCCTTTATAACCGTATCGGGCAATGGCATCACATTGCGATAATCCGGACTGCGTTGAATAAAATCTATGGTCATTTGATTTTCAGTCAATTTTCTAATTTCGGCCACGGTTTTGCCCACAGTTAAACTGTCATCATTAATGTTTAAATAGCCACTGAATAACCGCGGCGAGGTGTCGGGTAAAATAGGCTTGCGTTTAGGCAGAAGTTTTGGCGCAATTAGCCATAGATAAATTACGGCAACGAATGCCGCAATAAGTGCCGGATAAGCAAAATGAAACATACTAAAACGGGGTAAACCCATATCACTGGCAACACTCACGACCAGTAAATTGGTAGACGTACCTATGGTGGTGGTCATACCGCCAACCAAAGTGGCTAGACCCATAGGTAACAACATTGGCGAAGAATCGGTTTTGGTTCTTATCGATACGCTGATAAGAATTGGTAAAAACAGCACGACAATTGGGGTGTTATTGACAAAGGCGCTGAGTGTACCGGCAATCAGCAAGGTCATTAATAAAGACAGAGTTGGGCTTATTTTCCACAATTTGGCCAAGTTTCGACCAATTGGCTCTAAAGCACCAGTCCTGACTAATGCCTGACCTATGATCATTAACGCACAAACGGTAATCAGCGCCTCATGACCAAACCCATAAAATAACGAGGAAGGCTCTAAATGTTCACCATCAATGTGAAAGGGAAATATGGTAAACACTAAGCCTAATATCGCAATGACCGCAAGAGATGAGGTTTGCAGCGGGATGTCTTCGCGACGAAAAAAATATAACGCTAACCCGGTGATCAATAACATCGCCAGAGCATGATAATTTGGGATGTCAGGTATATTCATATCACTCTCATTGTTATCGCATAATTGATATTGGCAAAATTGGCAACATCAATTAACTATAATTGATTTTAGCCAACCCACAGAGTTTCGATGCTATATGATCTTTAGCGCCTTGCCAATAAATTATACGGATTGGTATTAGGTGATTCATTTAAAAAGGTTTTATCTGACCACCTGTTAATGAGATAATAGGCTTAAATGGTTATACAGCATAGTTTAAGGAAAGAAATGAGCATAGTAGATACTACTGACAACAGCACCATTCCACTAATTATTGTTCGCCAACAAGACTTTGAAAATTGGTTGTTGGCTGAAACTGAACAAGTGCAAACCTGGTTACAACAAACGCAAGCAAGTAATGGCTTATCATTGATTCCAGATGCAACAGGAAAACTGCAAAAGGTGGTGGTGGTGCTTGAAAACCCAAGTCACTATTTTGCCAGTGGTGATTTAGTTCAGCAATTGCCGGTCGCGCATTATCAATACCATGGAGCAAATGAGTACCAAGAGGCATTTGCCTTTGGTTGGGCCATGGGGTGTTACCAATTTTCCCGTTATCAACAACCGCAACAACGGGCAACGTTAGTGATTGATGATAAAGCCCTGGTTGAAAAGGTATTAAAATTTACCAACGCCAGCGCTCTGGTACGTGATTTGGTCAATACCCCGGCCGCAGATATGATGCCAGAACATCTGGGACAAACCGCGCTTGCGCTAGTGGCCCAATATGGTGGTCAGGTTGAGCAGATTATTGGCGATGATTTGTTAGCGCAAAACTATCCAACCATTCATGCCGTAGGACGTGCCAGTGTCCATCAACCTCGTTTGATTGATTTAACCTGGGGCAAGGCTGGCGATCCGAAAGTCACTCTGGTCGGTAAAGGGGTATGCTTTGACAGTGGCGGCTTAGACATTAAGCCGAAAGCGGGTATGCGCAATATGAAAAAAGACATGGGCGGCGCGGCGCATGTGTTGGGATTAACGCAATTGATCATGTCGCATAATTTACCTGTGCAATTGCGTGTACTCATTCCCGCGGTGGAAAATGCGGTGTCGAGTAACGCATTACGTCCGGGTGATGTTATAACCACCCGCAAAGGATTAACGGTAGAGATTGATAATACCGATGCCGAAGGTCGCTTAGTGTTGTGTGATGCATTAGATGAGGCAAATAATGACAATCCGGAATTACTGATTGATTTTGCTACCTTAACCGGTGCTATGCGCGTTGCCCTTGGTACTGAATTGCCCGGTTTCTTTGCCAATAATGATGAAATTGCCAACACACTGATAAGCCTGGGTACGCAAATCAACGATCCGGTATGGCGTATGCCTTTGTATAACGATTATAAAAGTTTACTCAACAGTGACGTTGCCGATATCGCCAATTGTGCAAGCATTCCATTTGCTGGCGCCATCACTGCCGCCTTGTATTTGCAAGAGTTTGTAAACCCTGACACTGATTGGCTGCATTTTGATGTGATGGCATGGAATATTCGAAAACTGCCAGGGCGGCCGTTGGGTGGTGAAGCGTTTGGCATTCGCACCGTGTTTGACTATTTGCAATCACGTTACCAAAAAGACAGCAAAACAATTGGACAAATTTGATGTCTATAGAAGCCTCAGGTGCTGTAGTATATTGACCTCAGCGTAGCGATAAAACCTCTATTTTTGTAAGGTTTTATCGTTACCTATTCTTGCCCATAAAAATGGACTTTGTTTAATAAGGCGTTTATTCTCTGAGTATTAAATAAGGGTGTTTTTTCATGAATTCAAGTAATCGCACTGTTCAACCATCTATCGAATTGTTTCAAGTTGTGCTTGATGCGCTGCCTTTTTGTGTGTTTTGGAAAGATAGAAACAGTGTAGGCCTTGGTTGTAATCAAGCCCTTGCCGATGTTGCCGGACTTGATTCGCCAAAAGATTATTTAGGCAAAACGGACTATGATTTACCCTGGACAACCGAAGAAGCCGACTTTTTTCGTGAGTGTGATCGCCGGGTTATGGAATCTGGTGAGGCGGAATTAAATATTATTGAAAGTCAAAGACAAGCCAACGGACGGCTTGCCTGGCTTGAAACCAGCAAGATACCTTTAACCGATAGCAATGGTGATATCATCGGTATTTTAGGGGCATTTCACGACATTACCGAACGTAAACGACTCGAAGACGAGAATGTTGCCAATCAAAAACTCGACTCTCTTGGCACTCTTGCCGCAGGGCTGGCACACGATTTCAATAATATTTTGATGATGATCCTTGGCTCTTCTCAGCTGGCAAAAATGAAAATTGCCAAAGGAGCCGAAGACACCGAAATTGTAAAATATTTAGACAGTATTGAAGGTGCGACTTCCCGCGCCTCAGTTCTCACTGAAAAATTTATGAACTATTCGCAGCGAGGAGAGGTGACCAAATCGGTTTGTAACCTTGCTGAAATGATCAAAGAGTCGATGTCTTTTGTCCGGTCTACGATAAAGTCGCCAATCAAACTTGAGGTTGATGATAAGAGCGCTGAGCTGTATGCCGACATTAACCAAATTCACCAGGTAATGAACAACCTTCTGCTCAATGCAGCGCAGGCGTCACACAATTATGAAGAAATTATTGTATCGATCAGCAATTGTGAAATTCAGCACTCAGATCATGCTGAACTTAGACCCGGCAGCTACTTTGCCATTGCGATTAAAGATCATGGTATTGGTCTCTCGGAACAACAAAAAGGAGATATATTCAAACCCTATTTTACCACCAAGGAATATGGTCACGGCTTAGGCTTGAGCTCTTGTGAGACAATAGTGAAAAATCATAATGGTGCTATTGAAGTTGAATCAAAGCTGGGAGTAGGCTCTACGTTTACCGTTTATTTACCAATATTCCAACAAAATCAAGATATTAAACCTGAATATCTGCCATTTTCAAATGACATCATCCAAGGCTCAGGCCGCATCCTTTACATTGAAGACGATTTAAACACGCAAGCAGCAACGTTGGAAATGCTGCAAGAGCTTGGTTACCAAGTGCAATGTTATTCTGATGTGCAAGCGGCAGTTGATTACACAAAAAAACACCCGGATGGTTTTGACATTGTCATTACCGATTTTATTATTGGTGATTTTTCACAAGGAGGGATAACCATTCTCGATAATGTTCGGCAGGTGCGAGCCGATTGTCCGGTAGTTTTGATCACCGGCTACTTTGAAAATGTTGAGCAACGAGAAGAAACGCAGCCGCAGTTTTCTTATATTGTCCAAAAACCTATAGGTTTGGCAAAGATCAGTCAGATAACCAATAGGTTTATCAACTATGAAGGCAAAGCCGAACCACAAAGCAGCTGCCGTTCATTTGCTTTGCCGCAAGCTGATGCTGAACGGAGTAAGCAACAGCTTGCAGATACAAAAGAGCGAAAACCTAGCCCTGAGAAAGATAAAAAAATTCTTGTCGTTGACGATGAACCTATCATTATTAAATTTTTAGAATCTTATCTAAATTTTCATGATTATCATGTGTTTAGTGCTAATAATGGACGGTTGGCACTGGAAATACTAAATCAACAAACTGTTGATTTGATCATAACCGACCAAAGCATGCCGGAGATGTCAGGCATAGAACTCAGCCAGGCAGTTAAACAATCATTTCCGAATATTCCTATTATTATGAATTCTGGCTACAGTGAAGACGTGGATGAGCATAATATTGAAGAATTTGGTATTAGTCATTTTCATAAAAAATCGACTAACGCCGAAGAGTTGGTAAAAGCCATTTCCAAACTTTTATAACAAGTGTCTATTTTTATAAGCACTTGGGCTGATACCATAAAACTGTTTAAAAACCCGGCTAAAATGACTGGTATTGCTATAGCCTAAGGCAAAACAAACATGAGTAATTTGTTTGCCTTGTTTTATCAGCTCCACTGCCTGTTTTAATCGAATTTGCTGTTGATAGGCGATGGGCGAGCAACCTAAATGAGCTTTAAATTGGTGAAAAAACTTGCTTCTGCTCATGCAGGCAATACGGCATAAATGTTCAATGTTTAACGTTTCCGTCATATGATGATTGATGTAATACAGCGCAGCATTTAAGCCATTGTTATCAGGTTCTTGCTCACTGTGATGTAAGAGAAAACCTCTTGTCTGATGACGCAATAATCGAATAGTAAGCTCAGAAATGGCTAGGTCTATCATGCAGTTTCTATCCTGATGATTTTCGGTATAAATTTGCACTATTCTATTGAGTAATGCTTGCGTTTGACTGTTATGGTGAGTGTGTACTAAATGATGATTATATTGCCACTCACCATAGGTTTGAGCAATCGGCGAATCAGCGTTTAAGCTCTCGGCAATTTGACTGATGCGATCGGTGGATATCTCAATGGCCAAACACGTGGTAGGTTGATTGAATTTCGCCTCGGGGAAATCTATCTCTACCATTTTATCTGGTGCCATCACAAACGATTCGTGTGGGAAAAAAGCGGTTTCGAACTGGTCAGCTGGGGAATGCATGACTTTTTTGCCGGTTACCATGCCACAAAATAATAGTTGATCAGATTTTAGTGCAACTCGATTGGCTTGCTCGAACGTGTCATAAATACTCAGCTCTGTTTCAGGACCTGAAAAAGTTATTTTATTCTCAACCAAAACCTTAGGGTTTTTCCTGTTTTTATCAATGCTGCCATTAATCATTCGAACGCCTTTATTTGAAATTTTTATTTTGTCACGACCGCTCTTTATTAAAGGCTATGTTCCCGCTAAGTGTTGTTGAGCTTTAAACAAGTTGTTTTTGTTAGGGTTTTCGTTTGTATCCAAAAACCGAAACCAACCTAAGTAATTTTCTAGATACTTAGT
>MABC01000014.1 GCA_002162925.1 Thalassotalea sp. 42_200_T64 | reverse complement strand
TGGGTAAAAAGGATCGTCAACTTGATCCTAGAAGTTCCTGAAAATAACCGAAAAAAAATCGGGATTCTACCTTTAGCAAATCAAATTTGTTCAATTTAGACTCGTTTGCCCTGGATACTGCTATAGATTTGCTATGGTAGGGTATACAAGCACATATAGAAAATAACGCTTACGGACAATGCTGTAGATGTACCATTATTTAAAGTTACTCACCAAACGTAAACAGAAAATATTCTTTAATGAATACAGTCTTAAGTTTGAAGTAAAAGGCCTCTCTAGCAAAAATATAGAGCGGTTTCGTAAGCTTTATCAATTGCCTGCCGAACAAGACTTACCGATAAGCTATGCCTTTATTGCCGGTTTCAAACCTATGATGAAAGCACTCAGCCATAAGCATTTTTCTTTTTCGCCACTGGGTTTGATCCACTTAACCGCCGAATTAAAACAGTTTTCAATGATTGATTTTCAGCAACCTTACAAAGTTGTGCTCAACATTAAACAAAATCTCGGCCACCCGTTGGGCAAGTTGGTACAAATTGAATCAAAGTTTTATCAAGGCGATAAATGCTGTTTGATCAATAAAAATACCATGCTGAAAAAGCTCAAGACTATGGAGAGAAAACCATTATCGAACCCGCAGTCGTATTCTGGAGGCACGCCATTTCATGTCACTAACCTTATCGCCAGAGCTTATGCCAAGGTGAGTTATGACTACAACCCTATTCATATCAGTGAAAGACTGGCAAAACTATTTGGCATGCCCGGTGCCATCATTCATGGCATGTACTTAGCGCATTTATTATTGATCGAGAAAAAGGTAGCCGTGGATAGATTAAAAATTGAGTTTAAAAAACCTTGCCTGCTAGCAACCGATATTGGCATTAGCAACAGCGGTGAGCAGTGGCAGATTTTCTCTGACCACGATCAGCTGCATTTAAACTGTAAATTGCTGGAATAGATTTTTCAGAAATGGAAAATCATATATCAATTCGATATAACCAAAAAGAATATAAACCATTATAATTATAATGGTTTATATTCTGTGGTGTTCAAATGTCAATGGTGGTTAATGAAGTTTTTGGTTTAAAAATAAAAAATCTACTCATTGGAGTAAGAATTTATTTCTCATCTTTATTCATTGCATCTATTGTGGCATCACTGTGTTGTGCCTACCTTGGTGAAGCCAACCCAATTGTTATTATTTCCAGTTTACTGCTTGGTAGCTTACATGGCATATATTCAATCATACGCATTTATCAAACAATCGGATTTGATCGTTATTACCAGCAAGTGTCAAAAATTAATGATGAGTAATTCAAAAAAAAGCTTAATACCTGGTATTAAGCTTTTTTTGAATTGGTTAGATGTTTTTCACTTCCAATGAGTTTTCTTTTAATGCCGACTGACGCTCACGCTCCTGGCGTTTTTCACACGGATTGTCGCAGTTACACGCTTTTTCAATACCTACTGAACCTAAACCACCACAGCTGCCAGCAAGAGTTTTTTGTTGAATGATATAACCTATTGCCATCGCCAAAAACATAACGATAAAGAAACCAAAGGTTAATAAAAATATTGACATGTTTTCTCTCTTTCTACGGGTAATAAAATGCTATTCGACAACTAACTGCTTAAACTGCTCAGTGCTATATTCGGCAAAACCGTCATCCGTTTTACTAATTAAATACACCGCAAGGTTGTTTGCTTTGGCAAATTCATAACCTTTTTCAGGGCCCATCACTTCAATTGCCGTTGCTAAACCATCGGCAGTCATTGATGATGGATGTACCACAGTTACCGATACCAACTTGTGGTTTATCGGCCAACCGGTTTCAGGGTTAATGGTATGAGAATAACGAATACCATTTTCTTCAAAATAATTTCGATAATCACCCGATGTTGCCACCGCATTATCGCCCGGTATTATAACCTTTTGTACCGCTCTTGTACCAGCAATTGGTTTTTCCACCGCAATACGCCAGCGCTGATCATCAGTCTTGACCCCTTTAAGGCGCATTTCTCCACCAATATCAACTAGATAGTTATGGTAACCGTTTTGCTCTAACAGTTCTGCTACCTTATCCACCGCAAATCCTTTGGCAATTGCCGAAAGATCCACATACACTTTCGTGTCCGATTTGGATAATTGTCGTCTGATTAAAGTAATTTTTTTAATGCCTATGTGCTGTTTCGTACTGGCAATCAACTCCGCCGATGGCACTTTTTCTACCCGCTCTTCTGGACCAAAACTCCACAGATTCACTAATGGGCCAACGGTAACATCCAATGAACCCTGGGTTAATTGTGCCAAACGGATCGATTCAGTTAATACCTGGTTTAATTCGACCGAAATGGTACGGGCATCATGTCCCTGGTATTGATTGAATTTTGATAATTCTGAATTTTTATCATAAGTAGACATTTGCGCATTGATCTTGACCAATAAATCATCCACTTTGTTCGCCAGCTGTGATTGTTCAAGCTGCTGTTTATTGGCAATTAGTTTAACGGTGTAAACGATAGTCCCCATTGTCCGCCCAGTTAATTGCAACTGCTGCTGTTCGCTAGCGTTTGGTGCTACATCAGCTTGTGGTGAACAAGCAATAATGCAGCAGAGTAAGAGAAAAGTTAACAGAGGTTTAACAGTTATTGAAAATCGCATACAAGTTATCGGTGGATAAAAATTGCGCGCATTATAAACGAATCATCACCGCAAAGCACTTGATATTCTCTGGCTAAGGCGATGAACGCCTTAGCCAGAGAATATCAAAGCTACATGTTCGGGTAGTTTGGACCGCCAGTACCTTCAGGTGTTACCCAGGTAATGTTTTGGCTTGGGTCTTTAATGTCACAGGTTTTACAGTGAATACAGTTTTGTGCGTTGATCACAAATTTATTCTCGCCGTCTGCCGTTTGTTCCACTTCGTATACACCGGCTGGACAGTATCGTTGTGCAGGCTCGGCGTATTTCGGAAAATTCACACTAATTGGAATTTGCATATCGTTCAGTTTCAAGTGACAGGGTTGCTCTTCTTCATGGTTGGTATTTGACAAAAATACTGAACTTAATTTATCAAAGCTTAATACCCCATCCGGTTTCGGATAGCTGATAACCGGACACTCTGAGGCGAGTTTTAATTGCTCATGATCCAAACTGTTGTCAGAGAAATTGAACGGTAATTTACCACCGAATAAATTTTGATCCAGGGTGTTATAGGCGCCACCAAGGTATGTACCCAGTTTATGCATTACCGCACCAAAGTTACGAGTATTGTATAACTCGTCATATAGCCATGAATTTTTGAAGTTATCGGTGAAAGCCGTTAAATCATTACCACCTTCATCACCGGCGGCAAGCGCCGCAAAGATAGTTTCAGCGGCTAACATGCCAGATTTCATTGCGGTGTGATTACCTTTTATCTTGGCAAAGTTAATGGTACCGGCGTCACAACCTACCAAAACTGCACCCGGCATAGTCATTTTCGGCAGTGAATTGAAGCCACCTTTGGCTAAAGCACGAGCACCGTAAGAGACACGCTTGCCACCTTTAAGGTATTGCGCAAATTTCGGGTGATGTTTTAGTTTCTGAAATTCATCAAACGGGCTTAAGTGCGGATTTGAGTAATTTAAATCAATAATTAAACCAACAAATACTTGGTTGTTTTCGGCGTGATATAAGTAACCACCACCCATTGTATCGCCTGTCAATGGCCAACCTGCTGAATGAACCACTAAACCTTCCTGGTGAAGCTCAGGGTCAATGTCCCAAATTTCTTTAAAACCAAGACCGTAATGTTGTGGTTGTTTGCCTTGATCCAAGTCGAATTTGCTAATCAGCTCTTTGCCTAAATGGCCACGACAACCTTCAGCAAATACTGTGTACTTGGCGCGTAACTCCATGCCTGGCATGAATGAGTCTTTTTGATTGCCTTCAGCGTCCAGGCCCATATCACCGGTGATGATACCCGCGACCTTACCGTCTTCATAAATGACGTCTTGCGCCGGGAAACCAGGGAAGATTTCAACACCTAAACTTTCCGCTTGTTCAGCTAACCAACGACATACGTTGCCCATAGAGACAATATAATTGCCATCATTGTGCATGGTTTTTGGCACACTAAAGTTAGGCAGTTTAATGCCCTTATCCTTGTTATTTAATAAATAGATATCATCGCCAGTTACTGGCGTGTTTAATGGTGCACCTTGTTCTTTCCAGTCAGGGAATAATTCAGTTAATGAACGAGGTTCAAAGACGGCACCAGATAATATATGAGCTCCAACTTCAGAGCCTTTTTCAACAACACAAACCATTAATTCTTGATCTTTTTCTTGTGCCATTTGCATTAATTTACATGCTGTAGATAAACCCGATGGGCCTGCACCCACGATCACAACATCAAATTCCATCGATTCACGTTCCACGCGTATCCCCTTAGATTGATTTTTCGAACAATACTGATTAAATTTAGTTATCTATATATAGCATTTTATAAGCGGCAAACCTATGCAAATCCGGCAATATTATTGTCATAGATCATTTTAAATGTAACTTAACATTGACGTTTAGTAATCGGCTTAGTAACCTTTTACTCATAAAACATACTATACCCATTTATTATACATTAAATCAGTTTTAAACAACAATTTCAAACAAGTGTTTGACTATTGCCTACAAATATATAAAATATCGCACAACAAGTAAAATTACTTAGGTAATAAATTTAGAGGTTGCTATGAAAGTACTAGTTCCAATTAAGCGCGTAATTGACTATAACGTCAAAGTTCGCGTTAAGCCTGATAACTCAAACGTTGACTTAACCAACGTTAAAATGGCCATTAACCCATTCTGTGAAATCGCGGTAGAAGAAGCGGTTCGCTTAAAAGAAGCTGGCACAGCGACTGAAATTGTTGCCGTGTCTATTGGTGACAAGTCTTGCCAAGAACAATTACGTACGGCATTAGCACTCGGTGCTGATCGTGCGATTCAAATTGATACCGACCAAAATTTAGATTCAATTAACGTTGCTAAGCTTTTGCAAAAAGTTGTAGAAGAAGAGCAACCACAATTGGTATTACTCGGTAAGCAAGCCATTGACTCAGACAACAACCAAACAGGCCAAATGTTAGGTGCGTTAACTGGTATGCCACAAGGTACGTTTGCCTCGATCGTGAAAGTTGAAGGCGATAAAGTTAACGTTACTCGTGAAGTGGATGGCGGTTTACAAACTGTTGCTCTTAATTTGCCAGCTATCGTAACCACAGATTTGCGTTTAAACGAACCACGTTACGCATCATTGCCTAACATCATGAAAGCCAAACGTAAGCCTTTAGTTGTTAAAGCTGCTGGCGATTTCGGTATCGATTTAAGCCCTCGTACTACGTTAATCAAGGTAACTCCTCCGGCTGAACGTCAAGCCGGTATTATGGTTGAGTCAATTGATGAGTTAGTCGAAAAATTAAGAAATGAAGCGAAGGTGATCTAATGTCTATTTTAGTAATTGCAGAACATGACAATGCAAGCCTTAAGGCTGACACATTAAAAACCGTTGCCGCTGCTACAGCAATTGGTGGTGACATTCACGTTTTAGTTGCAGGTTTAAACTGTGGACCGGCAGCTAATGAAGCGGCAAAAGCGGCAGGGGTAAGCAAAGTCTTAGTTGCAGACAATGCCGCATACGAACACCAATTAGCCGAAAACGTAAGTGCCCTGGTTACAGAACTTGCTGGAGATTACTCGCACATCTTGGCAGTAGCCTCGACAACGGGTAAAAACTTTTTGCCACGTGTTGCTGCGCTGTTAGATGTTGCGCAGATTTCTGACATCATTGCGGTAGAAAGTAGCGATACTTTTGTTCGTCCTATCTACGCGGGTAACGCTATCGCAACAGTACAATCTTTAGATGCTATTAAGGTTATCACTGTTCGCCCTACTGGTTTCGATGCTGTTGAAACTACAGGCGCTGCAGAAATTGTTGCTTTAGATAGTATAACTGATGCCGGTATTTCAAGCTTCGTTGGTGCTGAACTTACCGTTTCAGAACGTCCTGATCTGGGTGCTGCAAGCGTAGTAATCTCTGGTGGTCGTGGTATGCAAAACGGTGAAAACTTCCAGTTGCTTGAAGGCATTGCCGACAAACTTGGTGCTGCTATTGGTGCATCACGTGCCGCGGTTGATGCCGGTTTTGTCCCTAACGATATGCAAGTTGGTCAAACCGGTAAAATCGTTGCTCCAGACTTATACATTGCGGTAGGTATTTCTGGTGCTATCCAACATTTAGCGGGTATGAAAGACTCTAAAGTTATTGTTGCTATCAACAAAGATGCTGAAGCGCCAATCTTCCAGGTTGCTGACTACGGTATTGTAGCTGACTTATTCGACGCCCTACCTGAGCTAGAAGCTAAATTGTAATACTTATCCTGAATTCGATTCAGGAACTTAAGCATTTAATTTAATCTCCCCAGATTAATCAGAAACCAGCCAACAGGCTGGTTTCTTGTTATTTGCCGCTGAAAATATCGAGTGCGTTACCTTGTTAATATTGGTTATAATAACCTGAACTCGGGATAACCAGCACTTGCTCAACACGCCCATTTCTTTTCCGAGTACAGCTTATAGGTTTTATAGGAATTAGCACTATGTCATCGTTACAAGATCAATTATCGCAACTTGTTTATTCTACCGACGGTGGTCGTGTGAAAGAAGAAAAAGCAGAGCAAGCCATTACCCCATCCGATGGTTTTGCCCACGTACGTCGTGAAACCAAAGGCCGTAAAGGCAAAGGCGTAGTCACCATTACCGGCTTGGGCCTGGCCGCAAAAGAGTTGAAAGTTTTGGCCAAAAAACTGAAACAAACCTGTGGCACTGGCGGCACAGTTGTCGGTGAAGTCATCGAAATCCAGGGCGATAAACGCGATGTCATTAAAACTGTACTCGAGAAGAACGGTTTTAAAGTTAAATTCATTGGCGGTTGATACCAGCCAACGCCTCTTGCCCCATGTTAATCGACTGAAATTTAATCTTAAAAATCAGGTCATATCCAATACCAATTATTAAATTATTTGGATATGGCCATGAAATATTTACTCTCTACGTCACTTTTTAAACGAAGTACGAGTATGCTCTCGCTACTTTTTCTGTTAATTCTCTGTTTAGTAAAGGTTAGTTTTGCCGCTGACGTTACCACCAGTTTTGAAACCACAGATTTAAGTGGTTCATTCACTTTAGGTACTTCTCCCAACACCGTCACCTTTACCAATGGCGAGGCAAAATTTGCCGGTATTTTGTCTTTGTATCGAACGGGTTCGCAAGCCTTTATGGTACAAAATAATACTGCCATGGTTACCTTTGAAACACCAGCAGTCATAATTGACGTCTATTTAAGAGCACAATCAGGCGCCGTTGGCGCTGTGGTTAATGTTTATGACATCAATGACAACATAGTCGACAGCTATACTGCCACTACTTCATGGCAGACGATAAGTATCAACAGTAACGAAGGCATTTCACGCATGGAGTTAATCAATAACAATCCTAGTTATGCAGTATTTGATGACTTCAGTTTTACCGCTCTCACTGCACCCCCTCCTCCTGGCGATCCGATTAAACTTGACGACCCTTTGCCGTTGCCGATCTTTAGTGGTTTAAAATTAAAACTCGAACTGGTAACAACAGGACTGACGGCACCGTTATGGGGCGTTGCAGCGCCAGGGGTTAGCGACTTTTTCTACGTTGTTGAGCAAACTGGTCAAATTCTAGCCATTAATAAAAGCGATGGTATTGCGACTGTGCTGATGGATATATCGGCTGATTTAGTCACCATTGGTATCCCTGAATTTGGCGGTTTTGATGAGCGCGGTTTATTAGGTATTGCCTTTCATCCAGACTTTGCCAGCAATAACAAGTTTTACACCTATAGCTCGCAACCCAATGGGGCGATGGCAGATTTTTCCACTATGCCGATAAATACGGTGGCCGATCATCAAGGAGTACTCACTGAGTGGCTGGCTGATATCGGTGGTGCCGAAGGCATTATTATCGATATGGCATCTGCACGCGAATTATTACGAATTGACGAACCGCAATTTAATCATAATGGTGGCGCCATTGCCTTTGACAGTAATGGCTTATTGTATGTTGCTATTGGTGACGGCGGCGGTGCCGATGACGTAGATGGTCAAGACTTTATCAACTCACCTATGATAGGCCATGGGGATAGCGGTAACGGCCAAAACATTGAGACTATTTTAGGTACCATTATCCGAATCAATCCCTTAGGAAATAACTCTGCTAATGGTGCTTACGGTATCCCCGATTCTAACCCTATGGTAAATGCTGCAGGCTTGGATGAAATATATGCGTATGGTTTGCGAAACCCTTATCGCTTGTCATTCGATAGCCAAACCGGTGAGCTTTATGCAGCGGATGTTGGTCAAAACGATATTGAAGAAATCAACATCATCACCTCTGGCGGTAATTATGGCTGGAATATTCGAGAGGGTAGCTTTGGCTTTTTCCCAAACGGCAACGACAACGGCTATGTGTTTGAACAAGCCGATGACATGAATACTATTGATCCATTCATTGAATACGATCACGATGAAGGTATCGCAGTGATTGGTGGTTTTGTTTATCACGGCAGCATAGATACGCAATTACAAGGGCATTACGTGTTTGGCGACTATAACGGCCGAATATTTTATATTAACCAAGAATCCACCATCGCCGAATTTCAAAATGTTGATAATGTGAGCGTTGGTTCTATATTAGGTTTCGCCGAAGATAGTGACGGTGAGCTGTATTTATTGACCAATGCCACTGGCATTCCCGCTGGCAGCACCGGCAGCATTTATCAGCTGAGTACCATTCCTAATAATCCACCAGTTGCCGATGCAGGAGTTACCCAAACGGTTAATGAAAATCAATTTGTTACCTTAGACGCAAGTATGAGCAGCGATCCAGATAATGACACAATAAATTTTGAATGGGCGCAAACTTCGGGGACGAGTGTAACTCTTAGTAGTCGTACAGTGGCGAAGCCAACTTTTACCGCTCCGAGCATTAGTTCGACTACCACACTTACCTTTAGGGTTACTGTTGATGATGGCCATTTAGCCACCACGGCTGAAGTCGACATTACCGTTAATGATGTGCCTATGGATAGTGGCGGCGGTGGTGGCGGTAGCTTTCATTACCTATTATTATTTTTAGGTTATTCACTATTGAGAACTGCAAATAAAAAGCAGCTTGATTTATAAGTCGTTGAAAACGATTAGCTGTTAACTTGTTAGCTGGCTTGCCAGTTATGAGTTAACAGCGCTACATTATTACGCACCACTTTAGCAGCAAAAGTCGACCCCGTTTTAATAACGCCGACCCCTTTCGGTGTGCCGGTCATGACTACATCGCCATCTTCCAAATCGATAAAAGTTTGCAGTTCGGTAAGAATTTCGTCAGGTTTATAGATCATCCGCTCGACCCCGCCAGTCTGAGCCACTTGCCCGTCAATAATAAGCTCTAATGATAATGATGCATCAATACTGTCAATGGCGACAAAGTCGGAAAACACGGCAGAGCCGGTAAAGGCCTTCGCCCGCTCCCATGGCAAGCCCTTGGCTTTTAATTTTGATTGTAAGCCACGTTTGGTTAAATCCAGGCCAAAACCCACCGCGCTAAACTTGCCAGCTTGATAAACAAAACACAATTCACCTTCAAAATGTAATGGCTCTTGATGGTAAGAATTTAGTTCTTGGCTTATCGCCGAATTGGGCTTAATAAATACCACCATATCGTCAGGAATTTCATTGCCTAACTCATGGATATGGTCGACATAATTTCGGCCAATACACACCAGCTTTGATGGCGTTACTGAATTACCAGCGACTTTTATACTGTTCACTTAGTTCTAATTCCTGTCTCGATGAAGGTTAACGTGTGTACTATAATACCTATTTGCCTAAATATATAGTCAACTCAGTGCTTAAAGGTTAAAGAACTCCATGGCATTTAAGCCCAATATTTTTTGTTTGGCCTTATCGGTTAATGCTTTGTTTTCTCTGACTAAAGTACCAACACGTTGCTCGCCTAACGGGAATGGTGAATCGGAGCCAAGTAATACTCTGTCTTCGCCCATGACATTAGTCAATAACTGCAGAGACTCATCAGAGAACACCGCAGAATCAACATAGAAACGATCGGTGTAAGACGAAGGCAGATTGGGACAATCTTGACGAATGATATCGCGATGACGCCAGGCGTTGTCTACTCGCCCTAATTGGAACGCGAAGTTGCCGCCGCCATGGGCGAAACACAATTTCAAGTCTTTGGAAATATGCTCGAATGCACCCGATAAAATAAGCGATAAAATAGATAACTGAGTTTCCGCCGGCATTGCCACTAACCATTGCAGCATATATTTAGGCATTCTGTTGCCACCTAACATATCCCAGGGGTGAACCAGTACTGAAATATTTTCACTGGCACAGTGCTGTAAGAACGTTACTAAGCCTTCATCATCGAGGTTTTTATCACCCACATGATTACCAATTTGCACGCCTACGTGACCATTTTTAGCGGCCCGAGAGACTTCTTCACAGGATTTATCAATATCTTGCAATGGCACTTGCGCCAGGGCTTTTAACCGATTGTTATCATGGGCACAGATATCTAGCGCTAAATCGTTAAATATCTTCGCACATTCATGCGCCTCATTCGCTTTTTTGGCATAGGCAAACAATAGCGGTGTGGCACACATCACTTGAATATCGATACCGTCACGATCCATTTCTTCCAGTCGAACCGCCGGGTTCCAGCAGGCTTCATATACCGGACGAAAATCTTTATCGCCCAGCATTAGCATCGCTTTACCTGGCTCGGTATGATGCATCCAGGGCCATTCGCCACCGCCAAATTTTTTGGCGAGATTGGGCCATTGTTTCGGTAAAAAGTGGGTGTGCATGTCTACTACGCTCATGATACTTCCTATATTTATTTCTGTGTTAATTTATGTGTTTATGCGGGATGAATCGCATTGCAGCTTGGGCAGGTACGCAGCGATTCATCGCTGGCAAAGGCTTTAAACACAGGTTGTAAATCTTTTGAGATATTTTTTAATACCATCTCGGCTCTATGCACCAGGTGATGACATTCCTGGCAATACCATTCAAACGCATCTTTAGCTCCATCTGGACGTTTCGGTTCAATCACCAGGCAAATACTGCCCTGTTCCGGACGTTGTGGTGAATGACGGACAAACGCTGGCAATAAGAAAATATCACCTTCTTTTAAATGCACTTCTTCTGGACCATTCTTGGTCATCACTTTCAAAAAGGCATTGCCTTTCATTTGATAAAAGAATTCTTCTACCGGATCAACATGATAGTCATACCGTTCATTGGGGCCGCCAACCACGGTGACCATCAAGTCGGCATCTTCCCAGATCAGTTTATTGTTTACCGGTGGTTTTAATAAATGCTGATGATCTTTGATCCACTGTTGAAAATTAAAGCCGGCTAAGCTGCTGACATTGTCAATTAATTCGTTACTCATCTTGTTCTCCAAAAGCTACAGTGGTTTGTAAGCCACTGCCTTAATTTCAATTAATAAATGCGGGTGTGGTAACTGGTGTACGGCCACGGTGGTGCGGCTAGGCCCCGACTCATCAAAGTACTCGCCATATACCTGGTTGTAACCGGCAAAGTCGTTGATGTTAACCAAGTAACTACTCACTTCTACCACGTTGGATAAGTCAGCACCGGCTTCTTGCAAAATATCACTGATGTTGTCGATAACCGCGCGCGTTTGCGCTTTGATTGATAAATTGGTGGCACCCATTTCGTCCACTTCAACGCCGACAAAACTGTTATCGGGTAAGCGTGAACTGGTACCGGAAACATAGATGAAGTTGCCAGCGCGTTTGTAATGGGGAAAACGGCCCCGAGGCTTGGCTTTGCCTTTGATTACCTGGCAATCGGTGCTTGCTGTATTGTTCGTCATGGTTTTACCTTTTGTTGTAACGGATATTTAAATCCTGCGCTATCAATCCCTGCGATGTTAAATAAGGCTAAATTCGGCAACGCCTAATTTTTCACAATGTAATTTCACATGAACGCCAGGCGTTAATGCTTGTGCGGCGGTTGACGCCCCGGCTAACACAATAGAGCCCGCAGGTAATACCTTGCCAGCTTCACCGGCAACCCGAGCAGCCGCAGCAAGTGAGCGGTAAGGGTTGCCTAAAATCGCCGCACTTGAACCTATTTGCACGGTTTTGCCATCAAACTCCATCACCATGCCAAGGTTAGATAAATCCACCCCGGCTTGTTGCCTGGCACCAATGGTAAAGCCCGATGAAGAACAGTTATCGGCGACAACATCTGCAAGGGAAAACTTAAAGTTGTTATAGCGCGAGTCGATAATTTCCAACGCTGGAGCCACCGCTTCTACCGCAGCGATGACTTCGGTCAGGGTGACGTTACCTGATAAAGGTTTTTTCAATAAAAAGGCGAACTCTGGCTCTACTCATGGGTGAATAAACTTATCGAGAGCAACTTCACCGCCTTCTTCGATAAACATCTCATCGGTTAGTGGCCCCCAGATCATGTCATCAACCCCCACTTGGATCATTTTGGCACGACTGGTAAAGCCCATTTTAATACCAACTTGTTGCTCGCCACGAGCTAAGCGACGAGCAAGAGACTGGTCTTGCACATGATAAGCTTCGGCCAAATTTAGCGGGTAGCCTTGTTCTGATAGCTGCATTATCGCTGTCGCGTGAAACGCCGCATCGTCTACCTGTTTGGCTAACACACTGATTTTTTCATCAAGGCTATGGTTTGAAAATTGTAAATTGCTCATGGTAAATTACTCATAGTTAAGTTCTATTGGTTAAGCTCGTTGCGAAATACTGTGGTTAGTTTGTGCTTGTTTTTGTTTTTTCCGCACTAAATCCAATGCCACATCAATGATCATATCTTCCTGGCCGCCGACCATTTTACGCGCCCCAAGCTCCACTAATATCTCTCGGGTATCTAAACCGTAAGTAGCCGCAGCCTTTTCGGCATGGCGTAAGAAGCTGGAATACACGCCAGCATAACCAAGTGATACCGTTTCTCTATCGACTTGCACCGGCCGGTCTTGTAACGGACGAACGAGTTCGTCAGCGGCATCCATTAAGGTGTATAAATCTGTGCCATCATCCCAGCCTAGGCGAGAGGCAGCAGCAATGAAGACTTCTAACGGTGCATTACCGGCACCAGCGCCCATCCCCGCCAATGAGGCATCTATACGAGTTACGCCATGTTGTACCGCAACGATGGAATTTGCCACACCAAGCGATAAATTAAGATGGGCATGAATACCCAGTTCAGTTTCTGGCTTTAATACTGCTTTGTAAGCTTTTGCTCTGGCGGCAATATCGTCCATATTCATCGCCCCGCCGGAATCTGTGATATACACACATTGGGCGCCGTACGATTCCATTAATTTTGCTTGCTGAGCCAGTTTTTCCGGAGAGCTCATGTGCGACATCATTAAAAATCCACAGGTGTCCATGCCCAGCTCGCGCGCATATTCAATGTGCTGTTTGGCAACATCGGCTTCAGTACAATGGGTAGCAATACGAACAGAGCGAACGCCAGAGTCCCATGCCCATTTTAAATCTTCTTTGACAGCGATCCCGGGCAAAATTAGCGTGGTTAATTTGGTGTGCTCAATCACATCGCTAACGGCTTCTATCCACTCTTTATCAGTGTGAGCGCCAAAGCCATAGTTAAAACTTGCGCCGCCCAATCCGTCGCCATGAGCGACTTCAATGGCATCGACACCGGCTTTGTCTATGGCCTTGGCGATCGCTTGAACATGTTCAATGGAGTACATGTGACGGATGGCATGCATGCCATCGCGCAAGGTTACATCCTGGATGTATAATTTTTTGGCATCGGTTGCCGCTGCAATTGCTGGCTCAGATGATGAATTCGTTAACTTGCTCATAATAATTCCTTACGCTGTGATGCTAGCCGTTAATGTGGCAACATCCGCTTTGGCAAACTTGATGTCGGCAATTTTTTCTGCAGTGCCCAGAGCAGCAGAGGTCATGACATCCAGGTTTCCGGCGTAAGCTGGCAAATAATGGGCTGCGCCTTCGACTTCCAAAAAGATCGCCGATTTAAGGCCAACAAAATCGCCGTAGCCCGGAATGTGCAATGGCGCATCGGCTTCAAAGCGTTCAAACTGCACTTGCTGTTTCAATCGATAGCCGGGAGCGTAAGACTGAACCTTGGCGGCCATTTCTTCAATTGATGCCTGAATTTCAGCTTCGCTGGTGCCAGCTTGTTCTGGTAACTCACTCAATACCAAGACAGTGTCACGCATCATCATTGGCGGCTCTGCCGGGTTCATAATAATAATCGCCTTACCCTTCGCTGCACCACCCACTTGCTCAATGGCACGAGAGGTGGTTTGGGTAAACTCATCAATATTGGCACGTGTGCCTGGACCTGCCGACTTTGAGGCAATGGATGCCACGATTTCAGCATAATAAACCTTGGCCAGTTTACTGATCGCCGCCACCATCGGGATAGTTGCCTGCCCGCCGCAAGTGACCATATTGACATTGGCTTGCTCGGGCTTTGTTGCAATATTTGTTCAAGATTCACCACAGGCACGATATAAGGACCAATGGCTGCAGGCGTTAAGTCGATCACTTGCTTGTTATGGCGTTGCAGTATTTCGTTGTGATGCTTGTGGGCGTAGGCAGACGTGGCATCAAAAACTATTTTAATGTCGGCAAACCCGGCCAAATTCACCAAACCCTCAATCCATTCATGAGTGGTCGCTACGCGAGTTTTTTCGCTCGCGCCAAGCCATCTGAATTTTCATCAATGCCAACCATTGCCGCCATCTCTAAAGATTCTGAGCTGCGCAAAATTTTAATCATTAAATCGGTACCTATGTTGCCGGAACCGATGATCGCCACCTTAGTTTTAGGTCTAGAGTTTTTAGGTGAAGAGGTTTTAGTTTTTACTTCAGTGTTAGTTTGAGAACCTGCCATTATGCTTGCTCCTCAGAGTTGTTAATTTCATTACTGCTTGGATGACTATGGGAAAATGCCACGGTGACAGTGCCCAAACCGGAAATTCGCGTTTCCACCACATCACCCGGAGCAACCTGTACCATAGGACCTAAGGCACCGGTTAAAATAATATCGCCCGCTTTTAACGGTGAGCCGTTTGCCACGAAGGTTTTCGCTAACCACACTGCGGCGTTTAACGGATTGCCTAAGCAAGCCTGACCAGCACCCGTGGATATTTGTTCACCCCGACGTTCCATCACCATGCCGCAAAGGCGTAAATCGATGTCTTTTAAAGCTACCGGTTTGCTGCCTAAAACAAACAATCCTGATGACGCATTATCGGCGATGGTATCGACGATATTGATATCCCAATTGGCAATACGGCTGCCGACAATTTCGATCGCAGGTAGCGCATAAGCGGTGGCGTTGATGATATCGACCACAGTTGGCTCGGTTACGGTAATATCGTGTTTTAATACCAGCGCAATTTCCGCTTCGACTTTTGGTTGCATTACCGCATCTAAAGCAACCGTGTCACCGTCACCAATAAACATATCGGCATAGAGCACGCCAAAGTCGGGTTGGTTGACCCCCAATTGGCTTTGTACGGTTTTAGAGGTTAACCCCGCTTTTACGCCAACGGTGCGTCGACCTTGCTGTTGAAAATATTCAGTATTCAGTTGTTGTACTGCATATGCCGACGCTAAACATTGCGCCGGCAGTAAATCGCGAACTGGTTCACAAGGATAGCCTTGCTGGTGCGCGGTGCGTATTTGCAAGGCGGCTTTAATGACATTCTCGTTCGTTGCGAGACTTGTACTAGCTGTTGTTTGACTCATCGCTAATTCCTAATAATGACTAATTTTTTGCTAATTCTGAAAACAGAAATAAAATATTTGCTACGGTATTTTTTGCTATAGGCTTAGATCTTGATGCAAATATTGGTTGGCTCTGAATAAAAGTTCAGTGAATGAACACCGCCTTCGCGGCCAACACCGGATAATTTCATGCCACCAAATGGGGTACGTAAATCGCGCAGGTACCAGGCATTTACCCACAAATACCCACCTCCATTTGTTGGGAAACTCGGTGTGCACGTTGCAGATTTGTGGTCCACACGGTTGCTGCCAAGCCATATTTGCTATCGTTGGCCATGGTGATGGCCTCATCTTCATGGTCAAATGGGGTGATGTGACACACTGGCCCAAATACCTCTTCTTTGACAATTTTACTGTCTTCGCTCAAACCGGTAAATATCGTCGGTTGGACAAAGGCACCATTATCACGTTGATCGTTAAACACTGGATAGCCGCCACCCGTAACGACTGTTGCCCCATCAGCTTTTGTGCTGTCAAAATAGGACAGCACTTTGTCACGATGTTTTTGAGAGATTACCGGTCCCATGTCCGTATCTTCATCTAACGGCCAGCCAATCTTTATTGCTTCGGCTTTGTCTTTAAGCGCGGCCACAAACTTATCGAAGATTGAACGCTGCACGTACAAGCGCTCTGTACATAAACAGACTTGTCCGCCATTGGTGAAAACAGAGCGGGCCGTACCGGCTACCGCCTCGTCAAAATCACAATCACAATCACAATCATCAAAAATAATGCCGGCATTTTTGCCACCCAATTCAAACGATAACGCCTTTACGCCATCGGTACTGGCTTTCATAATGGCGGACCCGGTACTCGATTCTCCGGTGAACGTCACCGCATCAACGCCGGGATGAGTGGTTAAAAATTCACCTGCCGATTGGTGACCAAAGCCATGCACTAAGTTGAATACGCCTGCAGGAATACCGGCAGCATGCATCACTTCGGCTAACAAGGTAGCTGTGGCAGGGGTTTCTTCTGAAGGCTTGGCAACAATGGTATTGCCGGCGGCCATTGCTGGGGCCAGTTTCCAGGTCATCAGCAATAACGGTAAATTCCACGGCGCGATAACGGCAACAACACCAAGCGGTTTATTTACCGCGTAATTTAATGCGCCTTTACCATCTGGAGTGTCGGTATGAAAGCAATCACTCGATTGTGATTTCACCATGTCGGCAAAAATGCGAAAATTTGCCGCGCCTCTGGGGATATCAATGGTACGTGCCTGAAACAATGATTTACCGGTATCGGCCATTTCAGCAGCAACGAATTCATCAAAGCGCGATTCAATGCCGTCGGCAACCTTATGTAGCAAGGCACAACGCTTGTCCATCGTCATCTTGCCCCAAGGACCTTGCAGTGCAGCATGAGCCGATTTCACCGCTTTATCTACCAGCGCGGAATCAGCTTCAGCAACATGATTAATAATGCTACCGTCTACCGGGTTAATATTTTCAAACAGCTTGTCACTGGCAGTAAACTCGCCGGCAACGTAGTTTTTAAAATGGAACCGGCATGGGGTATAGTGGTATTCATTCAATGCTCTCTTGGACAGTTTTTTCGAATGAGTTCACTTTACGTAACCAAGCCATAATATAAAAATAATATTTACCACATCGACTATAACTAAAATGTTATAGCCAGTAGATTTTATCACTGCCAGCTTTTACGATATGCTAAACCATAAACAGCTGAGTTGGCTGTCGAAATAGAGGGTTAGTTAAGATTCTACGATAGTGCTACAACCGTCATTTTCATTGGTATTCACAAAAATGTCAGGTTTAAAGAACAACGATTTTAACGCTGGGCCGTGAGCTTAACCGCGCGACTAACGATACAATTAATGAGTAAAGCGACAGTTGCTTAACTCGCTTAAATTACTGCCACAGTCAAAATAGATACTTGATAGTCACCATGTATACAATTAGTTTAATTCGCATACAGACAACTAACGAGGTGAGCATGGCTAGTGAAATTTTAGAAACACCATTAACAAAAGAGATAGAAACAACAATGCAAAACAAATCGATTTTTTATGGTTGGTGGATAGTTATCGGCACTATTGTCGGCCTGTCACTGGGCTATAGTGTTATTGCCATGTCGTTTGGTACATTTATTAAAGAATTTGAAACCAGCTTTGGCTGGAGTCGTGGCCAAATATCGATGGCCCCTACGTTTATCGGTATTACCGCTATCCTCTTCTTCCCATACGTGGGTAGTCTGGTCGATAAATATGGCGTCAAGAAAATCATGATACCTTCGACTATTGCTTTTGCCTTTACCATACATCCATGTCTTACTTACCCCGTCGATTTGGCACTTGTATGCCATGTGTATTTTAATTCCAGTTATGGGTGCGGGCACGGCGCCACTGACTTACTCGAGAATATTGGTCAGCTGGTTTGATAAGAAGCGCGGCTTAGCCTTAGGCATCGGCCTTGCTGGCGTAGGGTTAGGCACCACCATTGTGCCGTTTATCGCCTCTTACTTTATCGATTTGTACACCTGGCGTGAAGCCTATGTCGCCATTGGCGTATTAATTCTGGTATTGGTGTTACCTATTATCCGTTTTGTCTTTAAAGATCAACCACAAGAGCTTGGTTTAAACGCAGATGGCATTAGCGATGCCGCGAAAGCAAACATCAAAATTGTGGCAAACACCGGCGAAAAAGTAGGATTTACCGCAAAAGAAGCATTAAAGCAAAAAACATTTTGGTTAATGTTCGCGTCATTTTTGATCACCGGTTTAACCACTTCAACGGTACTGCTGCATTTGGTGCCGATGATGATGGACCAAGGCTTAACCCTAAAACAAGCAGTAGGAACCTTTGCCTATCTGGGTATGTCGATTGTTGGTGGTCGTTTACTTGCCGGCTATTTAATGGATAAGTTTTTTGCCCCGTTTGTGGTGGTGTTTTTCATGTTTGGTCCGGTCATAGGTTTAGCATTATTCCCATGGGCGCCACTGGCCCGGCCACAGCAATGTGCACCGGATTGATCGGTATTGCCATTGGTGCTGAATTTGATGTCATGGCATATTTTACCAGCCGCTATTTTGGTCCGCGTAGCTTTGGTGCCATTTATGGTTACGGCTACTCAGGCTTTAAACTGGGCGCCAGTGTCGGGCCACTCATTATGGGTATTGCCTATGATGTTACTGGTCGTTATACCGAAGTGCTATGGGCGATGTCGGGCATCATGATCATCGCCTGTATTCTGATCTTAAGAATGGGCAAATACCCACAACTACCTGTTCGAAAAGCCGAATAACTTAACTCCCGGGATCTAGGATAACCTTTGTGATTATCTATTGGTCCGCCACTTTTTCATGTATACAAACTTTAAAATTTATATATATCCGACATTCCGCAGCATTTTTAGGAATAAATTTTCTGATAGATGCTGCCCAGACAGTCAATGATAATACTGTTCCTCTCCTCCACATTTAGGACTAATTGTGGCTCACCACTA
>MABC01000074.1:92525-112706 GCA_002162925.1 Thalassotalea sp. 42_200_T64 | reverse complement strand
CCCTATCGTTAGCCGATAACGCCCTTGCCATTCGGATTATCTTCCCCTTAGTCAGGGTGATACAGACTTCTTTCAGTCTGTCGGGTTTGCCAGCTTTGCTGGGCAAACAAAAAACCGCCTAATCGAGATTAGGCGGTTTTATTAATTCAAGGATGAATTTTGCTGAAGAGCGCTTTTAAGAATTACCAGCCCTGTTACAGTGCCTTAAAAATTTTCTCAACTGAATCCTTCGCATCGCCGAATAACATCGCGGTATTGTCTTTAAAGAATAATGGGTTTTGCACACCCGCATAGCCAGTATTCATTGAACGCTTAAACACAATAACTTGTTTCGCATTCCACACCTCACATACCGGCATGCCAGCAATTGGGCTGGTTGGATCTTCTGCCGCTGCCGGGTTCACCGTATCATTGGCACCAATGACCAGTACCACGTCAGTTTTCGAGAAGTCATCATTGATTTCATCCATACCAAGGACGATATCGTAAGGGACTTTCGCTTCCGCTAATAGTACATTCATGTGTCCTGGCAAACGACCCGCGACCGGATGGATGGCAAAACGTACTTCAATGCCCTTATCTTGTAAGGCACGAGTAATTTCATACACCGGGTATTGCGCTTGTGCTACGGCCATGCCATAACCTGGGGTGATCACTACCGTTTTCGCTTCACATAACAAATCGGCCGTTGCCTCAGCGGTGATCTCAATATGGTCACCGTAATCGACGTCGCTGGCAATGTGTACGTCGGTACCAAAACCACCGGCAATAACACTAAAAAACGAGCGATTCATCGCTTTACACATGATGTAAGACAATATGGCACCCGATGAACCAACCAAAGCACCAGTGATAATTAATAAATCATTGCCTAACATGAACCCTGCTGAAGCTGCTGCCCAGCCAGAATATGAGTTAAGCATAGACACAACCACTGGCATGTCGGCACCACCAATGGAAGCCACTAAATGCCAGCCAAAAACAAAGGCAATAACCGTCATGATCAATAATGGCGCAGTTGCGCCGCCGGCTTGTACAAACTGCACCATTAAATAAATACAGGCGATGATGGCAATAAGGTTCAACTTATGACGTTGCGGTAACATCAACGCAGAGGTATTGATGATACCGCGCAATTTGGCAAAGGCGACAATAGAACCGGTAAAGGTTACCGCACCGATAAATACGCCTAAGAACACTTCAACACTGTGTATCGTTAAAGCAGCGCCCATCATTAACACGCTGTGGTCAAAATAGCTGTTAAAACCGACAAAAACCGCGGCCAAACCAACAAAGCTATGCAAAATAGCTACCAGCTCTGGCATTTCCGTCATTTCCACTTTCTTGGCTAAACGGATACCAATAAAGCCACCAATCGCCATACAAGCTATGATTAGTGGCACTCCGGTTACACTCGGGTTGGCAATGGTTGCGATCAAGGCAATGGCCATACCAACAATACCGAACCAGTTACCCGCTTCGGCACTATCTTGTTTACTCAGCCCGGCAAGACTCATAATGAATAATAATCCAGCAATGATATATGCTGCAGTAATAATTCCTTCATTCATTGTTACTACTCCTCTACTTTCTAAACATTTTAAGCATGCGCTTAGTAACAAAGAAACCACCAGCAATATTGATGGTGGCGATTAATATGGCAACTCCGGCAAGAACCTGCACTATCAGTGAATCATTGCCGACTTGCAGCAAAGCACCAACCACAATAATACCGGAGATGGCATTGGTTACACTCATTAATGGCGTATGTAAGGCGTGGCTTACGTTCCAAACCAAGTGGTAGCCAACAACACATGCCAATACAAACACGGTAAAGTGTGATAAGAAATCTGCTGGGGCGACACTTGCAACCCAGGTAAAACCAAGTGCGGCCACCGCCATTGCGATGTATTTAACGGCATTTGATTTTGGTGCTTCGTCTGCAACGGCAACAACAGCTTCGACCGGTTTTGCCGCGGGTGCTGCAGAGACTTGAATTGGCGGTGGTGGGAAAGTAATTTCGCCATCTTTAACCACGGTCATGTTACGTTGCACTTCATCATCAAAATCGATATTGATGTTACCGTCTTTTTCTTTGCACAATAACTTCATTAAATTGACTAAGTTATTGGCATAAAGCTGACTAGCTTGGTTTGGCAGGCGTGATACGAAATCGGTATAACCGATGATTTTAACCTGATTTACTTCGTTAATTCCACCAGGAACGGTAAGTTCACAGTTACCACCTCCCGGTGCCGCTAAATCCACCACAATCGACCCCGGCTTCATTGCCAATACCATTTCTTCGGTGATAAGTTTAGGAGCAGGTCGACCCGGGATCATCGCCGTGGTGATGATAATGTCGACGTCTTTCGCTTGTTCTAAAAACAATGCCATTTCAGCGTCAATAAAAGCCTGACTCATTTCTTTGGCATAACCGTCACCGCTGCCAGTGTCTTCTTCTTCCTCATAATCTAACTCAAGGAATTCAGCACCCATGCTTTCAATTTGCTCTTTTACTTCGGGACGAGTATCAAAAGCACGAACGATTGCACCTAAGCTGCCAGCTGTACCAATGGCAGCAAGACCTGCAACACCGGCACCAATGATCATTACTTTCGCCGGAGGAATTTTGCCGGCAGCAGTAATTTGCCCGGTTAAAAACCGACCAAAATGGTTGGTTGCTTCGATCACCGCTCGGTAACCGGCAATGTTTGCCATCGAGCTTAACGCATCCATAGATTGTGAACGGGTCATTCTTGGTACCATTTCCATGGCCAGAGTGTTCACTTTTTTGGACTTAAGCTGTTCCAGCAAATCATTATTTTGCGCAGGCGCAATAAAACTCACCAAGGTAGACCCTTCTTTTAACAGGTCGACTTCATTATCTGCTGGTTGATTTACCTTTAACACGATATCGGCGTTCCAGGCATCGGCAGATTTTACAATGCCAGCACCTGCTTGCTGATAAACGTCATCATTAAAACTGGCGTTATCGCCAGCGCCTTGCTCAACCACAACATCGAAGCCAAGCTTTATCAGTGCTTGAATGGATGTTGGCGAGGCTGAAACACGGTTTTCACCGGAAAGTGTTTCTTTAGGTATTCCGATTTGCATAGAATTTACCTTAATAAATTATTGTCATAGTAAACCTGTACATTACAAATAATGTGCAGCCGCAGTCAATCGTATCAGAACCAGTTGCTTTAACATTGTTAACTGGTTGAAATTATTAATATCATTATTTCGACTAAAAAAGAATCGGACCAGTGAAAATTTGTTTAATTTGATAATAAAAGGTCGTTTTTTGCAAAATTGATTACCCTATTTCAGCAAAAGTGCGCTATCTTTAGGTTAGGTAAGTAAACTTAAATAACAAAAATATACATCCCTTTAATATAGCACACGCCATATTGTGACTTGGGAAGTGGTTTCAGCCTTGCGGTAAAAACGGATTTATTCATGCTGGTTAAAAATCGCTTTGTGCTAACGGATGCGTTAATAAGCAGGGTATGAAGAAATTAGTTTTGTTGCTTTTGGTTTGGCTCCACGTTAGCACGGCAGCGGTAGCTGAAGAAGTGCTGTCTGAAGAGTCTATAAACCATATTGCACAACAATTTATCGATTTTCACAAAACAGAAGCTAAAGGCCTTCTGCAAGCGGTGCTATCCCCACAATTAACCGTTATCGTCACCCAAGGTTCGAACGGCTATGGCTTTGTCCTTAAATATTCTAAATCTGAATACATTGATTACTTGAAACAAGGTCATAGAAGTCGATCACGTGTTGGTACTGATGTCGCATTTATTTCTTCGGAATTACTGGGGAATAAAGAAGCAAAAATTATTTTGCGTTATCGCTCGAAAAAATTGAATAAATATGTGTGGATGGAAGGCATAATCAGCATAGAAAATGGCCAAGCCAAGGTGATACAAATAGAAGAGTATACGTAAAGCGTATCTCATCAGAAACGAGAGACGAGAAACGAAGAGCTTCTGGCAGTTCGCGTTAATTTAAACATCGCTCACAGCCAACACAGTCTGCCCGTAGCCCGTCCCTAAATTTCAGACATAAAAAAGTCAGGACGCACCTGACTTTTTGAAAATATAGATAAACTTCGTTTATTTATATTTCTTCATTACCAGAGTTGAGTTAGTACCGCCAAAACCGAAGCTGTTTGACATTGCTAAATCAATGTTTGCTTCACGGGTTTCAGAGACAATATCAAGGCCTATGGCTTTTTCATCCAAATCAGAAATATTCACTGATGGCGCAACAAAGTTATTTTCCATCATTAACATGGTGTAGATAGCTTCGTGTACACCAGCGGCGCCTAACGCGTGGCCGGTCATTGCTTTGGTGGCTGAAATTGCTGGCGAGTCGTTGCCAAACACTTCTTGAATAGCACCAAGCTCTTTCACATCACCAACAGGAGTTGATGTGCCGTGAGTGTTTAAGTAATCAATTTTACCGTCAACACCTTCCATCGCTTGTTGCATACAACGAATGGCACCTTCGCCGCTTGGGGCTACCATATCGTAGCCATCTGACGTTGCACCGTAACCAACGATTTCTGCATAAATGTGGGCGCCACGAGCTAATGCGTGTTCTAATTCTTCAACCACAACCATACCGCCACCGCCAGAGATAACAAAACCGTCACGGTTTGCATCATAAGTACGAGAAGCTTGCTCTGGTGTGTCATTATACTTAGTGGATAAAGCACCCATGCCGTCAAACATCATTGCCAAAGACCAATCGACTTCTTCACCACCACCGGCGAAAACGATATCTTGTTTGCCCAGCTGAATTAGCTCTGCGGCATGGCCAATACAATGTGCTGAAGTGGCACAAGCTGAACTGATTGAGTAATTATTACCTAAAATTTTAAACGGAGTAGCAAGACATGCTGAACATGTCGATGACATTGTTTTTGGTACCGCATAAGGACCAACACGCTTAACACCACGCTTGCGTAGAGTATCCGCAGATTTTACTACGTTTAGCGATGATGCCCCACCAGAGCCGGCAATTAAACCGGTACGGAAATTCGATACTTGCTCAGGCGTTAATTTGGCGTCGGCAATCGCTTCTTCCATCGCAATGTAAGCATAACCTGCGGCATCACCCATAAAACGCCACACTTTGCGATCTATGTGCTCACTTGGCTCAATGTTTGGTTTTCCCCAAACTTGACTACGTAATCCGTTTTCGGCAAAGCTCTCTGAACGAGAAATACCTGACTTACCAGTTTTTAAAGACTCTAGAACTTCTTGAGCATTGTTACCGATTGAAGAAACAATACCAAGACCTGTAATAACTACACGTTTCATTATATATATAACCATCGTTTATTGATTGAACTGTGCGTATCATACTACGTTTATTTGCCGATCTGGTCTGTCCAGTGTACACCTGTACGCTGATTTTCCATCGACTCTACTAGATAATATCGCGTTGACAGGGTAAAATTTATCAAAATTAGTGAGTTAACGCACGACATTTTGATCAAAACTGAAAACAAGGATCGCCTCCTGTGTCACAAATAAAAACAGCAAACGTAAAATTTGATAAAAATGGCGCACCATTTTCTGCCGATTTTGACGATATTTATTTCGATAACACCTTAGGTTGCCAGCAAAGCGAACAAGTGTTCATTAAAGCAAATAATATTGAGCAAGCCTGGCTAAACTTCAACGCCAGCGAATTTGTGATTGCCGAAACCGGTTTTGGTACCGGTTTGAACTTTTTTTTGACTCTGGAAAAATTTATCGCCTTTAAACGATGTAATCAGAGCGCAATAAAACTTCATTTTATCAGCACGGAAAAATACCCGTTAACTTTGCAAGATATGCGTAAAGCGCTCAAGCTTTGGCCGCAGTTTCACCTGTTTAGTGAGCAATTATTGGCTCAGTATGATATCGCGGCAAACACCCAACAAACCTATACCTTTGCCGATGCTGCCGTATCGTTAACCATACATTTTCGTGATGCCAGTGCAGCATTTTCCGCCATTGAAGTGCCCGATAAAGGCCTGGTTGATGCGTTTTATCTTGATGGTTTCGCCCCGAGTCGAAATCCAGAGATGTGGAGCAAAGCACTATTTACACAGCTCGCTCGGTTAGCGAAAAAAGGCGCCAGCCTAGGCACATTCACCGTGGCCGGTTTTGTTCGTCGCGGTTTGAGTGAGGTTGGCTTTAAAGTCAACAAGATACACTACGGTAACGACGGAAATGACGCCGAGAAAACCGAATCCACTCAGGCCAGATTCATCGGTTTAAGGCGAGGTAAACCGATAACCGGGTTTAAAGTCCGAGAGAAAGTTGAAAGTTCGAAACACGCCACCATTGTCGGTGGTGGGCTTGCCAGTGCCTGTGCAGCATTGGCGCTCGCCAATAAAGGCATTAATGTCACCTTATTATGCAAAGATGAGCAAATAGCACAAGGCGCATCAAGTAATGCCATCGGCGCGCTATTCCCGCTGTTGCATCAAGATAAAGACAGTTTGAGCTTATTTTATCAGCAAGGGTTTGAGCATTCATTGGCGTTATTCAAGCAGTTAATTAAGCAAGGCTATCAATTTAGTCACGGTTTCGATGGCTTAATCGATGTTTCCTATAAAGCTGCATTAGTGCAACGCCAACAAACATTTTGTCAGAAAAATGTTTGGCCTGATGATCTTATTCATGGCATTAGCAAAGAGCAAGTTAACGACATTAGTGGTATTGACGTTGATCATCCTGGGTTGTACATGCCAAGAGCTGGCTGGGTGTGCCCGCCAGAATTGGTGCAGGCCATCATTCAGGCCGCTATCGCGACAGGCAAAGTAAAAGTGAAGACCAATCGGAAGGTGCTTGCAGTAAAATCACTGGCAAATAATAGATGGTTACTCACCACCAACAAGGGCCAAAAACAAATACAAAATTTAATTTTTTGTACTGGTGCTGACAGTTTAGCTATTGACTCATTAGCGCAGCTGCCCTTGTCTGTGGTGCGAGGCCAGGTAAGCCAAATGCAGAGCAATGACCGCATTGAAAATTTAAAAACCGTACTTTGCCACAAAGGCTACCTGACGCCAGAAAATAATGGCGTACATTGTATCGGCGCAACGTTTGATAAGGATGATAATGACACTCGCTTGCGTGATGAGGACGACCAATACAATATTAATATGCTGGCAAGTTGTTTAGGCGATATTGGCAACTGGAGCATGGCAGATGTGAGGGCGAGTAAAGCCAGGTTGCGTTGTTGCACGCCCGATCATTTACCTATGGTTGGCCGAGTGCCCAAGATTGAAAAACACCAAGAGTATTATCAACATTTAAGCAAAGATAAAAATTGGCATTATAAACAACCGGCGCCACTGAACAATGGCTTATATGTACTCACTGGACTGGGTGCCAGAGGTCTATGTTCGGCGCCACTATTGGCCGAGATTTTGGCCGCTGAAATTTGTAATGACGATTATCCGGTTGATGAAGAAATGTTATTTAACTTATCGCCAAATCGCTTTGTGATCCGTGATTTAATAAAAAGCAAATCATAGTGCATACCATTGGTGCATCCGTTACGATTTAGATTAATACTGTTAAACTGTAACTGTAACTGTAACTGTAACTGTAACTGTAACTGTAGACACGGTTAATGACAGAATAGTGGGCTGATACTCTGCCAAAAGTCATCTACATGAGTTTTATCATCAACAGTAAGTTCAGCACTGGCGTCCACTAATTGTTGGCTGATCAGCGCCGCTAAATTTTGACAAAGCAATTGCTGATCATCGCCAAAATCGACTGCCGCAACTTCAATAAAGCCTCGTAAATAGCTGCTGGCAAATAGCAGATCATCATTGTCCAACTCGAGAATACTATCAAAATATTTGCACAGTAGTGCCAAAGAGTCGATACCTTGTATGTGCTGGGCTGGGGTTTTTGGCATAATAGTTTTCATTGATTAATCGGTAAATTCATAAATAGTTTACCTGAACTTGGTATTAGTTCAGGCCAGGACTCGCTACTGGATAAAGCACTTGATCATGAAAGCCGGTGACCACAGGAATAAAGCCTGATAATTCAAGATCCAGCTGCTTATCACCGGTATCGACAATTAATGGCCGCTGGTTTAGCGCTTGTAATTTGGTCTTGCTGGCAACCACAATAATATTGTCTTTACCAATCGCACGGATCACTCTTGGACTTAGCTGTTGATTACCGCGACCGAAAATATGGCCCTGACCACCGATCACGGTTAGCACCAATTTCACCTGATTTGGATTTTTATTTTGCTTTTGACTGTCACTTATAGCTTGGTATAAATCGGCTTCAATCACATCCGTGGCCACCAAATCTTGCTCTTTTACCAAATCTACGCCAAGTAAGGTATTGGTTAGCGTCAGTTCTTCCATGACGGCAGCAACTGTTGAGCCAGAGCCAATAACAAACAGTTCTTCATCCATAAGTTCAATCACATG
Source organism: Thalassotalea sp. 42_200_T64 (assembly GCA_002162925.1). GTDB lineage: Bacteria > Pseudomonadota > Gammaproteobacteria > Enterobacterales > Alteromonadaceae > Thalassotalea_A. Next base: position 104,236 of record MABC01000074.1, on the reverse strand, counting down.
AGCTGCAATATCCATTAACACCATTTCATCGGTTTCTTTGCCTCCTGATTTTACCGCCTGAATATATTGCAACTCACTCGGTATTTGCATTTCGCCATAACGTCTCGCTTTTACCACGCCAGTGCGAAATGCCGCTTCATCAATATCCATCACATCCGCTTGCTGAAAGGAAACCAGTTCATTATTTACCATTAATTCGACTACTCGTCCTGCCGCCGTTGGCGTTAAGGCATAGACACCGGAGTGAATTTTACAACCGGCAGGAATACCCAACACCGGAAAATAGCCATCGACCTGATGACTGACATTGCGCGCAGTACCATCACCACCGGCAAACAGCAATAAATCGACGCCCTGTTGTTGCAGCGCTTGCACCAACTGTTCACTGTCTTGTGCGGTAGAGCCCCTTCCCTCGCTTGCGCCTTTATAGTGATAAACGACTTCAACATTAAAGCCCAAATCCTTGGCACTATCTTCGCCCATATCGCCATTGGCGGTGTAAATGGTGATTTTATCTTTGTAGGGTAATAACACTTCTAAAGCGAGCTTGGCGCGTAGATTAGCTTTCGGCTGTGCACCCAAGGCCAACGCTTTGGCGGCAGTGTGCGCGCCATCGCTGCCTTTTAACGCTACGCTGCCACCAATACCGGCGAGTGGGTTCACTAAAAAGCCTAATTTAAAATGTTTCATTTATTGCTCTTTGATCTAAGACAGATGTCGATATTGATAAATCGGATATCGGCAGGCAGATTTCGCTTAACGGGTTAGAAAATGCAAACAGTTCAGCGGTCAATATCAGCTCAGGTTGATAGAACGCGATTAAGGCATCAATAAACTGCTGCGCTCGTGCCGGGAAGCCATGCTCTATATAGTGCAGCACCTGTAAGTAAACTTTATGCTGAAAGCCAAAGCGGTCAACCTCGATACCAGAGAGATTGTCTGCAGATACATTAAAGTTAAAGCCACTGGCAATGCAAAAAGCCCATTCGAGTGCTTGTGGTTTTATTTCAACTTGCTCAAATTGTTGTTGTTGTTGGGCGTCTCTGCCATCTGGCGCGTACCAGTAACCAAAATCTTCTAGCAGTCGCCTTTTCGAGCCGGCAATACACCAATGGGAAACTTCATGAAACGCACTGGCATAAAATCCGTGCGCAAAGATCACCCGATGAAACTCGCAGTCACTGTGTGCCGGCAGGTAAACGGGTTCGTCATCACCTTTTAGCAGGCGAGTATTCTCACTAACGATAAACAGTTCGGCAAAGATATTGATCAGATCTTGATAGTTATGATTCATGATAAACGGATTTATTCAAATTCTCGGTCTATTTTAACCAAAACCAAGAAGAAAATTAATACCTTATTCGCTATTGACTAAATTTAATTTAAATCGCTTATGCTGAACAAATTAATTGGTTATAGTAGGCGCAGTGAATAATTAATAGCAAGTTGATTAAATATCTGCTCATTTTTAATCAATTTGGTATAACCTGAACTCAGGTTAAATAATAAAACAGAGACCCTAATGAAAAAGCTTGATGATATTGATTTACAAATTTTAACTTTGTTATTTCAAGACGCCGATATCACCAATAAAGATCTTGCCGCAGCCATTGGCACTGCGCCATCAACATGTTTAGAGCGAGTGAAACGATTAAAAACCGCAGGAGTGATCAAAGGTTCATTCATTGAGGTAAATTACAATACCATTGGCGGTAATATTCAAGCCATGGCCGCCATTCAATTACAACCTTACTCGGAAAAAATTGTAAATGCGCTACGGGATGAATTGTTGCCGTTGCCAGAAATCATTAGCATGTTTCATATGGGCGGTGCTTTTGACTTCTATATTCATATGTCAGTGACAGATACTGAACATTTACGTCGCTTTGTGTTTGCAGCAATCACTTCCCGAGAAGAAGTGACTAATGTCGAAACTGCTTTGGTTTTTGAGCACAGTCGCAGTTCTGCGATCCCAAACTTTTCTGAATAGTAACAAACTCACGTTTTCTTAAGGTGACTGCAATTCAAAAGGTACGTATTCTTCAACCTTAGGCACAAGTTTTAAATACAATTCGTCGGCACGTTCACGACAACGTTTAATTTGCTCGCGAGAGAGATTTTTAGAATCTAAATTCATACTTTTTTCTGCCGGAGAATAGCCATTAAAGGCCGCTACCCGATTCCAGATATAAGACATTTCGAGATCTTTAGTTACCCCTAAACCATCAAAATATAGCAAGGCCAGATTAAACTGGGCATAGGTATAATTTTGCATGGCTGCATCTTCATACCATATCGCGGCTTTGTTGTAACTTTGCGTCGTTATCACCCCTTCTTGATACATAATGGCCAAATTATATTGTGCGGCGGCTAAGCCTTTTTCAGCCGCCCGTTTAGTATACTCAAAGCCCTGTTTACCATCTTTGGTGGTACCTTTACCATTTAAATACATTTGCGCAAGAGAAAACTGTGCTTCGGCTATGCCACGTCCTGCGGCTCTTTGGTACAAAGTAAGTGCTTTTTGATAATCTTGTTCGGTACCAAAACCATTTTCATGTAACATTCCCTGTTGATATAAAGCTTGCGGGTAACCCAACTCAACCAGCGGTTTTAACTCGTCTATCGCCTGAATAAAATCACCGCGATTGATCATTTCAATCGCCTCTTCATAGCCTGCGTTTGCCGGAGCAATAAAGCCAAAAGAGAGTAACAAGATTAATAATTTTTTTTGTATCGCCATCTCTCATTCTCCACATCCAAATATTAACTTAATTATAGACGCTTTTGGCATTAAAACACTACAGATAACAATGCCTTTAGCAATAATTAAAAAAGGCTGCGAAAGCAGCCTTTTTTAAATTATTAAAGTGAATCAAAAAATTTTTTCACTCCGTCAAAGAACCCCTGTTCTTTCGGACGGAAACGAGCAGCATCTTTGCCCTCGCCCATACTTGCTTGAAATTGTTCCAGCAGTTCTTTTTGCTCAGCCTTAAGGTTTACCGGGGTTTCGACTACCACCTTACACATTAAGTCACCAGTGATTGAACTGCGTACCGATTTAACCCCTTTGCCACGCATACGGAACATTTTCCCGGTTTGCGTTTCACTTGGGATCTTCAGTTTTACCTTGCCGCCTAAGGTTGGCACTTCAATTTCACCACCTAAAGCTGATACGGTGAAACTGAGTGGTACTTCACAATACAAGTTGTTTTCTTCACGAACAAAAATTGCGTGATCACGTACATTCACTTGTACGTACAAATCGCCTGCTGGCGCGCCCATTTCACCGGCTTCACCTTCACCCGACAAGCGAATTCTGTCACCCGTGTCTACACCAGCAGGAATTTTTGCTGATAGCGTTTTGGTTTTTTCAACTCGCCCTTGACCGCGACATGAAGTACACGGCTCTCTAATCACCTTACCGCGACCAGAACACGTTGGACAAGTTTGCTGAACCGCAAATAAACCTTGACGCATTTGTACTTGGCCATGGCCGTGACAAGTTTGACAAGTACTTGCCGAAGTCCCTTTTTTCGCGCCACTGCCCGCACAAGGGGAGCAATTCACGTAAGTTGGTACTTTCAGTTCTACGGTTTTGCCTTTCACTGCCTCTTCAAGGCTCATATCCAGGTTGTAACGTAAGTCACTGCCACGGCGCGCCCTAGATTGACCGCCACGGCCACCACGGCCCCCGCCGCCGAAGATATCACCAAAAACATCACCAAAGATATCGCCAAAGTCGCCATCGCCGTGACCACCGTGACCACCATGTCCGCCTTGTTCAAAGGCGGCATGGCCGTATTGATCATAAGCAGCACGCTTTTGATCATCATTGAGAATTTCGTAAGCTTCTTTAACTTCTTTAAACTGCTCTTCTTTGCTTTTATCACCCTTAGTTCTATCCGGGTGAAATTTCATCGCCAGACGTTTATAGGCTTTTTTTATCTCTCGTTCTGTGGCACTTTTCGCCACCCCAAGAACTTCATAATAATCGCGTTTTGACATAAATATGTGTACTTAATCAATCGAATTTATAAACAATAAAGCGCTGACTTTACCTGATACCTCTAAGGTATAAGTGGCAAACAGCGCTTTATTAGTTTTAACAGCTGTAGTTAACAGCTATTATTTTTTGTCGTCTTTCACTTCTTCAAACTCAGCATCTACCACGTCTTCCGCAGGTTGTGCTTGTTGTTCATCAGGCTGTCCTCCAGGAGCTGCTGCGCCTTCAGCTTGTGCTTTGGCTTGAGCAATTTCCATCAGTTTTGCCGAGGCTTCAATAACTGCTTGAGATTTAGCTTCAATCGCGTCCTTGTCATCGCCCTTAATGGCTTCATCAAGTTCCGCTAATGCCGCTTCAATTTTCTCTTTGTCTTCACTTGGTAAATCATCACCAGCTTCAGTAATTTGAGTGCGAGTCGCATGAGACATGCCGTCAGCCTGGTTACGTGCAGTAACTAACTCTTCAAATTTAATGTCAGCATCAGCATTGGCTTCTGCGTCACGTACCATTTGCTCTACTTCTTCATCAGATAAACCTGAAGATGCCTTGATGGTGATCTTCTGCTCTTTACCTGTGTTCTTATCTTTTGCCGTTACGTGTAAGATACCATCCGCATCGATATCGAACGTTACTTCGATTTGTGGCAGACCACGAGGTGCCGCATCAATACCTTCAAGGTTAAATTGGCCTAGAGATTTATTTAGTGACGCTTGCTTACGTTCACCTTGCACCACATGTACTGTTACCGCGGCTTGGTTATCTTCAGCCGTTGAGAACGTTTGTGATTGCTTCGTTGGGATAGTGGTGTTTTTGTCGATAACTTTTGTCATCACGCCACCCATGGTTTCGATACCAAGAGATAGTGGGGTAACGTCAAGCAGCAATACGTCAGTAACTTCACCAGATAAAACACCGGCTTGTATCGCGGCACCAGAAGCTACGGCTTCGTCAGGATTTACGTCTTTACGTGGCTCTTTACCGAAGAAGTCAGTCACAGTACTTTGTACTAGTGGCATACGGGTTTGACCACCAACCAAGATAACATCGGTGATGTCGCTTGTTGATAAATCGGCATCTGCTAATGCAGTTTTAAGCGGCTCTAATGTCGCCTTAACCATGTCTTCAACTAATGATTCTAATTTAGCACGAGTCACTTTGATGTTCATGTGCTTAGGACCAGATGCATCTGCGGTGATGTAGGGTAAGTTAACATCAGTTTGTTGTGCTGAAGATAACTCACACTTCGCTTTTTCTGCCGCTTCTTTTAAACGCTGCATTGCTAATGGGTCGCTAGTTAAGTCCATGCCGGAATCTTTCTTGAATTCCGCGACAAGGTAATTGATCATACGGTTATCGAAATCTTCACCACCTAAGTGAGTATCTCCGTTAGTCGCAAGTACTTCAAACGTGTGCTCGCCTTCTAATTCATCGATTTCAATGATAGAGATATCGAATGTACCACCACCTAAGTCGTATACGGCAACTATGCGGTCGCCTTCTTTTTTGTCCATGCCGTAAGCAAGAGCAGCAGCCGTTGGCTCGTTGATAATACGCTTAACATCAAGACCCGCAATACGACCAGCGTCTTTTGTCGCCTGACGCTGTGAATCGTTGAAATAGGCAGGAACGGTAATTACCGCTTCTGTCACGGTTTCACCTAAAAAGTCTTCCGCCGTTTTCTTCATTTTAGCAAGTACTTCAGCAGAAACTTGTGGTGGTGCAATGGTTTCGCCTTTCGCTTGTACCCAAGCATCGCCGTTGTCAGCTTTTTTGATACCAAATGGCATAATGCCGATATCACGTTGAACTTCTTTATCTTCAAAACGACGGCCAATCAAACGTTTAATGGCATATAAGGTGTTTTCTGGGTTAGTCACCGCTTGGCGCTTGGCAGGTTGACCAACTAACGTTTCGCCTTCCGCTGTGTATGCGATGATTGAAGGAGTCGTACGATCGCCTTCTGCGTTTTCAAGAACACGTACTGTGTCGCCGTCTAATACAGCAACACATGAGTTTGTTGTCCCAAGGTCAATACCAATAATTTTGCCCATTGTTAGGATCTCCGATAAAGTTGTTCAGTTAATTCTTTGATAATCAGTAAGTGGGGTGGTGTGGATTATTTTTCAATAGAAAAAGCTGAAAAAGTTGAAAAAAAACTGAAAAAAGCCGAAATAATTAAAAATTACCAAAGGTTACCGCTTCTTTTGCATCAGAATATTGTGCCATTACCTTTTTTATCTTTGGCAAACAGTTTTTAAAAAGGGGAATAAGTGGGGGATCAAAGTGTTTCCCTGCTTGCTCTTCAATATACCAACGCTTTATCAACCGGCCAGGCTTTTTTATAAGGCCTTTGTGATGTAAGCGCATCATAAACATCGGCAATGGCAACAATACGTGTACTAAGCGGGATATCCCCCCCTTTTAACTTATGCGGATAACCACTACCGTCAAATTTCTCATGATGATAAAGGCAAATTTCTCGCGCCATCGTTAATAACTCAGACTCATGCCTGCCGAGAATTTCAGCGCCATATTCAACATGACGTTGCATCTCAACTCTTGTATTTTCAAGTTGCTCAGTACGCGCGATAACTTTTCTTTCTAATTCGCGCTGTTGATCATATATACCGATATGGTTTTTTACTCTGGCTTGTACGATTGGCATACTTACTGGTTTAGTAATATAGTCAACCGCCCCTAATGCAAAACCACTTTTCTCGTCAGCGATTTCAGACTTAGCCGTAACAAAGATGACCGGAATGTCTGATGTTACCGGACTCGCTTTTAACCTACGGCATACTTCATGACCATCCATGCCTGGCATCATTGCGTCGAGTAAAATCAGATCTGGCTTTTGTTTAGCATTGGCTATTTTTAACGCCAAGTCACCATTAAAGCGGCTTTCACCTTGTAAAAAGGTCTTAATATTCCATTCAACACATCAATGTTGTCAGAATTATCATCCACAATTAACACGGTCGCTAGTTCACTCATCTATTCACCCTGCTGATAAGTTTGGCTTAATCGCTAAAGCACTATTTTAAGCATAGCATTCACTATTTATTAAACAAAGTGACTGGCATCGGGCTTCTGGCTGTGGGCAGATTTGCTATTGTTACATTAAAGGTGAATTATTCAAATATACGTTCACAATGCGGGGAACGGCGAACGGCGAACGGCGAACGGCGAACGGCGGCAGTATCTACTTCATCTACCGTATTGTCTATACCTACAGCGGGAATCTTAACTTTTTGTTGCGTTATATTGATTGCTCAGTGGCTTGGGAGAAGAGCTTAGGGTCCCTGATTTCGGGCAGAATTGGTATTGTCACGCTATAGGGGACTGAATCAAATACACAGCTCGTGGTCAGTTCCTAGTTCCTCAGGCTATAGGAGAATTGCACAAATATGCAGTCCGTAGCTCGTTGCTCGCAGTTTCTGATCTCGGGCTACGGGCAACGGGCAGACTTGGTATTGTCAGATTAGAGGTGAATTATTCAAATATACAGCACGCAGCCAGTAGCTCGTTGCTCGCAGCTTCCATGTTTACGCTTTCGCTTTTGAAACCATAACCATAGCAGGACGAATTAAACGTCCATTTAGCTCGTAACCTTTTTGCATTACGGCAATAACGGTATTCGGCTCAACACCTTCAACTTCTTGCATCGACATAGCCTGATGCAATTCCGGGTTAAACGCTTGGTCTTGTGGATCAACAGCCTTCACGCCAAATTTTTCTAAGCCAGAGGTTAGACCCTGCAAGGTAAGATTTACACCTTCAAAGGTTGTTTTTTGCTGTTCAGACTCAGCATCAATGGTGGCTAAGCCGCGTTCCAGGTTATCAACTACGTTAACCATTTCAGCAGAAAATTTTTCCAGAGCAAATTTTCTCGCTTTATCAACTTCTTGCGCACTACGACGACGCATATTGTCGACTTCAGCTTTGGCACGAATGACAGAATCTTTTTGATCGGCAACGGTTGCTTGTGCTACAGCCAATGCTTGCTCAAGTTCGGCAATTTTTTCTTGCTCAGGGCTTAGGCTTACAACTTCGGCAACGGTTTCTCCATCGATTGCCGGCTCTTGCTCTTCATTCACCACTTGCTCTTCGCCATTAATTACAGACTCTTCATTTTCAGAAACTGCATCTTTATCAGTATTAGTTGACTCGGTCGTCATTGATAACTCCAAAATATCGTTTTGCCTGCAGGATAGCCTCAGGGCTGATTTAACTCTCAATTGCAGATAATTATGGGGGCTTTATCAGAGGATTCAAGCAGAATTTTTGACTATTTAATATTCGACCCCTTTACAAGAAGCAAAATGTCGGTAAAACTGGCATAATAAACAATAAATTAGTTCTGCAAAAATGACGCAAATGTATAAAACTATTGGGCTTATTGGTAAGCCCGAACATGACGGCGCATTAACCACTATTGCTGCATTGCATCATTACCTGGAAGATAATGATTATCAGGTAATGATCGAATCTACCGTCGCAACTAAGCTCAATAAAGCTCAGTCTCTGAGCTTTGACATTGTTGCTATTGGCGAACAAGCCGACTTAGCAATCGTTGTTGGTGGTGATGGCTACATGCTGGGTGCAGCTAGAGTCTTAGCAAACTACGACATTGCCGTACTCGGTGTAAACCGTGGAAATCTAGGTTTTTTAACGGATCTTTCACCGGATAACTTAATTGAACCTCTGGAAAATATTCTTGCGGGTCACTCAAAAACCGAACAACGTTTTTTAATTTATGCCGAAGTGTTTCGTCACGGCCAGCTAAAAAGCGCCAACAGTGCAATGAATGAGGCTGTCCTGCATCCAGGGAAAGTCGCCAGTATGATGGAGTTTGCCGTATATATCGATGATGTATTTATGTTCTCGCAACGTTCTGATGGCATCATTGTTTCAACTCCTACCGGTTCAACAGCCTATTCGATGTCTGCTGGAGGGCCAATAATGACACCAAATTTAAATGCGTTATCTTTAGTGCCAATGTTTCCCCACACCTTAACGTCTCGGCCTATTGTGGTCGATGGCGACAGTGAAATTAAGCTGGTGGTAGCGGCCAATAACCATGAAGAGTTACAGGTAAGCTGTGATGGTCACGTAATTTTAGCGGTAATGCCCGGCGATGAAATTATCATTAAGAAAAGTAAATACACCCTACGTTTGGTCCATCCTATCGATTACGATTACTTTAATGTATTGCGTACCAAGCTCAGTTGGGGCAATAAAGTTTACTAGGTCTGTTGATCTTTGGAGTTCATTTTTGCAATGAGTTATCTTGTTGTTTAAAAATAAACTTGCATTCAAAAAAAAACACTGTTAACTTTACTGTATAAATAAACAGTGTTTTTTATATGCCAGTTTGATTAATTAAAACGCACTGTCTGAATCTACTCGTTAGGACGTGTCATTATGTTATTGAATCTGGCCATTAAAAACTTTGCCATTGTCAGCTTTGTCGAAATTGACTGGCAACAGGGAATGACGACCATTACCGGAGAAACTGGCGCCGGTAAATCTATTGCCATTGATGCACTCAGTCTATGCCTGGGTTCTCGCGCCTTAGTAAATACGGTTCGGCCCGGCTGTAACAAAGCAGAGTTAACCGCAACGTTTGATAGCAGCAATATTAGCAAGGCGACAAAATGGCTGGCAGATCATGACTTACAGCAAGACGATGAATGCATTATCCGCAGGATCATTAGTGTTGAAGGCCGTTCAAAAGCTTACATAAACGGCAGCCCAGTACCGCTTGCGCAATTAAAAGAACTTGGTCAACTGTTAATTAATATTCATGGTCAGCATGATCATCAGTTATTGATGAAAAACCAGGAACAACGCCGCTTGCTCGATGAATATGCTGATCACCATGAATTATTGTCCAGCCTGAAATTTTACCAAAGTAAATGGCATAAATTAAATAGCGAATTAACGTTATTGCAGCAAAATTCGCAACAACGCCAGGCGCAACTGCAATTATTGCAATATCAGGTAAAAGAACTTGATGAATTTTCTTTACAAGATAATGAATTTAACCAATTAGAAACCGACTACAAACGTAACAGTAATGCCCAGCAGCTGTTGCTGCTTTCACAACAATGTATCGAGCAACTCAGTGACCGCAATAACATAACCGAACAAAGCAGTGCATTAACGCAATTGCAAAAAAGTAGTGAACAGCTAACTCAATTGGCTGAATTAGACCCTGCCGCTACCGCCATTGCCAGTTTAGTCAATGAGGCCAGAATTCAACTGGAAGAAGCCAACAAAGATTTAGAGGATTATCAGCAAAGTATCGATATTGATCCGCAAAAATTTTCTTTAATTGAAGAGCGCTACTCATTGGCAATCCAGCTTGCCCGCAAGCATAAAGTGGCACCTGAAGATTTAGTGAGTTTTCATAGCAATATCACCAATGAGTTAAACGCAATCGCAAGTGATGACTCTCGTCTGGATATGATAACCGATGAACTAGAGCAATGTTTTAGCCAATACCTTGAGATTGCCAATACCCTGCATAAAGGCCGTATAAAAGCGGCCAAGCAATTAGAGCAACAAATTACCAACTCAATGCGACAATTAAATATGCCTGACGCGGTATTTAAGCTAGAGATAACCGAAAGAGATCTCAATGAACCGGTGAATCATGGTATCGATGATATTGAATTTTTAGTCAGTATGAATCCAGGACAGCCGGTTGAAGCACTGGCAAAAGTCGCCTCAGGCGGTGAGTTATCGAGGATCAGTTTAGCCATACAGGTCATTTTGGCCGAGCGAATTGTGACTCCGACTCTGATTTTTGATGAAGTCGATGTCGGGATCAGCGGGCCAACCGCCGCCAAAGTAGGACAACAATTGCATAAACTTGGCCATTCCACCCAAGTTATCTGTGTTACCCATTTGCCACAGGTGGCGAGTAAAGGCCATCAACAACTGTTTGTGGCTAAGCTCACCGATGGCAAGCATACCCAAACCAAGGTGACAGAACTTAATCAGTTAAGCCGCGAGCGTGAAATTGCCCGTCTACTGGCCGGTGATGAAGTGACAGATAGCAGTTTAGCAAATGCCAGGGAACTTTTGGCCAGCTAATAACTCATAAGACCAATCCGTATAGTGATTTACCCACTTAGAACTGCTTATATGAAATGGTAGAATGTCGGATTAACAGTTTAATTAAATAATATTCCTTATCGTGTTATTTGTTAAAAAACTGACAAAGTGCTTTAATCTCTGGCAAGCCTTAGTTATTATCCTTGCTCAGGATAAATAGGAAAAAATAATTAGATGTTATCTCGCGCAATAATTTTAAGCTTGGCATTATGCCTGGCAACAGGATGTGTTTATAAAATAGACATCCCACAAGGTAACTACCTTGAACAAAAACAAATTGATAAACTGCAAGTTGGTATGAGCAAAGAACAAGTTAAATTTGTGTTGGGTAACCCAGTTGTCAAAGACAGTTTTAACAGCAATACCTGGTATTACGTTTACGAATTTATTTCGGGCAAAGATGAGGCATTTAATAAACGTAAAAAATTAGTATTGAGCTTTGAAGCCGACAAGCTGACGAAAGCGGAAGGTGATTTTGAAGTTCCAGAGAGCTTCTATACGCCAATCCAATAAAAACAACCCCGGTATTTGTAACAAATACCGGGGTTGTTTTTCCAATTAATTTAGTATAAATTAATTCATCCCT
>MABC01000074.1:0-92516 GCA_002162925.1 Thalassotalea sp. 42_200_T64 | reverse complement strand
CCTGAATTAACAGAATTTAAACCTTCCCTGGTAATTCTAAGTTAATTCATCCCTGAATTAACAGAATTTAAACCTTCCCTGGTAATTCTAAGTTAATTCATCCCTGAATTAAAATTGATAACCGTTGGCCTTGGTTAATAAAGTTTTTGCGTCTATTTTCTCCAATACACAGTTTTTCACATCCTGTTTGCTAAACACCAACACTTTATCTTTGATGCGATTGCCAACCTTGCTCCCTGCTCCTTTGATGATCATCGATACATATTCATCATCAGGAAGTGCTTTTAAGCCACCGCCGTAATTGCAAAATACCTGGGTGACTGTGGTTTCCAGTTGCTGATAAAACTGTTGCTGCTGCTTAGCCTTTTCAGCTTGAGCTTGTTTTACCTGCTTTTTGTACTGTTCTGCGCGTTTGCTGATTTTCGCCTTCACTTTCTCAATTTTTGCTTTTTTCTGCTCGAGTTTAGCCATATCTTGTTTGTGCTCGGCTTGATCTTTTTTCTCTAAAGAATATTCCTGATATTTTAAATCACGTTCTTCTCGGGCGATATCCCGTAATTCATAAGCCAATTCACGTTCTTGTTCTCTTAACTGTCTTTGCTCTTCTGAATTTGAGCGCATATGTTCGTTGGCTAACTCTATCGCGATAGCCGCCTCTTCCATGGCTTCTTCGATCACAATTTCATAGTTTTCGCCAAATAGATCCGCACTATCAACTCCCTCTGGCGCTCTCAGTGCTCGCGGTGCAGCAGGAATGGCAGGTATAACAGGGGTAGTAAATTGAAAACCATAATGACTGCTTCTACTGACATTTAAAGTAAACACCACCCCTTGGCTGGCTAAGTAATTACTTTCCATACGAGTAAGTTGCGGACCTTTCCTATCGCTCTGTTTTTTAATCGATGATTTAATAATATCCGTCATGATATCAATTTGTTGATGTAGTTGGTTGTAATCCATGGCGGTTACGTTTTGGCTTACAAGTGCTGAAAGCAATGCTAATGGTAAGGTGAGTTTTTTAAAGTTGTTCATTATTATTTCTCCTGAACAGCGGGTTGTTCGAAATTGGTATTTTGTTTTATTAATGGCATTTTCGGCTTAGCAAAGCGATTCTCAATCGATTGTGACTGCAAGGTGTATTCTAGTTTTTGAAAACGAAGCTTTTGATCTATGGCGTCTTCATCACGTTGTTCGTTCACATATTTTATAAACCCTGAGATATCTTCCTGGCGTTCCTGTCGGGTGGCCGTCAACAAGTAAGTGGCAAGTTTTAAATTACTGTCTTGTTGATCATCCTTGATATCGTTGACGTAATTTGCCATCACCGTTTGTTGCTCTGCAGCAAACTCGGTCAAACGTTGATTCACCAGAGCATCAACATTGGCAGGCAACTGCTTTGTCGATTGGCCACCAAAATTTACTAATAAGCCATTATCTTGCATCACCAGTTCTACCTTAAATACCACCAAACAAATGGCAAAGATGGAAAATGCCATCGATAATGCAGGCATCCCAGACCATTGCCACCAAGGTTGTTTGTTGTTGGTAAACGTTGCAGAGCGATCCCATGACGGCACTTCATGCTCTTCATGGCAATGCACTTGTTGTTCGATAAAACGAGCCGTGGCCAGGTGCTGGCGCATCACATCATCGTCGCCGATGCTTTGTTCAAATTGCATGCTTTGCTCTGCTGATAATTTACCTTCGAGCCAAAGCTGAAATTGTTGCTCATTGCTGATTTTTTGATTGGTTTTTGAATTAGACATAATCTACCTCCAAAACTCCTTTTAATTTATCCAATGCACTGTATAGTCGCGATTTCACCGTATTACTCGAGATACCTAACTGCCCAGCTATCTCGTCAAAGGTAAAGTGCTGAAAAAACTTTAACTCCACCACCGTACGTTGATTCACTGGTAATATTTGCATTGCGCTAGTTAACGCCTCAGATTGCTGCGATTGCTTCACACTTTGCTCCGGGCAACTATGCGCTTCATTCGCGGTCAATTCAGGTTCATCATCAAGCGATTGATGCGGTTTTTTGCGGCGGTAATGTTCAATACAGCGATAGTGAGCAATGCGAAATAACCAACTTTTAAACTTACTATCGCCCCGAAACGATGCTAAATTTCGAAATACCGCAATAAAAATATCTTGTAATAAATCCAGCGCATCATCCGGATTACTGACCATGCGCAATGCATAGTTATACACGGGTTTTTCATATCGTTTTAACAGCTCAAGCCAAGCAGACTTCTTGCCTTTCAATGCTTGCTTTACCAAGACATCATCACTGCGTTCAAACAAAATTTATTCCTTGAGAATTCATAATTACGATTCTTTAATTTCTTGTTACAGGTATTGTTAATGTTAATGACGAGACAAGCGGATAAAAAGTTTGAAAATAATTGATTTATTTTCAATTTTTATAAAAATTTCTTAGTAAACTTGATATTAGTTAAATAACTCACTGATCAGCGTTGCCAGTAACTTAAACGTCTCAGTACGTAAACTGCCTTTACGCTCCAACATTGCAATATCCCGATAGGGTTTTCCTTTCATCGCCATAACTCTAAGATAAGCATGACCTGCCACGCCTTTGTTTATCGCCATTTCGGGTAAAAAAGTAAGTCCCTGATGGTGAATCGTCATTTGTAGCAAGGTCGCGATAGAGGTGGCGGAAAAAGGATTGATTTTGGATTGTTCGACCAATTTGCAAGCCGATAGCGCATGCTCGGTTAAGCAGTGTTCATCAGAGAGTAAAAACACACTTTCGGCTGGAATATTTTTATAGCCCCCATCTTTACTCACTTGCTCAGTTAAAATCTCATCACCGACTAAATAAAGTGGATCTTGGCAGAGGTGCGTTTGCTTGAAACTGTTGCTATATTTGTTATCGATTGGCAGCGCTAAGATGGCAATATCAATATCACCATTTGCCAGTTGCTCCAACAGAACTTCGGTGGGGGCTTCTTTAATAAATAATTCAATATCAGGAAGCTGTTGGCTACTTGCACTGATCACATCGGTTAATAAAAATGGTGCTATGGTGGGGATACAACCAAGATAAATATGCCCCTTACCGGCAAGACCTTGTGAGCGCGAAAACTCCACCAAATCGGTGGCATTATGAATCAGCTGCTCAGCCATTTTCACTACAGCCTTGCCATGTGCAGTAAAGACAAAACTCTTATGATCTCGTTCAATTAACTGGCAATCGAGTAATTGTTCAAGCTTGATTATGGCACTGCTTAACGTCGATTGACTGACAAAACAGGCATCGGCAGCCCGATGAAAGTGTTGGTGTTCATTTAAGGCGAGCAAATACTGTAAATGTTTTAAATTCGGCAGGTGAGTATTCATCGTAATTTTCTATCAAAAACTTATTATTAGATAATTAACTTAATCTATAAATGAGCATAATGCCAATTATACTCAAAAACTCACCTCTAACGGCGTCCTGCTGCCGCGTATGAGCATCTCTATATAAAATATTAATTGCTTCTGGCTACGGGCTACGGGCTACGGGCAGAATTGGAATTGTTTCACCATAGCTGAATCCATCAAATTACGCGAGACTGAAGTCCCGCCAACCAGTTAATAAAATTGATGGCCGGACGATAAAGCCTATCTCAACCAGTCGGGTATATTAATCGCTACGAGCTTTGGGCTTCGGGCAGAGTTGGAATTGTTTCACGATAGCTGAGATCATCAACTATACCGCCCGTAGCCAGTAGCTCGTTGCTCGCAGCTTAAAAAAAAACCAGGCTTCAAGGTGCCTGGCTTTTGTGATGATTAAGGTTAAACTAGCTTAGATTTAACTAAACGCGCCTTTAATCATCCAGAAGAACATTATCGATAATCCGGCCCCTACAGGTAAAGTCACTACCCAAGAAACTACGATATTACGAACCACTCCCAAATTGATTGCCGCTATACCACGCGCCATACCGACACCTAATACCGCACCAACTAAGGTTTGCGTCGTTGAAATGGGTAAACCAGTGCCTGATGCAACTACTACAGTACAGGCCGCGGCAAGCTCAGCAGCAAAACCACGGCTTGGTGTTAAATGCGTAATACCGGTACCTATGGTTTTCATTACTTTGTGGCCAAATAATGCCAGACCGGCGACAATACCAAACCCACCTAAAGGTAATATCCACCAGGCAATCGTTGATTTCGCGGCGATTTCACCATCATTACCGACAATGGAAACAACCGCAGCTAATGGACCAATCGCGTTAGCAACATCGTTTGAACCATGAGCAAACGCCATACCACAAGCGGTGATCACCATTAATACCGCGAACACTTTCTCAACGTTAATGTAATTCACCCGGCGATTTTTGCTCTCTTTAAATTTAAGACGAGAGATAAATATCTTACCAACAATGGCGACAAGTATAGCAACGGCAATCGCATACATATAACCTTCGCCAGAACCAATATCTAAGCCGACATGCTTTAAGCCTTTTTTGATGGTCACTAATGAAATGACGAAACCGGCCAAAAACATGTATAACGGCACCCATTTACGCGCTTGCGCCAGTGGGTTGTCGTTATCAAAAATAAGCTTTTGTGCACTATTGAAAATTACGAAAGCGAATACACCGGAAATTAACGGGGTTATGATCCAACTACCAACAATGCCACCAACACTTGCCCAATTAACGGTTTCCATGCCGACGCCAACCGCCGAGAAACCAACGATAGCACCTACAATTGAATGTGTGGTGGATACTGGCCAGCCCATGTATGAGGCTATAAGTAGCCAGGTTCCAGCAGCTAATAGCGCAGAGATCATACCAAACACAAGTAGTTCTGGCGCATCAACAAAGAAACTGGAGTCGATAATGCCTTTGCGTATGGTTGAGGTCACCTCACCACCAGCAAGATAGGCGCCGGCAAACTCAAAGATCATGGCAATGATAATTGCCTGTTTAATGGTCAGCGCTTTTGAGCCAACCGAAGTGCCCATGGCATTAGCAACATCATTTGCACCAATACCCCAAGCCATAATAAAGCCAACAAAGGCTGCGAATAGAACCAGTGTGGTTCCGTAATTAGCTAAAATTTCCATTTGTTAGAAACCCTTATCTTGCTAACATTATTTCTAGACGAGCGCCTACACGCTCAGCCAGATCTGCTAAATCACCAACCCATTCAATAATTTGATATAAAAACATCACATCTACCGGGTTCATATCTGCTTCGATGCTCATAAGATCGCGGCGAAGTTTTATTTGCATACCATCGGTATCATCTTCAATAGCCGCTAATTCGTTGATCATCTTTTCAACCAGGTCGACTTCTCGTCCACGAAAACCGGTTTCTAATAAATCATCCAATTCATTAATGGCATCAGCAGCTTGTTTGATAGCATCAATACAGCGAGTGAGGTATTTATTAAAATCGGGGGCTATGGAAGCGGGGATCACAAGTCTGCGACCTAAAATACGACCACCAATGTCTTTTGCTTTATTGGCAATTTTATCTTGTTCACTCACCAGTTCTAACACATCGGTGCGTTGCACTGGCATAAAAATACCACCCGGCAGTTCATTACGGATGTCACGTTTCATGGTATCGGCTTGTCTTTCGATATTTGAGATTTCTTTTCTGACTTTCTCAGCTTCAACCCAATCGTTATTGGCACAGGCTACGAAGAATGAAGGAAGTAATGCCGCACATTCATTGACTTTACGAATGTGTTGCTCCAGAGGTTTTAACGGCGATTTTGCAAAGACGCCAAGAATTGTATTTCCACTCATATTGTTATCCCACAACTTAAATGTTGCTTGTTAAATTCGAGGCAAAATATACATCATTTAGCGTCGAATTAAAAAGTTTATATCACAAAAAACAGCTGTAATTTTCTAACATAACGCAATACGTTTAAAAAAAAACACAGCTAATGATTAATTTGTCCAACTTTGCCGAAAAATCTCGGCTAAATCCCGCTATTTACCGAGAAAGTCGCGCGCTACGTCTTCTTCTGAAATGTGACGTATAACTTTGCCTTTGACAAAATAAATCACGTATTCACAGATGTTTTGACACCTGTCACCAATACGCTCTAATGCTCTAGCCGACCATATCACCGACATAATTGATGGAATGGAACGTGGGTCTTCCATCATGTAGGTCATCAACAGACGCATCAACGCTTCGTATTCTCTGTCAATGCGATTATCACTTTGATGAACTTTCAATGCCATATCAAAATCCATGCGGGTAAAGGCATCTAAAGTATCATGCAAAGTAGACAGAACCAAACGGCCTAAATTATCCAGACTCAACAACATGTCTTGCTGTTTGGACGAGAACTGTTCCAGTGCTACTCGCGATATTTTTTCAGCTTCATCGGCAATACGTTCCAAATCGGCAATGGTTTTAATAATTGCCATCACCAAACGCAAATCGCTTGCCGCAGGTTGGCGTTTTGCAATGATGCGGGTACATTCTTCATCAATGGCAACTTCCATGCGATTGATTTTATAATCGCTCGACAGTACTTTTTTTGCCAGTTCTTCATTGTTGTCACTCACCGAGGTCAATGCTTCTTTGAGTTGCTGCTCAACCAGGCCGCCCATATTCATCACATGGTTGCGCACTGTGTCCAGTTCAGTATTAAATTGACCTGAAATATGACGGCCAGTATCTAATGTATCCATAATCGTTCTCTTTAATTAATCAAATTGGTCTGGTTTAACCATAACGGCCGGTAATGTAATCTTCGGTTTTTTTCTTCGCTGGCGTGGTAAACAAGGTGTTGGTATCACTGTACTCAATCAAATCGCCCATGTACATAAACGCGGTTTGATCAGAAACCCGGGCAGCCTGCTGCATATTGTGGGTAACAATCACCACGGTGTATTTTTCTTTTAAGTCGTTGATCAATTCTTCAATCACTAGGGTAGAAATGGGATCAAGGGCCGATGTGGGTTCATCTAGTAATAGCACTTCAGGTTCAATCGCAATGGCACGAGCAATGACCAAACGTTGTTGCTGACCACCCGATAATCCTAAGGCACTATCATGAATTCTATCTTTTACTTCATCCCATAACGCCGCGGCTTTTAAGGCTCTCTCGCAGGCTTCATCTAACACTCGACGATTTTTTTGACCAATTAAGCGCAAACCATAAACCACATTTTCATAAATCGATTTTGGAAATGGATTCGGACGCTGAAATACCATGCCCACTTTGCGGCGTAATTCAGCAACATTGATGTGCTTGTTATAGATATTCTCACCATGGAGATTTATCTCACCATCGATATTACAGATATCGATAAGATCGTTCATCCGGTTGATACAACGTAACAAGGTAGATTTACCACAACCACTTGGCCCGATAAAAGCCGTTACCTGGCCTTTCGGGATCTTCATTGAGATATTATTCAATGCTTGTTTATCACCGTAGTGTAAGTTTAGGTTGTTAATTTCTAGCGCCACTTGCTCATTGGTTAAATTATTAATATCAATAATTTCTTCGTTCGGCATAAATATTTCAGGTTTTATATCAATCATACTGTCAAACTCATTAAGTTTTAAATTCTATTCGTTATATCGTTGTTAAAGTTCGGGCAACCCGCGGTTAACCCCTAACGGTTAAACACTAGTGCTCTAATGAACGATATTTTTCGCGTAATCGGTTACGTATCGACACCGCGGTCATATTTAATGACACGATGATCGTGACTAATAAAAGGGCGGTGGCGTACACCAATGGCCTTGCCGCTTCTACGTTTGGACTTTGGAAACCAACATCGTAAATGTGGAAACCTAAGTGCATAAACTTGCGTTCTAAATGCAAAAACGGAAAGTTACCATCAATCGGTAATGTTGGTGCCATTTTCACCACACCAACCAGCATTAACGGCGCTACCTCACCCGCGGCACGGGCAATAGCCAAAATAATACCGGTCATAATTGCCGGACTGGCTAAAGGAATAATGATCCGCCATAAGGTTTCTGCTTGGGTAGCGCCTAGCGCTAATGAACCATGACGCATACTTGACGGAATACGTGATAAGCCCTCCTCGGTAGAAACAATGACCACAGGTAAGGTGAGTATGGCCAAGGTAAGCGCAGACCAAAGCACGCCTGGCGAACCAAAAGTTGGATTGGGCAATGATTCGGGATAGAAAATTTGATCGAGTGAACCACCGACCATGTAAACAAAGAAGCCTAAACCAAATACTCCGTAAACAATGGATGGTACACCGGCTAAATTAATCACGGCGATGCGAAGAAGTTTGGTAAAGCCGTTATTGCCTGCGTATTCATGCAAATACACCGCGGCAACCACACCTAAAGGTGCGACAATCACTGTCATCAACAATACCATTAATACGGTACCGAAGATTGCCGGAAAAACGCCGCCTTCAGTATTGGCTTCGCGTGGGTCCTGGTAGATAAAGCTAGCAATTTGGCTAAAAAACATTCCCGTCTTTTCAATCACAGTTAATTGATTGTTAAAATGAATGTTGATCACTTGTTCAAGATTAATATCAACCAGCTCTCCGCCCATCGCTTTCACCGTGATTTTATCGCGGCTGACCTGTTGGCGTAATTCATCTAACCTTTGCTCGAGCAGCAAATACTGGTCGTTTAAGGCTTTCCCTTGTTCCGCAAAATTCGCCTTTAACGCTGCCGTTAAGTTACCCGCGAGTTCCGCTTTACGCTGTTCTAAACGAATGCGCTCAAGATCATAGTTAATCGCACCAATATCGGTTTTTTGCAGGTCGATAATGTCATCTTGTAAATCGTTTACCCTATCAATAAATGTATCCAGCTCATCGATAGTTACCGCTTTGCCATCCATATAAACGTCTTCAATGAAGCCGTAAAAATTACCATTGGTACGACGTTCGATAACCGCAACCTTGTCTGGCGTTGAGCGATTAACAATTAACGGTTCAACAATCCAGCGAAAATCGAGACTTACCAATTCACGGTTACCGGTTTTAATTAAGTAACGTTCAACGGTTTCAGCCCCTTTAGTATCAATACCAGTATGAGACAACTGTGTAGCGGGAATGGTTTCAACGTCGTAAACTTCACCAATAACCGTTAATTTGATGCCGTTAGGGTCAACCAACTCAAACTGATGAATTTGCGCCGGCCAAAAGAATGGCAAACCACGTGAGGCGATTAACCATAATAGCCCCAACACGGAAATTAAACTGATAGATACGCCAGCAGCACTTAGCCATACCCAGGGAGATCCTGATTTAAACCAATTATTCATTATGTTCATAGTGCTCATTCCTACAGCGAACTATATTTTTCACGTAAATGCTGACGGATAAGCTCAGCTAACGTGTTAAAGATAAAGGTAAAGACAAACAACACGAAGGCTGCTAAGAATAAAATTCGGTAATGCGAGCTGCCCACTTCTGACTCAGGCATCTCCACCGCAATATTGGCCGATAAGGTACGCATGCCCTGGAAGATGCTCCAGTCCATTACCGGGGTGTTACCGGTTGCCATTAATACGATCATCGTTTCACCAACGGCACGACCTAAGCCCATCATCACGGCCGAGAAAATCCCCGGGCTGGCCGTTAAAATCACCACTTTGATCAGTGTTTGCCATGGGGTTGCACCCAATGCTAATGAGCCACTGGTTAATTGTTTCGGCACACTAAAGATGGCATCCTCAGCCATTGAGAAAATGGTCGGGATAACGGCAAAGCCCATGGCGATACCCACCACTAAAGCGTTACGCTGGTCAAAATTGATGCCTAAGTCATTGGTGATAAACTGGCGCATGTCACCACCAAAAAAGCTGTCTTCCAGTAATGGCGATAATTCAAACGATAACAAACCCGCCAGCAATAAAAACGGAATTAAAATGATTGGTGCATAAGCTTCTGGCACCAATACTTTGATGTTTTTTGGGGCTTTGTACCAGCCATAAGCGGTAACGAACGTAGCAAAAGGTAGCAATATCAACAGCAGAAATACTGCCGGTAAATACTCCTCAATTAATGGTGCTAACCACAACCCCGCCAGGAAACCGAGAATAACGGTGGGCAGTGCTTCCATCAATTCAATGGTAGGTTTAACCGTTTTACGCAAGGACGGCGGCATAAAGTAGGCGGTATAAACCGCTGCGGCAAGGGCAATTGGCACGGCAAAAAGCATGGCGTATAGTGCCGCTTTCATCGTACCGAATGAAATCGGCATCAAAGAAAATTTCGATTCAAAGTCGTCTGAACCAGACGTTGATTGCCAAATGTATGCCGGCTCAGGGTAGCCTTCGTACCAGACTTCTTGCCAAATTGCTGACCAGGTGACTTCCGGGTGCTCATTATGAAGGGTGATTAATTCAATCGAGTTATTATCAGCCAACACTACCGCATTGGCACGAGGGGCAATGGCGAACAGTTGTTGTTCATTGGTTAATAATTTGCCTTGCCACAGCATGGCTTCACTGGTGGTATAAAAAATACCAACGTCGCCATTCGGGCTAACCGTATAAAAACTTTTGCGATATTGTTCTGGATAAATTTGGCTTATCGCCTGGCTATCACTGGCTTTAAATTTACGAATTTGTTGAAATTCACGAGAGTTTGCTTTGGCAACTTCAAAGTACTGCAGCACTTCACCGCCACTTGTGCCAAATAAAATCGAACTACTGCCCGATAACAACGTCATCGCGGTGATCTTATCTTTGCTACCTGCAAGTGGTTCAAATTCGGTTTTTACCGGTACATCCCAGCCATTTTCCAGATCATAAATGCTCACATTTCCAGCGACCACTGCAACCGCCATGGTTAAATCAGGCGTAACCGCTAAATGTTCGATGTGGTCGGCATCACCGTTAATTAATTGATACTCTGTTGAAAACTCTGGGTCATAATTAAAGTCATCTTCGGCAATCAATGAGGTTTTAATAAAGCGTTTATCGTCCGTTAAAGCAACAAACATCGCTTTCTCTTCAGTCATCGCAAAAGCAACCTTGGCAATGACCGCTTGCTCTTCATCAATAACAAGAGCCTC
Source organism: Thalassotalea sp. 42_200_T64 (assembly GCA_002162925.1). GTDB lineage: Bacteria > Pseudomonadota > Gammaproteobacteria > Enterobacterales > Alteromonadaceae > Thalassotalea_A. Next base: position 81,500 of record MABC01000074.1, on the reverse strand, counting down.
TTCACCTAACGGAAAATAAATGCCAGGATGCAGTATGCGCAAATCGGCAATAAACTCAGCTTTAAAGCTCGGCTGGACTAAATATACCTTACCGGTTGTGGTTAGCAGCACATATTGATTAATGTTAGTAGCGTAAACACTTTGCAGCATTTCATCATCAGCGATTAACTTTTCAGATAATAATAACTCACCGGCCTGGCGTTCATCGGTTTGCTCAATTTGATAAAAATTGATCACACCATGGTTATTGATACTAAATGAGATTTCACGAAGTTCATCTACCCCGACCGCTAAGTTGTTCGCAGTTTGAATTGAAAACTTAGCCGATGGCTCAACACTGGCGGAATCAAATACTGGCTTTACTACCCAAACAAGGTAAGCAAATATCAATACCAGCGTAAATAACACACTGACACCACCGGCAGATATCAGCCATTTTGCCAGCGTATTTTTTACATCCCTAGGATCAAAAGTTTTTGCAGAAAATGTCACTTTAAACCTTCAAATAAAGTCTATTAATTTTGATGGTTGCAATTATAAGACAGTTATATGACAGTTTTGTGACAGAGGAATATTTAGTTAAATTAATATTGATCTCGGCATAAAATGATTTAAAACGTCAATCGAAACAACGCCCCACCGAAAGCGCTTTTTTCCAGTTTCACATTCCCACCATGAGCCACCATGACTTGTCTGGTTAGCGCTAAGCCGACACCTGACCCCTCTTTTTTGGTGGTAAAAAATGGCACAAATATTTTCTTGGCAATGTCATCCGCCACACCTGGGCCATTATCACTGATATCGATCACTACATGGCCGCGTTTATTTAAAAATGCGTTCATGGTTACTACTGGTTTGGCTATTTTTGCTAGTGCTTGCTCTGCGTTTTTCAGCAGGTTTATCAGTAGTTGTTCGATCATCTCTTTATCAACATTGATGTCTAAACCACCCGGTTCAATATTGCTGCTAAAACTGATGCCTTTGGTGAACCATTGTTGGGTTGCTAAGGTGCTTACCTGTGAGAATAGATCACTGAGCTTTACCATTTTTTTATTCGGTGGCGGCAGACGAGTTAAGCGGCGATAACTGCCGACAAACTTGGTTAAGCCGTCGCTTCTGCGAGCAACGGTGTGCACGGCAGCAGAGACATCGTCTAAAGATTCAACCAGTTCTGGATGCTCGGTGATTTTACTTTTCGCATCATCGAGTAAATCAACTGCGGTTTTTGACAAGGAGGCTACCGGCGTTATGCTGTTCATGATTTCATGCGTTAATACCCGTACCAAGTCTTGCCAGGCTTGCAGTTGCACCACATCCAACTCACTTTGAATATCTTGCATACTTAGCAGCTTTTCTTGCTTGCCTGAGGTAATAATTTGCGTCGATAAAATCGTCAGTTGTTGCTCCATGCCATCAACTTCAAAAGTCACCAGGCGTCGCTCGCCAGCGCGAACAGATTGTATATGACTGGCAAATTCATCACCAAACTGAGTCAAATCTTCAACCTTAGTCACATGATTTGAGCCAAATAATCGTCGTGCACTGTTATTCCACAAGGTTAGCATGCCATCACTGTGCACACTCATTAATGGTACCGGCACATGTTCGATCATCGCTTTTAAATGCCTTAACTCTTCTTCCTGGCTGGTACGTACCGCCTGAAAGCGCTTTAAAATATCGGTAAACGCATTGCCTAGCTCACCAAAACCAGCACCCAGGCTGTTCAGTTCAAACCGTTGTGAAAAATCGGCATAACGGGCGGCGTCGAGAAAGCGAGCCAGTTCGGCATTGGTTTTGGTAATAAAGCGAAATACCAGGATGCACTGCGCCACTAAAAAAAGTGAAATTAATAACGATGCGGCATGATAACCTGGCGTGGTGATCAAAAAGGTCAGCAAAATAAGCGTCATCATCACCAGTACTGTACGCAGGGCAATCATTAAGGAGAACTTTTTAAAACCCATGTTTTTCCATCCTTCTATACAATGTCGCTCTGGTTAAGCCTAAATCTTTAGCGGCATGACTAATGTTATAACGGTGCTTTTGCAGTGCTTGTTTAATTGCCGCTTTTTCTAATCTATCGAGATTTAGATCATCACTATCGCTGATATCACGAATAACCGCATTGGCCGGCTTTGCCGTTAGCGGCGCAACAATATCGCCAGCCTGATTGGGTTGCGCATCTAATTGAAAATCGAGCACTTCAAGTTGTCGCCCTTGCGATAAAATAATGGCCCTTTCAATGGCATGTCTGAGCGCTCGTACATTTCCCGGCCAGGGGTAATTTTCTAATGCGGATAACGCACTGGCGGCTAGAGTTTTGTCGGCTTTATCGTATTTTCGAGCATAAAGGTTGATGTAATGACTGGCGATCACTGCGATGTCCTGGCTACGATTTCTCAGCGGCGGTAGCTCAATTTCTACGGTATTTAAGCGAAACAATAAATCCTGTCTGAATTTTGTCTCTAGTGATAAGTCTGGTTTGCAGACGTTTGTTGCCGTGATCACTCTCACATCAATCGGCACCGCTAAGTTTGCGCCAATAGGTGTCACCATTCGTTGTTCAAGTACGGTGAGTAATTTCGCTTGCAAATGCAATGGCACGTTGCCTATTTCATCCAAAAACAAGGTACCGCCATTGGCCGCTTGTAATCGCCCTACCCGGTCTTCCTTGGCGCCGGTAAAGGCGCCTTTTTTATGACCGAACAACTCGCTTTCAAATAAGGTTTCTGACAATGCGCCCAAATCGATTGACATAAACACTTTGTTCGAGCGCAGGCTCTGCGCATGTATTTCTCTTGCAATAAGTTCTTTACCGGTACCATTTTCACCTAATATCAACACATTAGCATCGGTGGGTGCGGTGCGTTCGATTAATGAAAATACCACTTTCATCGCCGCAGAATTACCCAGCAGGGTTTGTCCCGATTTAGCACCGCTGATTTGAGCCAGCACTTTGTTGGTATTTCTGAGATCTTTCGCTTCGGTTCTGGTTCTGCCCAATTGCACGGCTGACGAAAGTGTTGCCACCACCTTTTCATTTTGCCAGGGCTTGGCAATAAAATCGGTAGCTCCCAACTTCATCGCGTCTACCGCGACATCAACTCCACCATGGGCAGTGATCATAATAACCACGGCTTGCGGGTCAATTTCGAGAATTTTTTCAAGCCATAAGTAACCTTGCGCACCGCTACTTTCACCAGGGCCAAAATTCATATCCAATAAAATGGCATCAAACTTTTGTGCACTCAGCAAACGCGGAATATTCTCTGGCTGGTTACATATTTGCACACTGGAAAAGTGTCTTTTTAGCAACAACTTACCCGCTACTAATATATCTTCATCATCATCAACAATGAGGATTACGCCATCTTGTTTCACGCTATCTCCTTGTGCCATAAGGGCAATTCAACTGTTCATTATCGTACACCAACTGTTCGCAAGCGTACAGTAGCGAATGTTCGATATCGAACACAAAAAATAAATATCATTTAAAATCAATTACTTATGGTCTGGCACTGTATTTGCTACTTTATATCCATAGTAAAGCGGGTTGTTTATGCAAGCGTTAGGGTATGTTAGCAAAGCAGTTTCGCTTAATGAGGACAATTAAGATATGGGTACGATTACACCAATGGAACATACAACGAAAGCCAAAAAAGAGATCAAAATGCCAACCAAAAAAGCAGGGGATTCCTCGAAAGCGGCATCAGGTGCGGGCATGGACCGCAAAATTGCACGCCAGCAAAACCCATTAAAAAAATGGTCAGGCATCACCGCTTTAGTCTTAGTTATTGGTTATTTTGGCAATCAAATGATCGAAGCAACTGGTGGCAGATCGTTAACTGTCGATCAAAATCGCATCGTGGTTTCAACGGTAACTCTCGGTACTTTTGAAGACTTTATTCCGGTACGAGGCCGGGTGACGCCAGCAAAAACGGTGTATTTAGATGCCATTGAAGGCGGCCGTGTGGAACGCATTCTGGTTGAAGATGGCAGCGACTTAAGCCGTGGTGATTTAATTGTTGAGTTGTCGAATGCATCACTGCAACTCAATGTACTCGGCAACGAAGCCAGAGTTGCCGAGCAGTTAAATAATATGCGCTCCATTGAGTTATCGCTTGAGCAAAACCGTTTGCAGCACAAACGTAACCTGATAGACATTCATTACCAAATAAAAATGCTTACCCGGCAATTATCACGTGAGCAACAACTGGTCGACAGCGGTTCGGTTGCGCAAACCAAATTTGAAGACACTCGCGATACCCTGGATTGGTATAAAAATCGTTTAACCATCACCTTAGAAAGCCAGGCATCCGATAATCGCATGCAAACCGAGCAATTAGTGTTTTTAAAAGATACCAGCGAACGCCTTGAAGGCAACTTAGAGATCTCCCGTAAAAACCTGAACAATATGAGTGTGCGCGCACCGGTTAATGGCAAGTTGTCAGGCTTTAATGTGGAAGTGGGTCAAAGTATTGGCCGGGGCGAACGTCTTGGCCAGATTGACACCCCGAATGATTACAAACTTACCGCCAATATTGATGAATTTTATCTGGGTCGGGTCGATCTAGGGCAAAAGGCGAAATTTGATGATTACCAATTGGTGATTTCAAAAATATACCCGCAAGTTCAAAACGGCCAATTTCAAGTCGATTTTAAATTTATCGGTGTACAGCCTTCCGGCATTCGCCGCGGCCAAACCATTCAAACAAAATTAACCTTAGGCGATGAAACCAAAGCGCTGTTAATTCCTAATGGCGCATTTTTTCAAGACACCGGCGGTAACTGGATTTTCGTAGTGACTAGCGACAAAAGTCAGGCGGTTAAGCGTACCGTACGTTTAGGACGCAGAAACAGTCGCTTTATTGAAGTGCTCGACGGTTTAGAACAAGGCGAGCAAGTGGTGACTAGCCCATACAGCAGTTATCAAGATATGGATCGACTGAACTTGGGTAACTAATACCGCTAATTCAGTTGCTGAATTAGCAACAGCAATCAATGTACTACCAATAACTTTTTGAATGTAAACAAATAACAACGAGATAAAGAGGAAAATTAATTATGTTAAAGCTACACAATCTTTCAAGAGTATACCAAACCGACGAAGTTGAAACCGCAGCGTTAAACAGTGTCAACATTGAAATTGAACAAGGTGAGTTTGTTGCCATCATGGGCCCTTCTGGCTGTGGCAAATCTACCTTATTGAATATCGTCGGCATGTTAGATAACCCATCCGATGGCCAATACCTGTTTATGGGTGAGGATATTTCAGATTATAGCGAGGCGCAACTGGCCAATATTCGCAAACATAACATTGGCTTTATTTTTCAAAACTTCAATTTAATTGAAGAGCTTACCGTACAAGAAAATATTGAACTGGCATTGCTTTACCACAACATTCCATCCGCCGAACGCAAAGAGCGTGTCGCCAAAGTGATGGACAAAGTCGGCATTGCCCATAGAGCGAAACATATGCCCAGCCAATTGTCTGGCGGCCAACAACAACGCGTAGCGGTTGCCCGTGCAGTGGTGGGCGATCAAGCGATGATCCTTGCCGATGAGCCTACCGGTAATTTAGACAGCGCCCATGGTCAGGAAGTGATGGAAATGCTGCAACAGTTAAACCAGGAAGGTACCACCATTGTCATGGTAACGCATAGCCCGGCGCATGCAGATTACGCCCGTCGTACTATCAATTTATTTGATGGTCATGTAGTGACTGAAAATGTACGTGCAGCTTAATTGTAGCTTTACCTGTAAATACCGTCTTAACATAAAATTGTAAAACAAGGACATCATCATGTTTCGTAATTACCTAATTACAGCGTGGCGTAACATAGTCAAAAACGGCATGTTTTCTTTCATTAACATCTTTGGTTTGGCCATCGGCTTAATGAGCTGTATCTTGATCATGCTGTTTGTACGGGAAGAAACCGGCTTTGATCAATGGCTAAAAGATAGCGATCGTTTAGTCAGGTTGCACACCGCTCACCTGATCCCCGACCGGCCAGAATTTTTAACCGTCAGATCAGCCGGCAGGATGATGGCAGCACTGCGAGATTACGCCAGCAATGAAATTGAAGATGGCGTGCGTATGCTTAATTTTGGCACCACGGTTAGACAAAATAATGATGCCTTTAGCGAGCAAATCACCTTAGTGGATGGCAGCTTTTTCAATATTTTTGATTTGCCTTTTAAACACGGTAGCAAAGAATCTTCATTCAAAAAACCTTTCGATTTAGTCATCAGCGCAGAGCTGGCGCTAAAATATTTTGGCAAAACCGACGTTGTCGGCCAAACCATTACCATTTGTTGTATTGCTGCCGAACCGACAACCTTACCAATCACCGGGGTTATTGAAAACTTTCCCGGTGCTTCGCATTTAGACCCAAGCATGATTGTGTATTTGCAGCCATCCTTGTTCGATGATGATCCCAGTGCGTTAGAAACCTGGACCAGTGTGAATGTCTACACCTATTTCAAAATGCGTGAAGGCGTGAGTGTTGGCCAATTGCAACAGCGCATTAATTATTGGGTAAACAATGAAAGCCCTTTTCCTAACTTGTTTAAAGACAGCATGGGGCCAATGTCTGATGGCGCCCAAGTCACTGACATATTAAAACATCGAGCAATGTTAGTACCCGACTTGCATTTAAAGGCAAAAGAGCACGCCGGTACCATGGGTGATTTAACGCCGATGGGTGACTTAAAAATGATTTATATCTTTATCGTCGTTGCCAGTTTAATTTTGCTTATTGCCTGTATTAACTTTATGAATTTGGCAACCGCCAGAGCAAGCCAGAGGTCGCGTGAAGTGGCGATGCGCAAAGTGATGGGGGCGAGTCGTGGCCAGGTGGCAATTCAATTTTTAGGTGAAGCCATTGCCCTGGTGCTGATTTCATTATTATTTGCCTTAGTGGCGGTAGAGGCCGCCTTGCCACTTTATAACAGTGTGCTGGGACGAGAGCTTGAATTGCGCTTATTTGAAGATGCTGATTTAATTTTATCCTTAATTACTATTTCGATATTGGTCGGTATCGGTGCCGGGTTATATCCGTCGATGTTTTTATCGCGCTTTTTACCGGCCCATATTTTAAAATCAAGCAAAGGCGCAGAGTCGAGTAGTTCGTCGAAACTGCGCAGTGTGTTGGTGATATTTCAATTTACCATGTCAATCTCGTTAGTGATAAGTACCGCGGTGGTTTACGGACAGACAATATTCGCCAATTCTATGGACGTTGGTTATGTGAGCGACAACAAGTTGGTGTTAAACATCAGAAGTGCCGGTAATAACCTGGAAAGTTTAAAACAACAGTTATTAAACTTAACCGAAATTGACGATGTGGTATTTTCATCGGAATCGCCGACCCAAGACAATGAAAACAATAATTACTACAAGCTCAAAGGCACACGAGACGACAGTAGCAACAATCGTGGCGAATTATTAAATCATCATGTGATGGGCTATGGTTTTTTCGAAGCGTACGACATTGCGCCAATTGCCGGTAGGTTATTTGATCCGTCTTTTGGCACCGATCAAATCAATCGCTCAGCCGAAGGCGCTACCAGCATGGGCAATGCGAACATCATTTTAAACCAGTCAGCTGTTAAAAAATACGGTTTTACCAGCCCGGAACAAGCGCTTGGGCAAACCCTGAAATCGAGTGTGTTTCGCGATCAAAAATTTCTGCTAACCATCATAGGTGTGGTGCCAGACGTATATTTTCGTTCGATCAAGTTTGGCGTTCGCCCTAGTGTTTATTTGTTAAACCCTGAACGATTTCGAGTGGCAAGTTTAGTATTCAACACTAACGATGTCGCTGCTTTATTGCCCAAAATTGAGAGCATCTGGAAAACCAATGTGCCAATGCAGCCAATTAATTTGCAGTTTTTAAGCGAAATGATGAAAGCGCAATATGCCCAGGAACTAGCGCAAGCACGGTTATTTGCCGCATTTTCTTTATTGGCCATTGTTGTTGCTTGTCTTGGATTATATGGCCTTGCCGCCTTTACCGCAGAGCGCAGAACAAAAGAAATCGGCATCCGCAAAGTCATGGGCGCCAGAGTGAGAGACATAGTATCGCTGCTAATTTGGCAATTCTCCAAACCGGTGATCATCGCCATGCTAGTGGCATGGCCAATATCGGTGTCTTTGATGTTGCAATGGTTAGAAGCTTTTCCTTATCGGATCGATACATTGTGGTTAGTGCCTATTTGTTTGGTTGCCGGCGGCGGCGCGTTATTGATTGCCTGGTTAACCGTAGGTGGTAATGCGGCAAAAGTTGCCCGTTCAAATCCAATTAAAGCTCTGCATTACGAATAATAAAAATCGAGTTATTAATTACATAGCAATCAAATAGATAACAGTTAAATAGTTACAGTTACATTAAAGGAACGAGTATGTTTCAAAATTATATAAAAATAGCGATACGAGCATTGGCGAAAAATAAACTCTATGCCGCTATCAACGTGATCGGCTTAGCCATTGGCCTTACCGTTTATTTATTCGGTGGCATTCTTGCCGAGTACGAGAAAAACCATGACACCATGTATAAAAACCATCAACGTATCTACACGGTTGGTTCCATTATGGCGCCTACCGCCAACATTGGGGTTAAACAACTCGACAATACCTATTCCGCCATGGGGCCATTAATCGGTGCCGAACTGGAAGAGCTGGAGGCCTTTGCCCGCACCATAAGGCGTGGCTACTTGTTAACCATAGGCGATAGCCATTTTCATGAAACGGTGAAGTTTGCCGACAAAGAATTATTGGATATTTTCGATTTTAATTACATTGCTGGCGATGCTCGCGCCCTGGCCGACCCGAAAGGTTTAGTGCTAACCGCGGATACGGCAATGAAATTCTTTGGTCGTACCGATGTTATTGGTGAAACCGTGTTGCTTAACCACGAATTCGACTTACACGTTACCGCAGTGATTGAAGAAATTGCGCAAAACTCTCATTTCAATTCTTCGTTTATTAGTGCGAGTGTCACTATGTTTGCGCCATTAGTCGCACTCAACCGTATCGATGACTGGGATTTGGCCGGTAACTGGAACAACATCAGTGGTGGCAACCAGGTGTACCTGATGACCAAGCAGGTGATGCCACTGGCTGAGTTAAATAGTAAAATAAATGCGATTTTTGATCGTCACGTAGAGCCGGACAAGAAAGAAGAATTCATGGCTTCATTAAACGCGCACCACCTCAAAGACACCAACGCCGCGTTCTGGGAAATGGTTGGCATGCCCGTCATTGAAAGCATTCAAATTCTCGGCATGTTAGTACTCATTATCGCCATTGTGAATTACACCAACCTCGCTACGGCGCAAAGTATTGGCCGGGCCAAAGAAGTGGGGTTACGTAAAACCTTAGGAGCTGGTCGAGGCCAGTTAATGACTCAGTTTTTAACCGAAAGCATGACCATCGCCTTTATTGCGATGATCTTGGCAATCGTATTTTTAGAACTGGCAGTACCACAATTTAATCAGGCGACCGATAAAGTTGTACTGCTCGATTATCTTGGCCTAATGCCCTGGTTACTCACCACTACGGTGATTGTAGGGCTTATCGCTGGCGCTTACCCCAGTTTTTTGATCACCAAAACCACGCCAATCGATGCGTTAAGAGATGCCAATGGCAAAGGTGCCAAAGGCAGCTTTTTCCGCTCGTTGATGATTGGCACCCAATTTATGCTGTCTATTTTCATGCTCGCCATCGTGATGATAGTGTTTTATCAAAATGAAAAAGTGCAACAAAGCAGTGATATATATCCAAAAGATGAAGTGTTAGTGCTTGAAAAAATGGCGGTGGAATCGATTCGTAAAAGAGAAAATACGTTACGTAATGAGTTACTGCAATTATCAGACGTTCGCAGTGTTACCTTTACCGCGCAAGTGCCATTTGAGCAAAGCAACAGCATGCGCGACGTGAGTCGGATAAAAGGTGATGAAAACAGTGATGTGCAAGCCAACTTGAATGAAGTCGATCATGATTACTTAAAAACCTTCGATGTCCCCTTAGTGGCCGGCAGAGATTTTTCAAGAGAAGTGCTCGGCGATGAAAGGCGCGATATAGAGAATCGAAGAGCCAATGTGATAGTGAATGTGTTACTCACCCGTAAACTCGGTTTTGCCACGCCGGCAGATGCCGTTGGCCAAACCTTTTGGGGCGAAGCAGGTGAACAAGAAGCGTTTCAATACGACATTGTTGGCGTGATGGAAGATCAAAATTTGTTAGGCCTGCACAATAAAATAAAACCCTGGATTTTTATTAATAATCCATACCCACATCGTTATGGTGCAATACGCATTAAGAAAGGTGCATCGGCAAACATTCTGTTAGAAATTGAAGAAGCATGGAAAAGAGTATTACCCGACTACCCGATTAAGCATAAATTTTTGGATGGCTTGTTTAACCAACTCTATCAAATTTATAAAACCATGAATGGTGTATTGGCCGGGTTTGCTGGCATCGCCCTATTATTGGCATTGATCGGCTTATTTGGCCTGGCGGCATTTATGGCCCGCTCACGCACCAAAGAGATAGGCATTCGCAAAGTCATGGGCGCATCACTGCCGCAAATCGTCAGACTGTTATTATGGCAGTTCTCAAAACCAGTGATGTGGGCGATTATCTTTGCCTTGCCATTGGCTTACTTTGCCTCAAACATGTATTTGCAATTTTTTGCCGAGCGCATCGACTTGCTAATACCGATCATCTTGCTCTCAGGCATCGTCGCCGTTGGCTTAGCCTGGGTGGTGATCGCTTTGCATGCATTTAAAGTGGCAAGGGCCAATCCAATCAGTGCCTTACGTTACGAATAATAGAAATAAGTTATCGCAACCAAATAAAGTAGGGAGCCATTTTCGAATGTGCCCCTATTTACAATATAAATTCGAACTACATATAACCCGTTTTCACCAAGATGATACAGCCTTGCTCACTAAACGGATTATGCTTTGAATAATTGGGCGAGCGGAGCCAGGTGCCTTTGGGATACGTGCCATGTTCGTCTTCAAACACCCCGTCTAATACGAAAATCTCTTCACCACCAGCGTGTACATGGGGTTGAAAATGCGTCCCGGGTTGCCAACGAACTAATGCCGTGTGTTCCGTGCCAAAGGAATAAAGCGGCATGACCGATAAGCCATCCACCAAACCAGGTAACCATGGCTGCATCTGGGTTTCAATTTTGACTGGCGTATCATCCCCCGGTTGAAATTGATTAAGCTTAACGAACAGCTCGCAGCCTTCAGGGCTTTTCGGCGAATGCGAAGTACCGGGAGGATTACGAAAATAGGTGCCCTTGGGAAACTTACCATGTTCATCTTCAAATCCCCCCTCGAGCACAAAAATTTCTTCACCACCTGGGTGCGGATGCGATGAAAAACTCGTCCCTTTCTCATATTTAACCACACTGGTGGTAACACCGGATTCCGCCTCTTCTCGTTCCAGCTTTTTACGATAAACACCTAAGCTCGGAGATCCCTGCCAAGCCATATCGGTAGTGTTTATCGCTAGCGGAATGCTTCGGTCTAAGTTTAAATTCAATGTGCTCATAGCTATTCTCAACTCGATTGTCATTCATTATCAACTAGACACGACCCCAGTTGTAATCATTTCGTAACAATATTGACTTATTTGCTTACAAATTAAGTACTCTCTATATAACTAAAAATTTTACAACGCATCAACTTTGTTATAAAAACGTTGTCGAATAATAATTTTTAGTCTCAGCATAGATAGTTTTACTGCAAAAGATATTGAGACAATAATCACATCATTACAGGAAATCAAATGAAAGCACGTATTTTAACGCCAATTGCGTTAGCCATTGCTCTTGCTGGTTGTAATTCAGCAACGACGGAAACTGTAGCTAGTGCAGAAGTTGCTCAACAAACCGTAAACGTGGAAGCAAGCAACCCATTTTATCAAGAATATGACGCACCGTTTGGCATTCCACCATTTGAAAAAATCAAAATTGGCCACTATCAGCCGGCAATGGAAAAAGGCATTAGCGAAGTAAAAGCTGAAATTGCCGCAATTACCGATAACCCAGACGCTGCGACTTTTGAAAACACCATTGAAGCCATGGAGAAAGGTGGCGATTTACTGGATAAAGTAACCAACACCTTTTACGGCTTAATTGGCTCAATGTCGACTCCTGAGATGCAAGCCATTTCAAAAGAAATGTCTCCTAAGTTCTCTGCAATGAGTGATGACATTAATTTAAACGACAAATTATTCCAACGGGTGAAAGCCGTATTTGACCAAAAAGAGTCATTAACTTTAAACACCGAACAAAAAACGCTGTTAGAAAAAACGTACAAAGGTTTTGTTCGTGCCGGTGCTAACTTAAACGAAACCGATAAAGAAACGTTACGTGGTATAAACCAACAACTTTCTGCATTAAGCATTCAGTTTGGTGAAAACTTATTAAATGAAACTAATGGTTTTGAATTAGTTATTGATAATGAAAAACAACTTGATGGCTTACCAGAAAGCATCATTGCCGCTGCCGCAGCTACCGCAACGGCGCGTGGCCATGACGGTAAGTGGGTATTTACCACCCATCGCCCAAGCTTTTACCCGTTCTTAACCTACTCAACCAACCGTAAGTTACGTGAACAATTATTCTATGCCTATACTCACCGAGGTGACAACGACAACGCTAACGATAACAAAGCGATCGCATCAGAAATGGCGTCACTTCGTTACCAACGCGCACAAGTATTAGGCTATAAAACTCACGCCCATTACGTACTTGAAAACAACATGGCAAAAACGCCTGAAAACGCTTACGGGTTATTAGATAAAGTTTGGCCGGCATCACTTAAACGCGCGAAACAAGAAGTTGTCGATATGCAAGAGTTTGCCAATTCTCAAGGTGCTGATTTTAAATTAGAAGCATGGGATTGGTGGTACTACTCAGAAAAAGTGAAAAAGATGAAATATGCGTTAGACGCATCTATCACTAAACCTTACTTTGAATTAAACAACACCATGCAAGGCGTGTTCTACACGGCCAACCAGTTATGGGGTGTTGAATTTAAACAACGTGATGATTTACCTAAGTATCACCCAGATGTTACTACTTATGAAGTGTTCGATAAAGATGGCTCTTCAATTGGTATTTACATGACCGATTTCTATGTCCGTGAATCGAAACGTGGCGGCGCCTGGATGAGTTCATTCCGTAAACAATTCAAAATGTACGGCGAGAACGTTCAGCCAATTATTTATAACGTTCTAAACTACCCTGCGCCAGTAAACGGTGAGCCGGTATTATTAACGTTTGATCAAGCCTCTACCTTATTCCATGAATTTGGTCATGCGATTCAAGGTTTATTATCAGACGGTTACTACCGTTCGTTAACGGGTACCTCTTTACCTCGTGATTACGTTGAATACCCATCACAAGTGATGGAAAACTGGATGACCGAGCCACAAGTGTTAAACAACTTTGCCAAGCATTACAAAACCGGTGAAGTGATCCCTGCCGAACTGGTAGAAAAAATTCAGGCTTCAGGTAAATTTAACCAAGGCTTTGCGACTACTGAGTATATGGCTGCCGCTTTGCTTGATTTAAAATGGCACACTCTTGAAACCGCAGAGTTACAAGATGCCGATAAATTTGAAGCGGATACGCTAGCGGAATTAGGCTTAATTGACGAAATCGCGCCGCGTTATCGTTCAACCTACTTCTCGCATATCTTTGCCGGTGGTTACTCTTCAGGTTACTACGGCTATATCTGGTCAAACATTTTTGATGCCGATACCTGGGAAGTATTTAAAGAACAAGGTATTTTCAACCAGGAAGCGGCTACCGGCTATCGGGTAAACGTATTACAAAGTGGTGGCACAGAAGATCCAATGACCATGTACAAGCGCTTCCGTGGTAAAGAGCCAAACCCACAACATTTACTTGAGCGTCGTGGTTTAGTGACGAACGATAAGTAAATAACACAGCAACCATACTAAAAAAGCCAGCAAAAATCGCTGTTTTTTTTGCACATATATGATGCTTATCCTCCCGGGCCATGGATGGCGAATAGGGAGGGTTTATTTTAAGGAACGGGGAACGAGGAACTACAAACTATTTGATAAATCCAGTTCCTCGTTCCCTTTAGTCACTATCCCGTAGCCCGAAGCTAGATGCCCGCAGCCCTCATCCACTTGAAGCGCCAATAAATACAGGCTAAACACGGTTTTTCCGGTGATAGCTCCGCCCAAAGTGTCAAGAATGAATTCTCAGTAGCATCATAGTCTCGCCATTCGCAGGGCGTTTTAACCGGAAACATAAAGAAAAATCCAACATGAATGAATACCAACAACATAAAGCTTATGCATACGTAGATGAAATCTTCCATAGAGTTTACTGCCAGCACAATTGAGACGATAAACGGATAATAGATGAATGAATAAATCCAGATACAATGTGGCTTAAAAGGGATTAAATCATCGAATCGATTCGGATAAATTAACGCATCTTTGATGCGGATGATTTTGTGGGAAAAAAAATATTTGATAGGTGCCAACAATTAAAACAATGGCCAGAATAAGTAAGATTAGATTATCGATAATAGTCATATTCACCCTCTCTTTCGCGGTGTTAGTAACCTGAACTCAGGTTAAGCAATGCGGATAAATTTTTGCTTTCACAACTCTCAACTTGGTATATCAAGGACTGTACCAAGCCGACAAATACTTTATAACATCCTGTTTACTATAGATTTAAAATGGGGCAGGTAAAATAAACAACATCACACAAGCATCCAAAATAGTTAGCCCTACAGACAAAAGTGTATGCGTTAGTAACCTTTCAAAGCAATAAGTCTTTATAAATAAATACGGGTTATGACTGCTGAACCTGTTCAATTTCCTGAATTAAATCGGCAATCAAGTCATTAATTAATGTTATCGAGACTACCGGTTGAGGGGCTTTAAAACTCGCTTCCAGCTTGATTGCGATATCCGATAATTTAGGAAAACCGAACATCGCCGATGACCCCGCCAAGCGATGAACTTTTTGTTTTAATATGATCCAATCCTGACTAACACTGAAGTTAAGAAAATGTTGTTTATCTATGGCTAAATCGGCTTTGAAATTTCCCACCAAATCCGAGATATCAATATCTTTAAAGGCATCATCAATGCTTAACTGCATATTGGTTTTACTGAAATGCTCAAACAGGGTTGTCACCAATACCCCTCTTTCAATTGGCTTTTTCAGGTGACCATTAAACCCTAAAGACAGGTAATGTTTTACTTCATGCGACATAGCGTTGGCGGTTAATGCGATTATCGGTTTAGCACAGCCTAACTCCCTTAATTTTACTAACGCTTCTATGCCGTCCATTTCTGGCATTTGAATATCGAGTAACAACACTTCCGGTTCGTGCTTTAAGTAGAGCTCTATCACTTGCTTGCCATTTTTGGCGGTAACAACATCCAGGCCTAAACGCTTAAGAAAGCGAGCAATTAACCGTCTATTGTCATCATGATCTTCGGCCAGCAGTATGGTGCCAGTTATTTTTTCAGTAAGCAGGTTCAATTCAGTCTTTTTCTGCTTTGGAGCAATAGCAGCATTTGCTTTTATATACGGAAAACTAAAGGTGAAGGTGCTACCAACATTGAGGGTACTGTTTAAGTTGATTTCACCGCCCATCATTTCCGCCAGTTGCATTGACAAAAACAAACCTAAGCCAGTACCACCAAAACGTCTGCTAATGCTGCTATCTGCTTGTGAAAAGCTATTAAACACCTGCTTTTGCTGCTCTTTATTCATACCAATACCGGTATCATTGACAATAAAAACTAAATGATTGTGTTCTTCTGAAATGGTTAAGCTAACTCTGCCCTTATTGGTAAACTTGATGGCATTGGAGCAAAGGTTGATTAATATTTGGCTTAAACGCAAACCATCAGCATGAAAAGTAAATGCTGATGGCATGGTATTTTTAATGACAAATTCTAACTGTTTAGATTTTGCCTGCTCGTTAAACATGTTGGCAAGATCTTGAGTAATAACATCCAAATTTTGGCCACTAACATCTAACTCAAGCTTATCCGCTTCAATTTTACTGATATCGAGAATATCGTTCACTAACTGCAATAAATGCATGCCATTGGCATGAATTACGTTAACCTCTGCGCCAACATTTTGCTCACTCACTTCACCGTTAATTACGGCTTCTGATTGACCTATTATTGCGGTAAGCGGGGTTCGAATTTCATGACTCATATTGGCCAGAAATTGGCTTTTAACTTTATTGGCAGCCGTAAGTTGTTCGGTTAAAAGTTCTAGATCGCGAGTTCTTTCTTTTACTTGTGCCGCCAACCATATCTTGGTGCTGAGCTCTTTTTTACGGCGATAAATGAAGAAGACAATGATCGAAACAAAAATTAGCGCCATTAGCATAAAATTTCGACTTTGCTCTGTCTGTTCGATCTTTATCTGCTGAAAGGCTTTGGCTTGTTGTAACTTTTTAACCTGATGGGCTAATTGCTCCGATTCAAATTGAACCAGCTTTAAATTAAAATTATTGTTATAGCCATCATCAACCTCTTTTTTAAATGCTCGGCTTTTGGCAAGGGCTTGCTCTGGTTCTTGTCTGGCGGCATGAATTAAAGCAAGTAATGATAAATTTTCTAACTTTAAGTTTTTAAAATTTGTTTGCATTGCCAATTCATTCGATTGATTAGCATAATCAAACGCTTGCTCTATTTCGCCTTGGTGGAACAACCCCTTACCTAACTCGTACAAACAATTGGCCAAAGCAGCTTGGTGCTTCTGTTGCTCAGCCAGGGCAATACATTTCTTTGAAAAATTAATTGCCAGCTCAATTTTCCCCATATTGCTGTACAAATCGGAAAGATTATTTAACTGGGTCGCCAGGTGATAAGGTTGCTCACTGTCTTTATAGTAATTTAAAGCGGCTAATTGATATTGCTCAGCCAATTGATACTTGCCTGAGTTTTTATAGGCAATGGCCAAATCACTCTTTGCCAGGGCTAAATCATCGAGATCATTTGACTCAATTCTTTTCTCGATAATTTGCAGGAGTATTTCAATGGCTTTATCATACATTTTTAAATTTGAATACAAGCCTGATATATTAAAGCGGATATCCACTTTATCATCTTCATTGCCGTATTGCTGATAGATGCCTTCCGCTTTTCTATAAGTGATTAAAGCCTGTTCCATATCCCCCATACTGTTTTTCACCAGGCCAATATTGTTATAAAGGTGTGCCTGTTTGAGGTATTCATCAGTGTTTTGGTAGTAATTTAAAGAGGCTTGATACGCGCTTAATGCTTTAGGAAAATCGCCTTTAAAATAGTTAAACACGCCGATTAACTTGAAAGCATCGGCTTCCTCAGCTGCTAAGACATTTTCATTGGCAAGTTGTTGCGCTTGTCTAAACGTGGCAATGGCTCCATCTAAATCACCAAGCGCGTGATAGCCATGTCCAATTACCGTTAAAATCGACAGATGTTGTTTGCTGGTGAGAAATGAATCCGAGATTAATTGCTGGGCTTGCTCGATAACAACAGACTTATCTTCTATTTTTTCAATTTTCGCCAATCGTTGCTGAACATTGTCTAGTTGTGCATTGACCGGCTCGGCTAAGGATAATAAAAATATCATCGATACCAAGAGTATTCGTACAAAACTCAACATAACCCTACCTAACAATTATTATCTTTAATCTCAAACATCAAAGAGGCCAAATTACCCACTTCAATTTAAGTCGACTCATAGTAGGGAAAAAACGGATCAGAAACAAACATTTGTATTCAAATTTTTTGACTTATTGAAATTATTTACCATATTTATTTAAAAGTTAGCCATTATAGCGATGTGCTCTGGGTAAATTAGCGGTCATCTTTGGCTGAATCCATAACCACAAACGTTGTGATCGCATGCACTTGCGGCAAAACGCCAAGTACGTCGGTATGAAATTTTTTATAGGCAATTAAATCTGTTGTTTCCACTCTTAACAGGTATTCGTATGAACCGGTAATATTATGACATTCCCGAACTTCATCGGAACGAGTGATCGCTTGTTCAAACGCTTCTTGCGAATGTTTGGTATGGTCCGACAATCCCACACCAACATAGGCAATACAGCCAATCCCTAATTTTTTATGATTAAGCACCGCCCGGTAACCGACAATGATGCCTGAGCGCTCTAATTCTTGTACTCGGCGTAAACACGCAGAGGCAGAAAGTCCTACACGAGTGGCGAGTTCAGCATTACTGACTCGGCCATCCCCTTCAAGCTCACGCAATATTCTTTTGCTTATGTTATCTAATTCAATCATATATTGCATATATAGCAACAATGTCACAAATAACGCAAGATAATTTCGTCATTAAAGCCTTATAATTGCACTATCAATAATTGCTCGCTTTTAGGAATTAACTTATGCAGTTTGAATTACTCATGGCACTGGTCGCTTTTGCCTTTGTATCATCCATCACTCCTGGTCCGAATAATTTAATGTTAATGTCTTCCGGCGCAAATTTTGGCTTTCAACGTACCATACCGCATATGTTAGGCGTTGGTCTGGGCTTTACCTTAATGGTGATGTTAGTGGGCATTGGTTTAATTCAGTTGTTTGATCTGTACCCAGTCAGTTATACAATATTGAAAATTTTTAGCGTACTTTACTTGCTATATCTTGCTTATAAAATTGCCACCGCCACATCGCCTGACAGTAACTCTAATAATAACGCGACACCAATAACCTTCATCCAAGCGGTGCTATTTCAATGGGTGAACCCAAAAGCCTGGACCATGGCGTTAACCGCGATAAGTGTGTACTCACCAGAGCGCAGCTTTGAATCGATTGCCATAGTCGCTGCAATTTTTGGTGCCATCAATTTACCGTCGGTGAGCGTGTGGACCATTTTGGGCCAACAACTCAGGCGTTTACTCAGTAATAGCCGGCAGTTACGCATCTTCAACGTAACCATGGCAAGTTTATTGCTGGCTTCGCTGTATCCACTTATCGGCTAGTTGAAATAAGCCGAGTCTAAAGGCTCCCCTTGCCTGCCGTGGATAAGTACATCCGAGTACAAAATATTAATCGCGTCGGTTAAGGGCTTCGGGCAGCATTCGTATTGTTACACGAGTGGTGAATTGATCAAATACACAGCCCGGGGCCAGTAGCTCGTTGCTAGCAGCTTAAAACTCTTAATAAGATTTTATCGGGTTAAATCGCTTTCAGAGTTTGCCACCTTTGCATCGCCTCAGGGTTACCATTTTGCGCTTGAATGTATAAATTCAACATTTGAATTTCATCGCATTGATATTGCGGGTCGAGATCTGCCGGCACTTCGATTAGGGTTATGCCTTGATTTTCAGTCACCGCTTGTTCAAAGATTTCAGTAAATTGGCCTACGGTCTCACAATGATAACCCTTGCCACCATAGGCGCTGATCAGTTGCAACACATCAAACTCAGGGGTTGAGCAATGATAAATTTCACCTTCGCCACTTTTGCCCAAATGATAAATATCATTGCGCATATAAAGAATGATCACATTGAGCTTTTCTTTTTGGAAGTGGATCAGTTCATTCAGTTGAAAATGAAAACCACCATCGCCGGTGATTAGCACGGCAACATCATCTGCTTGTTGCTGTTTTAACGCCTTGCAAACGGTTCTGGCATACGGCAAACTCGTGCCCATAGCAGCATACCAGGGGTTGGTGAGCCAACTCCGGCCGAGGCTGGATTTTTTCGTGGTTAAGCCATAAGAAGCAAAATAGGAATTGCCAATCTCGGGCAAATAGATAAAAGGTTTTTCGCTATTCGATTGAATATGATTGAGCACTGAGCAAAGGTTGTGAAAATCAAACTTTGCCGACGGATCAATTTTCGCAAAACTTTTCGCGCTCAACGCCAGTGTAAACCTATCCACTTCTGCAACGAGTAAATTACTGAAAATGTTGATGATTTCCTGTTGATTTTGCACCGTCCCCTTGATCACGGTTTTATTGCTAAAGGAGTCAATTTCATGGGTACCGGTATTAAACGCCGAACTGGTATCCTGAGCATGGATACTGGTATCGACTTCAATAATATAATCGGCCTGGTGTTCGATGTAGTGTCGATTTTCACTACTGCTAAATACGCCGTTATACGTGCCCAGACACAGCGAGTCAAATTCATCAAACAGGCCTTTGGCGAACCAGGTTGTGGCATAAGGAATATTAAATTTATGGCAAAACTCCATTAATTGCTCGCGCAACTGCCGGTTCAATTTTACGTTTTCACCAATAAACAGCAGCGGATATTGCGCGTGCTTTAATTTCTCGACAATATGCTCGGCAATGAATGACTCCCCCTCTAGTACAAAGGTATTTCTGCTAATTAAATCAACACTTTCAGGCAAGGCCAGGGCTTGTGTCTTCTGGAATACCAAATCTCTTGGGATCTCGATAAATACCGGTTCTTTGTTCAAATAAGCATGCACAACCAATTGAAAAAAGCGCTCCGCTGCCATATTCGGTTGGCCAACTGCCCTTGCGCCTTGCAAGCGTTCGGCTTTCATCCCTAGCGCACGAAAAGATTCTAAGGCGCAATCATATTCTGCCCGCCAGGTAGACGAAGAAGCAACGGTATGATGAATGGTATGAGTGGAAATTTCGCTCTCCCCTGGTGCGCCAGAAAAGAAGATCACCGGTAATTTTTCAGTAATAGCCAATGCCGCGGCACTGGTACAAGGTAAACTTCCGACTGTATAGGTGGTTAACGCGGCGCCAATACCGTTAATTTCAGCGTGGCCACAGGCGTTAAAACCGGCATGCATTTCATTACTCGATGGTGAAAGCTGTAAGCCATCTTTAAACGCGGCAATTAAATTCGCGGCAAAATCGCCTCCTACCCCGTACAGCTGTGTGCATTGGAAAAGTTGTAGAACTTCAACAATTGCTTCGCCTAGTGTTGGTAAGGTTTGCGCGTACTTTTCGCCAAAGTTATTTTTATACTGTGAGTTTATATCAGTCATTGTCTTCCCCATGTTTGCGATTATCTACAATTAGTTAAACGATCGCGGGATGTTATCTATGGGTTATATTTTCACCCTTGATGATTTTTCGACTTTGAGCTGTATCAATAATCTCGGCAATATAAATTTGCCTATAGTGAATTATCCTGCTTATCTGTAAATAAATTTTTACGCCATTTGTAAACCCTATACCCGTCGCCATTCAAAGTGCAGGATTTCAGCGGGAATTAAAAGTGATTTAGGCAAGGCATTAATTTTAGAGAATGGTTATTCCATTGTTAAAATTCATCACGCTGCATAAATCACTTTTAAACCCATCGAAGAAGCGCTTGAGCAATCCCACTTCTTCGTTGCATCTATTTGTAAGGGAAAAACCATTACTGTATAGATGCGCCTTGAATTGGAATCGCTCAAGCGCTCTGAAACCTACATCTTGAATGGTGACGGGTATATACCAATTTGATTAAGTATGAGCAGATATTTAATCAACTTGGTATGTGGGCTAAGGCTCAGCAAGTATTATTAATTTGCTGGCAAGATAATTTTAAATTGGGCACCAGAGAGCACAGTAGAATCGCTAATTTCGATTTGTCCATGATGCCAATCGATGATGCGTTTGACCATAGCTAAGCCAATACCATGGCCGCTTTGTTCTTGCTGCTTTTGCTTGCCGCGTACAAAAGGTTTGAGAATATCAATTCGCTCCTCAAATGCTATACCTTCGCCATTATCGTCAATCGTAATAATGACATTATTTTTTATTTGCTCTAATGTCACCAGTACTTTGCCATTACCGTATTTAACCGCATTTTGTAGCAAGTTATGGAATAGCATTATCATGTACGATTCGTCGGTGGCAAGCGCATAGTGACCCGGCAAAGTTTGCAATTGGATGTCAGCCGATTCAGAAAAGCCATGATTAATGCAATTAGCCATAACGGTTGCAAGATCGACTTTGGCTTTTTTAATGTCAATCATGCCCTGATCTAGACGAGCATAGGTTAATAAGGTTTCGACTAATCGGGTCATCTCATCGACGTTATTGCTAAGCTTTTGTTGGTAGCGCTCCCTCAGTTGTGGATCCTCTTCTTCAGCGAGGGTGTCTATACCAAAGCGTATTCTCGCTAAAGGCGTTCGTAAATCGTGGGACACCGCGCTGCTGAGTAATTTTACATCGCTGACTAAATCTTCAATGCGTTGTGCCATGTGATTAAATTCAGTCTCAATATCACGGATATAGGAAACAGTGCCTGGCACAATGCGCTGATTTAAATTGCCACTACCAAAGGATTTTGCCGCTTTTCTTAAAGCCAGTAGTTGTTTTACCAAAGGGTAAACCCAAAGCAAAAACATCGACAACAAGGCAAGATAAAATAAAATCGTGAATAAATAATCTAACGGTTTGTCAGCGACCTTAAAGTTAACCAATGATGCTGTTAAAGTTAGAATTTCATCGGTTGCCGGCAAGTAATAATGAAATGCCAAATGCGAATTGCTCTCTAATAATAATGGCTCGCCCTGTTTCACTTGCTTGAGTAATGCTTTCGGCATCGGCAAACTATTTGTTGGCGTTAAATTAAGCTGGTACTGCTGCCCAGCAGACCATTGCTGGACAAACTCTTGTCGATTCGATAACTGCCCAAGAGTGATTGCCAACTCTCCCCCCAACTGCTCGATGATCTTCACTTTATCGACATCCTTGGTTGGTTCACTTGCAGAGTATTGCACATACAGCTGATCAAACAACCAGCCCAAACCAACGGTGGCGAGCAAAACCACGACAACTAACGAGTAGGTTAAGGTGCGCATTTAATCTCCTTATCAAATCTTTGAGCATGCAACAACGTTGTGATCAGGCATTTAAACATCGGCTATTACCAAGTATCTTTCGCGAACAAGTAACCTTTACCCCAAATGGTTTTAATGCGGGTTGGCTCTGCCGGATTGTCGCCAAGCTTTTTGCGCAGCCGCGATACTTTCAAATCAATAGAGCGGTCAAAACCATCGTAATCGAACCCCCTTAATTGGCTGATTAGCTGCTCTCTTGACACTATTTGTCCAGCTTGCTCGGCTAACAGCCATAACACGTCAAACTCATTGGAAGTCATTTTAATTGCCACGCCGGCAAGCGAAACCGACATTGCAGCTTTATCGATGATCAAATTATCAAACTGCAAATGTTGTGTGCTTACAGAACTTTGATGCTCCTTATCAGCAACCGCCTTGGTTTGCTGGCGTTCAATATGTTTGCGCACTCTGGTTAACAACGCTCTGGCTCTTACCGGTTTGGTTAAATACTCGTCGGCGCCCATTTCTAAGCCTATCACTTCATCTATTTCTTCATCACGGGCCGTTACCATAATGATGGTGTTCGTAAACTCGGGGCGAACCGCTTTACAAACATCAACACCATCTAAGTTAGGTAGCATGCCATCCAAAATGACAACATCAGGGTCTAGCTGTTGAATAAGCTTTACCGCCTCTACGCCGCAATGGCAAACACTCACCTGATAGTCTTTCGCTTGCAGATATTCTTGCATCCACTCGGCCAATTCACGATCGTCTTCGACAATAAGAATTCTTGCTTTGTCTTGTTCCATTGTTATACCAATACTCCTAAAATATCCGCCATGATGAGCGAGATCTCGAGTTTTTCTTGTATACCCAGGCCATTTCTAATTCAACTGTTGCAATAGGTTTGTTACTGTCGTGGGCTCTAAGTATAAATATGACGTTTTGATTTGCTACGATTTCTTTTTTAAATTCGCCCTTGTCATCTTGTTGCCAACACGTTAGCGGCGAACGTTGTTGTGATGAAAACAAACAATAGTCGCCTTTGTCTGGCGTTCGCCATTGCAGTTCAATATCCACATAACACTTTTTGCCTTGATGCAAAGCGATGCATTGTTTCGGTGATAATTTGATCATTGGCACCGTAGAATTAGGATCAGCCTTAGTATTAAAGCTAATTATCAGCCCCAGTATGATCATGACCATACGCAGAATAAAGGGCAAATTAGTTGTACTTGGATACCATTTTTTAATAAGAAAATTCATCGAATGCTCCCATTAAAAAACGTAACTAAACAAAAGACCAAACTCGGTGATATTGTCATCACGGCCGGGCTGTTGGGCAGCAAGTTGCATAATAGGGCTATCACTAATGCTGTCAGCAATATCGGTATATCGGAAATAGGTTTCAAATAATACATTCTCGCTGACTGGGTAACTGGCGCCTACCTGGCCAATCACATTATAGCCATCATCCGCTTCGTAATGTGGAAAGCCAAAATCCTCCAACTCTTCCGAGGTAGAGTAATAATAATCGAGAATATTCTCAGAACGATATTCAATACCCGCCGATGCATACAGCTCCCAGTTTTTAATTTGCCAGGTTTGAGCCGCCCACATTGAGGCATAAACGCCGTCGTCATATTCATCATTAAAGGAGTAAGGCGCGATGGTAAATTGCACTATTGTTTGCTCGGAGATACCCGTGGTGCGAAAGCCGAGCATTCCAGAGTTGTCTTTTTTATCTTTTATAGAAGTCACATCATTGACTATATGATATTCAATATCGCCGTGCGCCTCTACCGTGAGAATATCAAAGTTCCAATGCTCGCTATTGTAGAAGTTGTAGCCTAGGTTGAGCCCCTGCTCCAACTCATTCGCACCATAGGACGCTTCGATAAAAAAACCACTTTCCAACTGGTGAAAACCACTGACAAACAGTGAACCGCCTTGAACTTCATCTTCGTAAGGCCCTACTTCCGATTTATAACCGTAACCGATTTTAAGGTAACCACCACTGGGCGACTCGGTTTCGGTTGCGATGACAGCGTTACTGTTGCTATCCGAACCATTGTCATCGGTGATGGCTAAAAGTGGCGTGGCACTGAGTAGCGCTGTGCCACAGAGAAGATTTACAAGACATTGATTAATTGACATTTTCATAGATATCCTTATGTATATTTTTATAGTAAGTTTTATTTACGCTGTTGTTAAAGCTTTTGTTTTAGTTTTTGTTAAAGCTTGCTGCGATGAATAAATAATAACTAAGCTATGAAAATAAAGTCGTACCACTGCTTGTCTATTTGTATCACTTTGTATCACATCAGGGTAATTGTTGAAGGTTGAATCAGTATAGTGAAATCCTAGGGGGGATAGCTATCGCTTTCTCGAATGTTAATTTTTTGTAACACACTGTTGGGAAAGTGCTTATGATTCACCGCATTCGGATAATTTTGTGCCTCCAGGCACAGGCCTTGATAGGGTTGAAATTGCTCGGCTAAATAGAAACCTGTGTATAGCTGGATCGCCGGTTGTTCGGTATAAACTGACAACTTCACCTGATTCTTAAATGAGGTTAAAATCGCTTTTGGTTGCTCTATGGCAGATTTATCGAGCACGAAACAATGATCAAAACCTTTTTCTCTAGCAGTGATTTATCCTCTGTATTGCTTTGTCGCTGGCCGATAGTTGTGGGCTGGTTAAAATCATAATCTGTGTCTTTCACCGCTACAATGTTACCCGTTGGAATATTGTCGCCATCGCTTTCCACATAGGCCGACGACATCATTTGTAAGGATAAAGCCTGACGGTCATCCTCCCCCAGGTAAAATAAGCATGGTTGGGTAAATTGACTGGCGTGGCCAAATCGGTATTGGCCAAGTACTGGATGCTGGGCTTATTATCTGCACTTAATTGGTAACAGACTGAGAACGTTAACGTGCCGGGAAAACCTTGCTCACCATCGATTGAAACAAGTGATAGCGTAACCGCAGATTGAGACTGCTTATCGATTTGCCAATAACGGATATAGAAATGACTTGTTGGTAGCAAAGCTCACTTTCTCTAAAGACACACTGCTATCTTCAGTATTTGGTTTACCCAGCATAGAGACGATGTAACAAAGCGTCAAACACAGTAAGAACACTAAGCCAACTCGGTCCATAAATGGTAATTCAGGCCAGAATTTCATAAAGAGGAAAGAGAATGCTGCCGAGCCAAATGCGGCCGAAAAAGCGCCCATTGACGTAGCGCGTTTCCAGAACATGCCCATCATAAATATCACCACGATGCCTGGGGTAAAGAAACCGGTAAATTCCTGGATGTATTGGAATGCTTGATCAAACTTGCCCAGTAATGGCTCTGCCACGAGTAAGGCGATTCATAGCGAGATTAACGCGGCAATACGGCCAATATGCACATAGTGTGCGTTGGCTTTGATTCGGCTTAAAGCGGGTATAAATATCCATGGTAAAGATGGTTGAAATACTGTTGGTCATCGACGCCAGCGACGACACGATGGCAGCAACCAATGCGGCAAAAACTAGCCCTTTAATGCCAACGGGCATTGATGCCATCATTGACGGATAGGCTTGATCAGGAGTGGTTAAGGTAGGATATAACACCACGGCAGCAATACCCGGTAACACTACAATCACTGGCATTAACAGTTTAAGATAGGCTGCGAAGGCGATACCTTTTTGTGCTTCTTTAATATCTTTCGCCGCCAGTGCGCGTTGAATAATATACTGGTTGAATCCCCAATAGCTGAAGTTCATGATCCACATGCCGCCAATTAGCACAGAAATGCCTGTCAGGCTCATATAATGGTCATTTTCAGGGCTTAAGATCATGTCAAAATGCTCAGGCATTTTATCGGTAAGCACGCCAAAGCCGGCCAATACGCCTTGACCATCAGAAACCGCATCTAAGGCTAAATAACTTAAGAACAGGCCGCCAAACACTTATAACACTACTTGGATGGAATATGTCGGTATAGGCAACGGCTTTCAGGCTACCGTATAACGAGTAGGCTATAGAGAACACGGCTAAGAATATCATGCCAAACATCCAGTCTACGCCGGCAACGGTTTCAATGGCTAAGCCACCTAACCATAACACTGCCGTTAAGTTAACAAAGGTGTATACCGCTAGCCAAAAAATTGCCAGAGTAGTTTTTACTTTGCTATCAAAGCGCTGCTCAAGATATTGTGGCATGGTACAATTTTATTTTCCAGGAAAATAGGCAACATATATTTACCGACTACGATCAAGGTAATCGCCGCCATCCACTCATATGAGGCAATCGCTAAACCAATGGCATAACCCGAGCCGGACATGCCGATAATTTGTTCAGCTGAAATATTGGCGGCGATTAATGATGCACCGATAGCCCACCATGGCAATGCTTTACCGGCTAAGAAATAATCTTCGGTATTCGCTCCTTCTTTTTTCTCATTACGAGAAATCCACAAGGCCAGGCACAATAGCGCGATAACGTAGACAATAAAAATAGTGCGGTCTATCGTCCCCAATTTGTTTGCAAGTTCCATAACTTGTTCACCTTTTCGTTTTAGTTATATTTTTTTTATATTAGCTAATGGTTCATTTTAGCCAGTTGTTCATTTTGGCTAGTTGTTTGTTTCATTCAGGTTTTATTGTCTATCTAAATGCGCCTTGTGTGGCGGTACAAAGATAAATGCTTGGCTCTAAACCAAATTATTTTGGATAGTCGCGGTTAACCACATCCGTTAATTCTGTCACCATAACGGTTGGCACTAAGGCAACGATACAACCGCCAAAACCGCCACCTGTCATGCGCACGCCGCCGGCAGTGCCGATAACCCCATCGATGATCTCGACCAGGCCATCCATTTCTTTCGTCGTCACTTCAAAGTCATCACGCAAAGAATTATGAGACTCCTTCATCGCCACACTAATGCTGGCAATATCGTTATTTTTCAGTGCCGCTAACGTAGCAACCGCCCGAGCATTCTCACTAATTACATGTCGGGCACGCCTGAACAATACCGGCTCAAGTTGCTCTTTAGCAGCGTTAAGCTGCTCTATGCTAACGTCTCGCAGAGCAGATTTACCAAAGTGCTTGGCAACTTGCTCACATTGCTCGCGTCTTAAATTGTATTCACTATCAACCAGACAGCGTTTTACATTTGAATTGACGATGAACAAGGTCAAATCATCAGGAATAGGCGCATCTTCAAAGGTCAAATCTTTGCAATCCAATAACATCGCGTGATTTTTCTGGCCCATGGCGGAAATCAATTGATCCATGATGCCACAATTACAACCAACAAAGTCATTTTCGGCTTGCTGTCCCATGAGAGCGGCCTTGATGCCATCGAGATCTAATTGATAAAGCTCAGCAAAGGTTTTCAAAATGGCAATTTCAAAACTGGCCGAGAGCTTAAGCCTGCGCCCTGTGTCACGTTTCCGGTGACTACAAGGTTGGCCCCTTTGATCTCAGGATAGGTTTTCATTAATGCCATCAATGTGCCTTTGACATAATTACTCCACATCATTTGTGAATCAAACGATACTTCACTCAAGTTAAATTCAGTGCTTTGTTGGTCGCAATCATGAGCGTACACGTTTACCACTGCGTCTTCGCGCTTTGATGCGGCAATGGTAGTGCCATAGTTGATCGCCGCAGGAAATACGAAGCCATCATTATAATCGGTATGATCGCCAATTAAATTCACTCGGCCAGGGGCATGACAAACTAATTCCGCAGCGCTTGCAAATTGTTGGGCAAATAAGGTTTGGACAAGTTCTTGTTGCTCTAAGCCTTGTTGAACTGGGCCTTGTTGAACTGGGCCTAGTTGTTCTGGGCTTTTTTGTTTTAGGCTTAGCTGAGTCATTAGTTTTGCTCCTTATAATGGATGTCAGATACATTAGGTAATCGTTCGGCGGCTTGCTCTGCGGTTAAATCTCGCTGTGCTTCTGCCATCATTTCATACCCCACCATAAATTTACGTACCGTAGCGCTGCGCAGTAACGGTGGGAAAAACTGGCGTGCAAGCTCCAGGCGTCGTGATTTTCACCATCAAATGGGCCACCATGCCAGCCCATAGAGTACGGAAAAGAGCAATTAAATAAATTGTCATACTAGATGGTGATTTGTTTGAGAATGTCCGCTAAAGAGAGCTTTTGTTGAGCATTTAACTCGGTGATTCTAGATACGGCAAAGCGCGAGTTTCAAACGGCCACGCTGCCCAATACGGAACGACAACCAGCCAATCGTCATTAATAACCACAATTCTGTCTTGGTTTTTTACTTCTTTGGCGACGTAATCTTGTAATAAGTTACTGCCATATTGTCCAAAGTAAGCTTGTTGCGCCTTGTGCTTTTTCATCACTAAGGTCGGTAATTGCTGCTGCGCCCAAATTTGACCGTGCGGATGCGGATTGAGCAGCCCATGATGCTGCCCTTATTTTCAAATACCTGAACCCAGGCATAGGTTTTACCCAACTCTTGACACTGACTCTGCCAGGTATCTACTACACTGGAAATTTCGTTTATTGATAACTGCGGCAAGGTATTACTGTGATCAGGAGAAAAACAGATCACACGACTCTCGCCCTGCTCCGTCGCCATTTTAAATAAAGGATCATCGCTTTCAACCACGGGGGTATCTTGTTTTATCGCGGCAAAATCATTGGTAAAGACAAACGTGTCTTTATAATCTGCATTGACTTCGCCATTTATCCGAGTATTACCGGCACAAAAAAAACATTTTTCGTCGTACACGGACTTTTGCTCTCATCCAGTTTTTCCACTTGCCCTTGCCAAGGACGCTTCGCCCGGTGCGGAGAAACCAGTACCCACTCATCAATCAAAGGGTTATAGCGGCGATGCGGATGCTCCGTAGGATCAAATTCAACAGCGCGGTTATTTTCAATATTTTCAAGTTCAATCGTCATAATTTTTAGCTATCTTTAGTAAATCACTCAACAAAGGGTAAACGTTTACCCTTATGGCAACCATTAAAGATGTCGCTCGTGTCGCCGGTGTTTCAGTCGCCTCGGTGTCACGCGTTGTAAACAAAGGTCCGAAAGTCAGTAAAAAGACCATCGACAAAGTGACCAAAGTCATGAATGACTTGGCCTACACGCCGAATGCCAATGCCCGTGCTTTGGTGATGCAAAAGAGCACGACCATGGGGGTGGTTATTCCAGATTTGACCGATCCATTTTTTGCTTCACTGGCCAATGGCGTCGAGCAAGTTGCTCGTCTGCAAAATATGCAATTGCTATTAAGTACCGGCCAAGTCAGTGCTGAAACTGAGCGACAAGCGATTAACTTACTGATTGAGCAACGCTGTGATGTAATGGTGATCCACAGTAAAAAACTGTCTGACGATGAACTGATCGCGTTAACCAATAAAGTGCCGGGTTTGGTACTTATTGATAGATACATTAAGCAAATTGCCCATCGCTGTGTGTGGTTAGATAACTTAGAAGGTGGCAAGATAGCGGCGCGACATTTGCTGGCGCTAAAACATCAAAACTTTGCCTGTATTTCCAGTAAATACAAAATCGATGATCCCAGCCTACGACTGCAAGGATTTGAAAATGAATTAAATGCAGCAGACTTTGAAATTGAACCTACTTTGATTGAATATGGCGAGCCGAACCTACAAGGTGGTGAAATTACCACGCAAAAGTTGTTAGCTTCCGGTAAAAAGTTTTCCGCCTTATTTGTTTATAATGATGCGATGGCCATCGGTGCCATCTCGACCCTTGAAGATAATGGCTATCGAGTACCGACTGATATTTCAGTCATTGGCTTTGATGATGTGTTGCTATCGCGCTATTCCAGACCCAAACTTACCACTCTCAACTACCCCATTGAAGAAATGGCAAGACAGGCAGCAAATTTAGCGCATCAATTGGCCAATAAAACTCCTACAATAAACGAAGATGAGCACTTAAAGCACATTCCAAGACTGGTAAAGCGGGAATCCACCAGTCTAAATACCCAGAAATAACTTAGACATTAACGATTAGTGTTCGTATAGTGCTGCTAAGTTGCCTTAGCCGAAATTCTGCTTAATGGTTCGTTCTGCTAACTTCCGGGTTTTTCCGTTGATGAGCAATACGTTTTCATAATTTCTCAAAAGTGACGATTTCGTTAATCTAAGGGAAAACCGCCACAATGATCTCATCGAGGTAAATACACATGATTATTTTTCATCCGTAATGTGCTGATTTAACAGACAGCCCCTTTGACTTACATACATTCTATGCTTAGTTTAGTAAAAGAAAAAAATAACATAGGAAGTAATAATAATGAACACTATTGTCTCCCCCTCTTCAACAAAAACATCATTTTCTCTTTTGCCTTATCTCTTAACTGCAAGCTTGGTACTAACTGCTTGTGGGGGAGATAGCGGTGGCGGTGGCAGTGATAACGATCCAGATACAGCCGCACCGATAATTACTTTACAAGGCGACAGTGCCGTTACCCTTGGCGATAACGAAGCATATACCGATGCCGGCGCGACGGCGACAGATGACGTCGATGGAACGGTAACGGTTACTACTACCGGCTCTGTGGATACAGCCGCAATTGGCAGCTACACCATTACTTATACCGCCACGGATGCGGCGGGTAACTCAACCACCATGACCAGAACGGTTACGGTTGCGGATATGGTAGCGCCGGTTATTAGCCTAACAGGGGGAGCAGAAGTTAACGTCTTTGTTAATGATACCTATACGGAGCCGGTGCTACTGCAACCGATGATGTCGACGATACCGTAACCGTTACCGCCTCAGGAACTGTTGATACTGCGACGATTGGCAGCTATACCATTACCTATAACACAACTGATGCCGCAGGTAATGCTGCTACGAGTTCAACCAGAACGGTTAACGTAATAGCTCCTGTTCTTACCGGTACGGCCGCTGCCGGAGCTCCTATCATAGGAACTGTCACAATCAAAGATTCTTTAGGCGAAACCCGCTCTGAATTAATTGAGGCTGACGGTACCTATAATGTCGATGTTACCGGCTTAACGGCTCCATTTAGGTTAAGAGCAGAAGGCACCGTGGGCGGTAAGTTATACAAGCTGCATTCGTACGTTGAAGAAACCCCTATGGATAGGGATGTGAATATCACCCCTTTTACCGACCTCATTATTTCTAACGCCGCTCAACAAGTTGCAAAAAGCTACTTTGACGACAATGCGCCTGCTGCCCTAGACAGCGCAGAGGTAGCAGCACAAGAAACGGCTCTGCAAGAAAAATTACAGGATGTGTTTGATGCTCTCGGTTTAGATGCTGCGATTAATCTCATAAATTCCAGTTTCAGCGCTGATCACTCAGGTTTAGACGCCGCGCTAGATATTATTGACATTGAAACCGATGCGGTTACGAACGTTGCCACCATCACCAATTTAATCAATGGCTCGAGTATTGAGGATAACGTTACCGATACCGATGATAACGATACGGCCATTATTATTGTTGACGCAGAGGTAATTGCAACGGTGACCGATATACAAGCGATAGCATCCTTGTTTGATGTTTTTGCTGAAAAATTTGCAGCGGGTCTGCCGACAGCGGCGAGTATAGACAGTCTTTTTGCTAGTGAATTTCTTCATGATGATCAAGCCAAAAATCAATTCTTAACCGATATCACCACAGATCCGAGTGTGATCGGTATTAATTTTCTCAGTGTGTCAATTCGCGATATTGATTCCGATTTAGGCACTGCGATAGTTGACTTTAACGTTGAATTTAATGGTGTGATTGAAGCAGAATCTGAAACCTGGCAGGTTAACAAAGACAGCGAACTCGGCTGGCAGCTGTTAGGTAATCAATTGTTTTTTGAAGCCGACACCCTAACCTTCCATTGTAATGACAATGATGGCACCGACGAAAATACCTTTGGCTGTGGTTTAAATGTCTCATTTTATGATAATGACTTTGCCAATAATGGTACGAATGGTGCGCCAATCGCTTCGGCAACCATGAGCATTATTGATGGTAGTGATGCTGTAACCGTTAAAGATATTGTCTATTTAGGGAACGCTGAATATAACGGCCCGGGCGAACTTTCTGTTTATAACCAGTCAGAACAAAACTATCAGGGTGATTATGCTAGTTTCGGCAATAGCGAGGGTGAAGTCGACCCGAGCATTTTTGTTGTCGGCGACATCATTAGGTATCAATTGTATACCGGACAGCTAGATATTTCACAACCTCCACAACCTATGGTGAGAGTTGCTACTGAAGTGGCAAGTTTCGAAAAAACCTTACTTTTCACACCGGCGACTTCCGGCTTATATCCGGCTTTAACCGCAGAGTCGATATCCGCGTTGGCTAACTTTACCCTGGATCAGGATTTAACGGTTGCCTGGACCTTACAACCGGGAACCACAATTGACACCATATTAGTGATAATTGATGACAATCAAGGCAATCATTATGATGTTGAGGACGAATCAATCTCAGCTGAGCAGACAAGTACTGTGATCAACTCATCGATATTTGCAGAAACTTTGCTCAATGATCCAAACTTTGATCAAAATAATTTTACCCTGTTAGTACGTGTTTATTCGATAGCGCCGACAACAGGCCAATTCCATTCAACCGATTATCGTCAATCGTTTGTTGAAATCCCAGCCTCTAATGTCAGCTGTGATACCGAATCACCTTGGAACGATGCCACAGATAAGCCGACGGTATTTTACTCTACCAATGATTTTAAAGCCGCCATCGCCGATTGTGCAACGCAATTCACTTTACCTGATGTGGTTAAAGCCGATTTAGCCGGTATCACCTATTATCTTGATGATGAACACATTACGTTTGATGCTAGCGCTGATAACTTTGTACTAACCAGCTATGGTGTTGATGAGATCTCAGGGACTGTAGATGATGAAACCTACTACGGTGTGGTGTCATACCTTGCTGACAGTATTGTTGAATTTGCCTATTCAGCAACTCAAGGTGGCCCTATTCTTGGACGAGATTTAATGAGGATAAAAGAGCAAACAACGTTCAACGGTAAAACCATCTTCAAAGCCACTGTTTTATGGGAATTCTATGAATGGGCTGAATCAGATGGTGATAATCAAGACGAAAGTCATGCTGGTGCTGAGTTGTATACTCAAGTATATGCTGTCGATGCCGATTTTGACTGGGATGCCTGGTATAATCAGTAATCAGGAAGTATTTAATATTCATAACGTTTGAATATATCTTGAAATTATATTCAGCTTGTTTCAATAAACAGGCTGAATATTGATCATTTCAACTTCCGGTTTCTGCTCTAGGCTGTAGCTTTTACCGCGTTCCTCTGAGTTGCAGTACAAATTGTGCCTGACAATACTCAGTTTCAAA
The DNA here is from genome assembly GCA_002162925.1 of Thalassotalea sp. 42_200_T64. Classification (GTDB taxonomy): domain Bacteria; phylum Pseudomonadota; class Gammaproteobacteria; order Enterobacterales; family Alteromonadaceae; genus Thalassotalea_A. Next base: position 47,314 of record MABC01000074.1, on the reverse strand, counting down.
ACACAGACACTATCCTTAGAATAGGTTGCATGTATGTTGTAACCTATTTTATGTCTGAATTTCCTTGCCAAAATAAACAAACGACACTATTACAATACTGTTACAAAAATAGCATCCACTTCATCCTAATACTGTTACAGTAAATGCGATCTGAGCTTCTGAGCTGATGACTTACATTGATGTGATCGTATTCAAGCATTAACATTTAACCCGTTGAAATTAAAACCTTATTGGAGAAGTTAGATACTATTACTTAGCCTTCTCATTCCGCAACACAACAAAGCTGTAGACAACAAGAAGAATCATTTATGTTCAGAAAATTTCACTATACGCCAATACCAATACTCCTTGTTATTGCTGGCGTTGCTGTATCCGCGTTGTTGGGATGTTTTTTTTATGAACAGGAAGAAAATGCGATAACGGTCGAGTTTCGCAACGATATAGATAAACGTGCGGCTTCACTATATCGAGAGATAGTGATAAATTTTGAGGTACTGAGATCGCTGGCTATCTTGTTCAATAGAGAAGATGTTCCACAGCCAGAGCTATTTGAATATGAAGCGGCTAAGATCCTCAGTCGACACAAAGGCATACAGGCGCTTGAGTGGATCCCTCATGTGCCTCATTCGCAAAGAAAACAATATGAATTGGCACTAAAGCGTGAGTTTCCTGATTTCGAATTCACCGAACGACGCGAACAGGGTGCCATGGTGAGCGCCAAAAAGAGAGAAGAATATTTTCCGGTTTATTATGTTGAACCACTTAGCGGCAATGAGCTCGCTTTAGGGTTTGATCTTGCATCTAATGTTATCCGACGAGGAGCTCTCCATACATCAAGGGATTTAGGCATACCTCAGGCAACCTCCAGCATTACCTTGGTACAAGAAACAGCAGCGCAAAAAGGATTTCTTGCGTTTCTCCCGGTATACGACGGACTCCCCACCACAGAACTGAATCGTAGAAATCGTTTGAAAGGCTTTGTTCTTGGCGTGTTTCGCATTGGTGATATTTTTTCGAGATCCGCGCTTAGTCAAGCTCCTCTTGGGGTAGAAATGAAGCTCGTAGATGAAACCTCACAAAACGATATAAGTACTCTTTATATTCAGCGTTCCAGGGAAGGTTTGCCTGCCATCGACAGAATTAGTTACAAGAAAATGCTGCCCGATATTTGGGGGCGAAGCTGGAGTTTATTGGCTTCTCCTACCACTGCCTATATCTCTGTCAGGAGGAGCCTGTTACCGCTGCTTATCTTTGTGTCTATTACGATTTTGTCCTTTGCTATCGCGATTTATATCTACATCATTGCAAATCGCTCAGCCACGATAAATAGGCTGGTTATCAAAAAAACTCGCGAATTAAACGAGGCCAACAAAAAACTTGAAAGAGTGTCTCAAACCGATGGTTTAACGGATGTTGCCAATAGAAGGTACATGGATCAGTATCTTGCCAAAGAATGGCAGCGGGCAATTCGCAACCAATCAACCATATCTTTTGCTCTCATTGATATTGATTATTTTAAATTATATAACGACAACTATGGCCACCCTGCAGGTGACGAATGCATAAAAAAGGTTGCCACAAGCCTTAAGAGTCAATTACAGCGCCCTAATGATTTTCTGGCACGCTATGGTGGAGAAGAATTTGCCCTGGTTCTGCCAGAGACCACAAATGCAGAGCCTGTCGTACATCGCTGTCGACAAGCTATTGAGGATTTACAGATTAAACATGAGTATTCCGATCTGATTGATAGGTTATCAATCAGTATTGGTCTATGCAGTGTCATACCAGAAATAGAAACCGATCCAAGCGTGATAATTAACGCCGCTGACAAGGCCCTCTATAAAGCAAAAAAGGCCGGCAGAAACAGAGTAGAAATAGGCGAGATAGCAGAGGTCATCAGCCCCCCCCCCCTATGTCTATTAACGTGACCTCTTTCAACGTCAAAGAAGTTAGATAAGGCGGCAAGATGAGAATTTCGCTTTCTGTGGCAGCTTTTACCGCGTTCCTCTGAGTTGCAGTACCAGTTCAGTGCTAGCTACAAACCGTTGAAATACTGAATATTGGTTGACTCTGGCACCATAGTCTTGAGTGTTTCTTTTGCCGCTGAATCACTGCCCGGTTCACCATTAAGCAATTGCTCAAATTGTTGAATGAGTTGTAGTTTATCTGGCAATTCTTTATCGCCTGCACCAATATTCGTCAGATCAATCATGAAGTCGTCAAACAAGTCGGCTAGATCATCAATGATCTCAGTATTTAAAAACTGATCTTGATTATAAATACTTGGGTAACCGGCCTTTTGTTTGTCAATCGCAAATGACGCCCCTTTAAGGTTCGTGATACTGGTGGATTTATCGCAAGACAACATACAGCCATTATCAATTCTGGGTTTTTCACAGCCGACACTTTGCTGGAAAAAACACTGCCTGCTGGCCATCAGTAAAATCGGATGATAAATGCTATACATCATTTTGAAATTCTTCGGACGGGCAATGGTTTTCATTTGCTGCTTATTAATTTCATTCGAAATAAACGCACCGCTACAATTAAACTCTTCTTGCATCGCCAATAGTACATAAGAATTTGTGGTATTTAAAAATGGCCCGGCAATCCACTGAGTGCCCAGTTCATAGGATCGGTAAGCGATGCCAGTGTTATTGGTGACAATCAGTTCGGGCTTCACTTGCTCTAAAATATTTAAAGCTGCATCGTAATCTTTACCAATTAACACTGCCGGAAACCAAGGAATTAAGCGTGGGTTTTGTTGCAAAAAAGCAACATACTTGGTACAACCGCGTTTATAGGCGTCTGGCAATTTAAAGTAAATATCGGCATCAGTAACGTCAGCCAGGGCCAAGTCGGCTTGATCACAAATTAAAACGGAGAGTTTCGCCCGCTTTTCTTGTTGGTCAGCTGCTCTTGTGGTTTTAGCTTTTGCGCATCGATCAAGTTTTGGCAGGGTAACTTCCGCTAGCACTTTTTGATTGTTTAACAATGACGCAACTTCGTTTTTCAAACGGGTAAGTGCTTTAAATGGAATGCTTACTTGCTTGGCTAAGTCGTCAATGTTCAATGTTGTTAAATCAAACTCAGCGTTGCCTAAACTTTTAAAACGCTTTTCAATCGCCGCTTTATCAATACCGGCCTGCTCACTTTGTCTTAATAACGGTTCTGAACTGACAACAAAAGTGTTTTTGCTGCGTTGATCAGACAAACTAAGCATTGCGTTTTGCTCAGTCCTTACTTGCTCAGTAGTGACAGTAACCGTTAAGGGTTGTCCAACTTCGCCAGAAAACACCAAACTTAGTGATATTTTATCAATGTTAAGGTGTTTTATTTTATCGAAAACCGTTGCGGTTATTTGATCTTTTTCTTTCTTAAGACTTTGTTCTACTTCTTGAATTTGTACCACTGAAATCGTATTGCTGGCGTCAATGGCATAGTTTTTAATAGCATGGTTTTTTGAATTATCACGTGGATTTTCAATAAACATCGACTGATTTAAATCGCCGCGTAAAAAGGCATTGGTTAAATCCCGATTAAACACTTTATACAGTCGCTCACCATCTTGTGTTAATTCGCCGGTGTTTTTGAACCCATCAATTTGTTTACGGAAACTATCAACCACGGTATGCACATAACTTGCGCCTTTAATACGGCCTTCAATTTTAAATGAATGAACGCCCGCATCGATTAACGCCGGTAAATCAAAAAACGCCGAGTTGTCTTTGATGTTTAAGGGAAAATTATTGCCTGAAGGTGTGGTTTCGTATTCTTCACGACAAGCCTGGCTGCAACGACCGCGGTTGCCTGAATTACCGACACTGGCAGAGGTTGAATAACACAGTCCTGAAAAAGCCACGCAAAGTGAGCCATGCACAAACACCTCAGTTAATACATCATGTTCACGACCAGCGGTTGCCATGGTAGTAATTTCACGTAAATTTAATTCTCTTGATAAGTTAACCCGTGACGCCCCTAACTTCTTTAAGAAGGGTATTTGACCAATGTTATGGGTGGTCATTTGCGTAGATGCGTGAATATCTAAGGTCGGAAAATGCTTTTTGAGAATATAAAACATGCCAATATCTTGCACTATGACACCGTCTAGTGGGGTGTTAACCAGCTTGCTTAATAATTTGGCGAGCGACTTAAACTCGCGCTCTAAGATCACAATATTAAGTGTTAAGAAGATTTTGCATTGATACTGATGGGCTAAACGAATGATGCCGACAAGTTGCTCAAAATAAATGTTAGACGCACGGTTACGGGCATTAAAGGTATCTAAACCACAGTATACGGCATCAGCACCGGCTATAATGGCGGCTTTAATGGCGTCAACATCGCCACCTGGCGCTAATAATTCAATTTTAGGATTCATTTATACAACTTATAATCGTTACTTAGCCAATAACTTTGCTAATAACTAAGCCAATAACAAAGTGAGTTTATTTTAATGCGGGGATTTTACCCGTATATTTCACTGCTGAATAGCGATAAAATACGCTAATTCATTAATGAGCTTATTCAAAATTGCTTATTAACAGTAAAGCCATGAAAAGGCAGAGCTAATTACATAAGCTATATATAAGCAACTTTTTATAAACAAGAAGCCCTGATGACATTACCCGTATTATATTCTTTAAGAAATTGCCCCTTTGCCATGCGTGCCAGGTTAGCAATATACAAATCAAAACTGTCGATTGAATTACGCGATGTGGTGTTGAACAATAAGCCGAAAGAAATGTTAGCCGCCTCCCAGAAAGGCACAGTGCCTACTTTGGTATTGCCGTCAGCGCAGGTGATTGATGAAAGTTTAGAGGTGATGTTGTGGGCACTTAATGAAAGTGATCCTGATGACTTACTACATAGCGGTTCTGCAGAAACACTTACTTTAATTGCTCAATTCGATGATCAATTTAAAAGCTGTTTAGAGCAATATAAGTGCGCCAAACGATATCACGAGAGCAACCTGGCTGAGTGTCGACAGGCGTGCGAAGTCTATGTAAAAGACTTAGAGCAACGGTTAACCGAACATGATTATATTATTAATGACAAAGAAAGCTTAGCCGATATCGCGCTGCTGCCTTTTATTCGCCAATTTGCCAAAGTAGAGCGTCAATGGTATCTACAATCCCCCTACCCCAAGGTGAAGCGATGGCTTAATCGATACTTGCAAAGCGCCATGTTTACCAAGGTGATGGCGAAATATCCATTGTGGTCAGAAAATAGCGAAATGATTGTTTTTACCGGTAAAAAATAAAATAAGCCTAGCTCAACCAGTAAATGCTTAAAACAGAATAGATTGATGATTAGATAAAAAATATAGTTTACATTGCCAATATAAAATCACATTGAACCCATCGAACGATTCGACTACACTGGTAATTATTGTTTTTTAGGAGTCTATTATGCTATCTCTAACAACTAACGAAGCAAAAACTAAGTTTGGTTAGATGTTGATTAACGTGCAATCAGAGCCCGTTGAAATAGTTAAAAATGGCACATCCGTTGCTGTGATTATTTCTTCAAAAGAGTATAAAAAAATAGAAGCATTAAAAATGGAAATCGTTAAATCTCGGTTTACTAACATAGACACCGATGATTTAGTTGAAGGTGGAGATTTTTTTGATGAAATTGATTCTGGCAAATATGATTAATGAGCAATAGTAATAATGGCAACTCTATAAGCAGTCTCTCTTACAAAAATTTCAAAATTTAGCTAACAATCCTAATATTGGTATCACAATAGATGAAATCTCCCCAAATGCTTTTAGATTTCCTTTAAGAGAGCATATTATTTATTATCTACGACGGAATAAAGACATTGTTATCGTCGGTGTTTTATCTGCGAGCATGTCACCTGAAAAACATTTACGGAGAGAACAAGATGTTATCAATGAAACAAATGGCTTATAACAGAGTAATCTAAACTCACCTCACCCGTTGACTGTTCATCAATAGACACTCTACAATAACCCCATATAATTTTTCATCATTTAAAGGTTCCCCCATGGCATTGCCTGACAAATTTATTTACTCGATGAACCGAGTTTCAAAAGTGGTTCCACCAAAGCGTACCATTTTAAAAGACATATCATTATCCTTCTTTCCTGGCGCCAAAATTGGCGTTTTAGGTTTAAACGGTTCGGGTAAATCAACATTGCTGCGCATTATGGCAGGGGTTGATACCGAATTTGAGGGCGAGGCAAAAGCTCTTGCTGGCACTAAAATTGGTTATTTAGAACAAGAGCCAAAACTCGATGAAGAAGCCACAGTACGCGAATGTGTAGAACAAGCGGTCAGTGAAGTAAAAAACGCCCTTGCCCGCTTAGACGCCGTATATATGGAATACGCGGAAGAAGGTGCCGATTTTGATGCCCTGGCCAAAGAGCAAGGCGAACTAGAAGCGATTATCGAAACCCAAGACGGCCATAACATTGACAACGTGCTTGAACGTGCTGCCGATGCGCTGCGTTTACCGGAATGGGATCAACAAATCAAAGTATTATCGGGTGGTGAACGTCGACGCGTCGCGTTATGTCGTTTGTTACTTGAAAAACCCGACATGTTATTGCTCGATGAGCCAACCAACCACTTGGATGCTGAATCGGTAGCTTGGTTAGAGCGCTTTTTGCATGACTACCCAGGAACTGTCGTGGCTATTACCCATGATAGATATTTCCTTGATAATGTTGCTGGCTGGATATTAGAGCTAGACCGTGGCCATGGTATTCCATATGAAGGTAACTATACCAATTGGCTTGAGCAAAAAGATGCTCGACTTGAACAAGAAAAACGTACCGAAAATGCACTAGCAAAAACCATTAAGCACGAACTTGACTGGGTACGTTCAAACCCGAAAGGTCGTCAGGCTAAATCAAAAGCGCGGATGGCGCGTTTTGAAGAATTATCGAGTAATGAACATCAAAAACGTAATGAGACTAATGAGCTTTACATTCCACCAGGACCGCGTCTTGGCGATAAAGTTATCGATGTGGAAAACTTAACGAAATCTTATGGCGACCGTGTTTTGATTGATGATTTAAGTTTCTCAATGCCAAAAGGTGCCATTGTGGGCATTATCGGACCGAACGGTGCCGGTAAATCGACATTATTTAAAATGCTGTCTGGCACCGAAACACCAGATTCTGGCTCAGTTACCGTTGGTGATACCGTTCAACTTGCATCCGTGGATCAATTTCGTGACGATATGGATGATAGCAAAACGGTTTATCAGGAAATATCGGAAGGTAACGAGATCATTCAAATTGGTACTTATGAAATTCCTGCGCGTGCTTACGTAAGTCGTTTCAACTTTAAAGGTATAGATCAACAAAAAGTGATCGGCCAATTATCGGGTGGTGAACGTAACCGTGTGCATTTAGCCAAGCTAGTGAAAACTGGCGGTAATGTATTACTTCTCGATGAACCAACCAATGATTTGGATATTGAAACACTACGTGCGCTTGAAGAAGCGATTTTAGAATTCCCGGGTTGCGCCTTGGTTATTTCCCATGACCGTTGGTTCTTAGATAGAATTGCCACCCATATCATCGATTACCGAGATGAAGGGCAAGTGAATTTCTTTGAAGGTAACTTTACCGAATATGAAGAATGGTTGAAGAAAACGTTAGGGCCAGCAGCGATTGAGCCACATCGGATTAAGTACAAGCGTATGACTAAGTAACTAGGAACTAGGAACTAGGAACTAGGAACTAGGAACTAGGAACTAGGAACTAGGAACTAGGAACTAGGAAAATCATACATGCCGTTGTGAATTCATTACAACGGCATTATTTTATTTCGTTATTTCGTTATCTTTGCCAGCATTTCAGTTACCGCATCCAGGTGCTCGGGGTTGTTATGACACATGCCCTGCATTACCGCACAAATATCTAAGAAATCGGGCAGCTCAGTGCGTTGTGCCATTTTCATTAATCGTTTGGTTAAGCGTAACGATGCGGTGGGTTTACTGGCAATTTCTTGCGCCAGTTGATTTGCCCTAGCCAACAACTCATCAGGCTCTACCACATCTAACAATAAACCGATTTCTTTCGCTTCAATGGCATCAATGACTCTGCCGGTAAAGGTTAACTCTGCTGCTTTTTGATAGCCGATAATTCGTTGCATGAACCAGGCGCCACCATCGCCGGGGATAATGCCTAAATTGACGAAGGTTTCGCCAAATTTGGCTTTGCTAGAAGCAATGCGTAAATCACACATATTGCAGATATCAAAGCCGCCGCCAATCGCCGGGCCGTTGATTGCAGCAATCACCGGCACTTCACATTTTTGTATCGCTAAGGGTATCCGTTGAATGCCCTGGCGATAGCGACGTTCTAATTCACTGACATCTCCGGCAAAACCCCCTGCCCGGTTCGCCATATCTTTAATGTTGCCACCTGAGGAAAACGCCGAGCCTGACGCGGTAATAATTAATACCGCAATGTCTTTATTTTTATTAATCCAGTCGACGGTGTTGACAATATCATCCGCAATTTGGGTACCGGTTAAGGCATTTCTTACGTCGTGACGATTGAAGGTTAAGGTAACAATGTTATTTTCAAGGTGAAAAGTAGAATCGATTAAAGTGGGGAGTTGCGTCATGGTCTTGCTCACAGTTGTTGGCCATAGTTGTTGACAGTAAGGTAAGTTTACCTCAGCAGGAACAAAATTGTAATGAAGTATCTCTGCAACTGGATCTCAATGAGTTTTCCGCTATATTGGGTAAGTTACAAAAATAAAATAATAATTAAATTTAGTACTTTCGGGTGCAACAATATTCCAGGACAATTCAATGAAAAAAATATTCATACCATCATTATTGGTAATGGGCCTTTATGCCTGCTCCAATGGCGAGCCAAGTAGTGAAAATATAGCGGTCAAACAAACCGCTCAAAATTCCGGCGTGATCCTCGCCAACATAGACACTAGTGTTAACCCTGGTGACGATTTCAACCAATTTGTTAACGGTAAATGGATGTCTACCGCCACCATCGCCGATGACAAAACCAGTGCCGGTGTTTGGGTACAACTTAGAGATGCTTCACAAGATAATGTGAAAAAAATCATCGAAGAATCTTCTACCGGCACGTTTGCCAAAGGCAGTAACGAGCAAAAAGTTGGCGATTTATATAATTCCTACTTAGACATGGAAAAGCGTAATTCCCTTGGTGTAACACCATTAGATGTTGAATTTTCTGCGATCAGTGGCATCAACGATTATTCGGAGCTTGCGGTGTATTTTGCTGAAGCCAATAAGCGCGGCTATAACTCACCGTTTGCCTTAGGCCAATACGTTGATTTAAAAAGTCCTAGCACTTATATGATCTACACCTGGCAAGCAGGTTTAGGCTTACCTGACAAAGAGTACTACTTCAAAGACGATGAAAAATCGCTAAGTATTCGCGCCAAGTACCGCAGTCACATTGAAAAAATGTTTAAACTCGCCGGACTCAACGAAGGCAAGAAATCGGCAGACACCATTTTTTCTATCGAAACGGCTCTCGCCGGTTATCACCTTGAAAAAGAAAAAACCCGCGACATGGTGGCACTCTACAACAAAGTACCACTGAGCGAGCTAACCAGCATAATGGCAGGTTTTGACTGGCATCGTTACTTAACTGCCGCCGGTGTTAACGATATTGATGGTCTGGTGATCACGCAACTCGATTACATGAAAAACTTAAACAAGGTGATCAGGAACACGCCACTGGACAGTTGGAAAGTGTACTTAAAATGGCGCGCATTAAGCGCCAATGGTTCGCGTTTAACCGCAGCAATTGATCAAGAAAATTTTGATTTTAATACCAAGACCTTATGGGGCGCAAAAGAACAACAACCGATGTGGCGTCGTGGCGTGGCTGTGGTTAATGCAACTTTAGGCGAAGTCATTGGCGAAGTGTACGTAAAACGTCATTTTCCACCGGCAGCAAAAGCTCGGATGTTAACCATGGTGAATAATTTATTTAAAGCCTATGAGCAAAGCATCAATGAACTTGATTGGATGACAGCAGAAACCAAACTTCAGGCCTTGGATAAACTGTCTAAATTTACCCCTAAAATTGGTTACCCGGATAAATGGAAAGATTACTCCAAGTTAGCGATCAACGCCGATGATTACTTCGGTAATATCGAACGTGCGGCACTGGTGGCTTATCAGCAAAACCTTGACCGCCAAAGCGGTACGGTAGACAAAACCGAATGGGGGATGAATCCACAAACCATTAATGCCTATTACAACCCGCCATTGAATGAGATTGTCTTTCCGGCAGGAATTTTACAACCACCATTTTTTGACATGAATGCCGAAGATGCGGTGAATTATGGTGCCATTGGTGCGGTTATCGGCCATGAAATTGGCCATGGTTTTGACGATGCCGGCTCCACCTTTGACGGTGATGGGGTATTGCGAAACTGGTGGACCGACAAAGACAAGGCCGAGTTTAAAAATCGCACCAACGCCCTGGTAGCCCAATACGATGCCTTTAAAGTATTTCCAGATTTAAACGTAAATGGTACCTTTACTTTGGGTGAAAATATTGGTGACTTAGGCGGCCTGAGTATCGGCATGAAAGCCTATAAAATGTCATTGAACGGCGAACCGGCACCTGTGCTTGATGGTTATACTGGCGAGCAACGGGTATTAATCGGCTTTGGCCAAGTATGGCGAGGTGTATTTCGTGAAGAACTGTTACGCCAATTGGTTGGCACTAACCCGCACTCGCCGGCAAAATTTAGAGTCAATGGCACGGTGCGAAATGTACCCGAATTTTACACCGCATTCGATGTAGCAACCGATGAAAAACTCTATCTTGCTCCTGAGCAACGAGTAAAAATCTGGTAAAGAGCTTTAACATGAATAAAACCGGTAAACAAAGTGTTTACCGGCTTTATTCTGCCTATACATAATCTATAAGATTATTTATTTATCCGTTAACTGCGCCAGTTGCATCTGGTAACCTTGTTCACGCTCCACATAACTGCGCCATTGTTTGGCCGTGTTCGCTGACTTTTCAATGCTTTGTGCATGTTCAAAGGCGATCAGTGATTGCTCAAAACTTTTCAAATTAAAGTAGCTCATCCCCTGCGCTAAATGCATATCACCCGGGTTGTCAATATTGCCGCGCGCTAATGCTTGTTCTGCCGAAACGATGGCTTTTTGCCACATTTCTAAATTGACATAGAGTTGCGCCAACTGCGCATCAAATTTACCTGATTGGCTAATCTTTGAAGCCTGCTGTAACACCGGTAACGCTTTGTGTTCCTCTTTGGCCAACATATAGGCCTGGGCAAGTAGCTCAAGACGACGTTCGTTTACCGTTAAGCTGCCTGCATCCATTGCTTGTTGCATTAACACCGCGCCCTTGTATGGCAATTGATGATAAATATACAATTGCGCCAAGGTCATGAAATCGTTTTGCTGTTCAATAAAACCGGCCTGAAAAGCGGCTTCCATTACCGCTAATTGTTTACTTTCTTCACCAATTTCGCCATACATTCTAGATAATTGTAACCAATACTGCGGTTTATTAAACAAGCGAACCATATCTTCGAGTACTGCCGTCACCAGTTCCGGTTGTTGCAATTCGTAATGTGCAGCACGCTTTAAAATAAGCCAGTTTTCTTTCGCGACTTTGCCATTTTTGTGTTGCTCCCTAATGGCATTATCGGTTGCCATTAACGATTTAATAAAATCTTTTTGCTGAAAATACACTTGGGCAAACAACACATGTTGCGCAGCGGTTAACGCCTTGTTGTTAGCCGATTGCCAGGCAATCAAGGCTTGCTCAGACTTTTCATAGTCTTGTTGCTGCATAAATAACTGCGCCAATGAAAACTGGGTAGATAAATAGAGCACATCACTGATCCCTGCTTTTTCTTTTACCACCAGCTCAAAGTCATTGATTGCTGCCAGTACATTATCGTTGCCGTAATGAATGAAACCGTAAAAGTTGAATAACATCGCGCGTTCGTAACTGTTTAAACTTGTCAGGCGTTTCTTCACTTCGTCTAAAATGGCAAGGCCAGCTTGAATATCACCATCGTCCGCAGTTTGTTGCGCCCGGGCTAATTGGCTATACACCCGCTCACGCATCGCCGGCACTTTTTTGGTTTTTTGAGTCACCGACTCGGCACTCAATGCGCGATTAAACAGTGCCGTATTGCCAGTAAAGATATTATTCGAGGCAAACAATAATGTTAACGCTACGCTCGGTAATAGCAGCACTTTAGTCAATACATTGTTGTATCTTGGGGTCGTTTTTTTGCTCATGAAACCTCCTAACCATCAATCTGGAATGTGATTTTGTTTTGTACGCCTGCCACTTCTTGTGGCACGCCATCAATAACCCTGGGCTTGTACTTAAATTTCAACGTCGCTGCCATTGCCGCGCGATCAAAAATATTCTCAGGCACTGCCTTTATCACCACAGGGTCTCGTACCGAGCCATTTGCCGTTACCGTAAATTCAACGATAACGTAGCCCTGGATACCGCGTGATTGTGCGCGTCGTGGGTAAATAGGGGCAACCTTAACAATCGGTAAATATTCACCGTCACTACTGCCAAGGCGTAAACCATTGCCTATCGACAGATCGGCTTGAATATCGGCGGCAAAACTGTTGTTACTGGCGCTTGCATTAGGGTTTGCCTTAGCAATTTGCGGTTGCATATTTTGCGGCGGCGGCGTCCTCGGTTGCTGTGGTTTCGCTGGCTTTCTGTCTTTTTTCACTATTGCTTCGTCTTGCTTTAAGCGAATAAAATCAAGCACCCGGCCGCGAGGTGGCTCACTCATGGCATCGTTACCTCCTGCGATCAAGGTTTGCATGCCCCACAACAGCAAAAAGGTAACGCCTATGGCCAAACCAAATGAAATGATATATCTCATGAATTATCCTACCCTTTAGCCTGCTTCAGCGGCGATAGACACATCAAACACCCCTGCCGCGCGGGCCGAATCCATCACTTTGATCAATACTTCGGTGGTCGATTTTTTATCGGCCTGAATCACCACGGTACCTTGTGGATTCTCCGCTTTTAAACGTTCAATATTGGCTTGCACAGCGCGTATATCAATACGACGCTTGTTGATCCAAATATCTCCCTTATCGCTTATTGCCACCAAAATGTTAGCGCGTTCTTTTTTCACCGCCGTTGCGGCTTCAGGACGGTTCACTTCAATGCCCGATTCTTTGACAAATGAGGCAGTGACAATAAAGAAAATAAGTAAAATAAAAACAACATCCAGCATCGGTGTCATGTTTATTTCTTCGGCTTCGTCTTGCTCTTGCAACACTTTCGTTAATTGGTTTCTCATAATATTTCCTAGAATACTTTACCTGTCTGAGCTTTATTCGCTCATCGTCATGGCATCTTCTAACACTTGTGTTTCACGTTTGGCACGGCGTTGCAAAAACGTTGCTGCAAATACCCCTGACAGCGATGCCACCATACCGGCCATGGTAGGAATGGTAGCTTTTGATACACCGGATGCCATTGAACGAGCATTGCCGCTACCTGAAATGGCCATCACGTCAAAAACTTCTATCATCCCCGTTACCGTGCCTAACAAACCTAGCAACGGGCATAACACCACCAAGGCCTGAATGAGAGCCAGATTTTGCTGCAATCCTACACTGCCACGAGAAATCATCGCTTGCCGTATGGCTTCGCTATTCCAGCGTCGCACTTTCGCACTCTGCTTAAAATCTGTTTCTCGTAGACGGGCCTGCCACCGGCTCAGCATATTTTTTTTAAGGGTTTTAAAGGTTACAAAGAAAAACATAAAGCGTTCAAAAATCAGCAACCACATAAAACAAACGACAACGGCGATAACATTAAGAACCTGGCCGCCAGTTTCCATGAACTCGCGGATATCGTTGATCATCTCGATGAAAATCAGCATGCTTATGCCTCTTTTTCCGAGCGCTCAGCCATAATGCCGGCACTTTGTTGTTGTAAGACGCTAATAATGTTGCGACTGCGGGTATTTAACCAGGTGAATAAAAACACCATAGGTATTGCCACCACCAGACCAAGAACTGTGGTCACCAATGCTTGCGAGATACCACCGGCCATTAATTTAGGGTCACCGGTACCAAATAAGGTGATCGCCTGGAAGGTGTTTATCATACCGGTCACCGTCCCTAATAAACCGATCAGCGGTGCCACCACCGAGATGATTTTAATCAAGGTTAATTTACTGGTTAACTTCGGTAGCTCGGCCAAAATGGCTTCCGCTAATTTAAGCTCTAAGGTGTCAACGTCGGCATCGGGGTTGTTTTGTTGTACTAACATCACCTTACCTAAAGGATTATCACTGTTCGCTTCGTTGGTTTTCTGTTGACGCTTCACTTTGTTGCCGATCAAGAACAAGGTAACAAAGCGCTCTAAGGCAATGAGTAAACCAACGGCCCCTATGGCTAAAATGATGTAACCTACGGTGCCGCCTTGGTCAATACGCTCTCGGGTGTTTGGCGCTTGTACCAGCAGGGATAAGATTGAGCCACCAGTAGGGTCTAATGAAAACGATACTTGCTCGCCATTTGCCGCACTTAACGTGGCAGCGCTTGCTAAATGACGGGACGTTGGCTGCCTGATAAGTTCAGCGACACTACCAGTTTCAAAAATGTATTCTAAGTATTTACCCTGGGAAATCAGGTTAAAGTTACCGACACGGATAATGTCTGCCGACACTTTTTCACCATTGGTAAGCACCACTTCCCGATTAAACTTCACCACTTTGCCGCTTTCGGTCATTTCTCGTTGCAACTCAAACCAGACGCGCTCAATTTCTTCGATAGACGCAAGTTTTGATGATGAGCCCATCGATTGGGCAAATTCATCCAAAAAGTCTTCACGGCCAGGAATTTGTGCGGAAATAACTGAGGTTTGAAATTTGCTCTTGGTATCCCCCGCCACTTGCTGCAGAACACCAAATAACTCTTTTAACTCGCCCAGACGGGTATTTAACACCTCGGTTTGATTAGCAAGTCTTGCTTCATTATCCTGGTAGCCTTGCTCTAAAGATGTACTTAACGCTATCGCGGTTTTACGCTCATTTTCAGCGTGCGCCAATAGCGTGTTTTGCTCAGATTTTTTCGCCACAAACTCGGCTTCGCGTTGTTGGTTTTGTGCATTCTGAGTGATTTTACCTTGCTCTAACTGGTTAAGCAGTTCATCCAGGCTGGCCGCATCTTTAGCGGAGGCCTGGTGCATGGTAAAGGTGACAAATCCGAGGATAGAGAGTAAGCCTAACCGTTTCAATGGCTGGCCGATGCTTTTCACTAGCATTGCGATGCACCGCTGCGTTGCTGGTTTCATATTTAACATGTTCATTTTTTACGTCCTTACTACTTAGCGGAATTTACCGGTATAACAATCAGATCTGGTGCCAATTGTTTGCGGGCAATACGAAGCCCCTTGTTAATGTCACTGCGCATACTCAAAGGCAGCGTGACCCAATTACCTGATTGCTGGTCCCACAAGCCCATTTTCGCGCCATCGCGGGTTTGATAGATCAGGCTTACCCGACCAATGCGGAGAAAATCGACATCACGTTCACTGCCATCAACCGTTAACAGTCCGGTATAAGCTTCAATGGTACGGCCATAATCGGTTTCCACTTGATAGGCTTCTAACACACGACGAAATTTCTCTGAAACCGCAACGTCGGCACGATCGAGCATCTCGGTTAAATCGGTAAGGCGCTTGCTGCGCTCTTCTGGTAAAAATGGCACATCCAGAGCGACAAACTGTTCAAGGGTAGTGATCATGCGAGCCATTAACGGCGAGATCTGACGTTCAATCACCGCAACCTGTTGCTGTGATAATTTTAATTGCGCTAACTCAGCGAGTTGATTATTAATTTGCCGTTGCATTTGGCCGTTGTAGATATCAAGGCCCGCGACTTCTTTGTTGACTGCTTTATATTGTTGCAGCTTAGTTTGAATATCATCGCTGTATTGATCAATCCGCTGCTGTGAATGAGTGGCCGACTGGTTGATTTGAGTGCCTGCTTTAACGACTTCGGTCAAACCCTCTGCAGCAAAGCTTGCAGGGATCATCCACGAGGTGCTGATAATGACACTGGCCAGCACTGACTTGGAAAATTTCATAAATATCCTTTGGCTTAGTTAATTCACTTTAATCATCTAAATGTGTGAATGTTGTAGTTATGAGATAAGCCCTGAAGAAATAACCTTGTGAGCAAGGCTTATCGATATGAGACAAAGTGTACCTCTCGAATGTGACAGTTTTGTTAAGGCATTGTTGCACTTTAGTGAAAGTGGGGGGAAAGGCTTGCAGGCATAGCACGCGTATCGAACTTTGGAAACATTGGTTGGCGGGGTTTCAACCTCGCATTTTGGCCGCAATCAACGCAAAGTGGGGATCACCAAAACGCCGAACGCGAGACTGAAGTCCCGCCAACCAACCATCATCCCATCACGAGCATTAGCGAGATGTGGGACCTCCTCAATTCACAACGTGCTTCTAAACAGCACTTCCTGACGCATATCGAGCTTCGAATACTTTGGTTGGCGGGGTTTTCAACCTCGCGTCATTGCCGCAGGCAACTTAAGGTGGCTTCGCCATTACGCGAGACTGAACTCCCGCCAACGGCGTATCGAACTTAAGCACACTTCGCCCGAATGAGGTCCCCGAACAAGTCGGGGATGACGAGGTTTAAGTTAATACGTTTTAATTAACAATATGCATTAACTTTGGCTTATACCACTTGGCTTACTCAAACTCCCATTTGAACGAGATATCAAAACCTATGCCTTGCGTTTTGGAGCGGAACAATTGCTGATCAAATTCAATTTCTTTTTTCTGAGCAAGCAAGTTGTTAAGCTTAAACTTTAGCGTCGATGAATAGGTTGGATAATAAGTGTAAATCAAATCAACCGAATGGAATGGTTGTTCAAACTTGTCATCTTCACCTTCAATACCAGGGAAAATTATCCGTTCGCCAAAGACATTATAGGCAAGTGTCGCGCTGTGATTGCCATTGGGTGCATCCCAACCTAAGTTCAGGTTAATCACGTACTCTGAATGTCCGGTCAAGCGACGAGTCGGGTTGGTAATTGCCGCCGAGACACCGGTTTGTTCAACCACTTTCTGCGTATCTATCTCTACTTCTGAATCACTTAAGGTTAGATTACCCGATAAGAACAAATCGTTGCCAATACCGCCCAAAGCATTTCCCATAAAGGTGAAATCTTTTAAAAATTCAACTTCAACACCATACACTTCACCCGTTTCTGCATTGGCAATTCGGATCAATGCCGGACCATCTTGCGCCGGTGATTGTACCGATTCGATAGGGTCGATCATGTCCTTATAGAATAGCCCTATTGACAGGTTTTCACCGGTATTCATGTACCATTCCCAACGTAAATCATAATTTTTGATCATCGTTGAACGTACGCCAGGAGTACCGCCAATAGGCTGCCCGGTTAGCGGGTCAAGGTAGGTTGCCGGAGCAATTTCACGAATATCCGGGCGTACCACGGTTTCACCATAAGAAGCACGCCATTGCATTTGCTCACTCATTACATAGGTGAGTGCCAATGCAGGATAAAAGTCATCCTCTGTACGCGCTAAGTTTTGTAAGTCGGCAACGGTGGGATCATTCGGCAAATCGAAACGACCATCCGTTTTCAGCGGGGCAACTACCTGGCGAAAATCTTCCCAGCGAATTCCGGCAGCAATACGCCAGGTGTTGTCATAAAACCAGTCGACTTCACCGTAATAGGCATCAATTTTTTGCGCCGAAAAATAATCATCACCATCAACCGTAGTGTCGCGAATGATTTGCTCATTGCCAAGTAATGGCCAGTTCAAAATCAGCTCATCGGTTAAGATGTCATTCACCATTGAGCCAGATAAATCCGCATCATCAAAGGCCAGAGTATTTACATCGATACGTCTTGCCATGGCATCACGGGTTTTATCAACAAAGTTACCGCCCGCCTTTAATTCAATCTCACTTCTGCCAAAGGTTAAGGGTAATGAAAGATTAAAGCCCCAGTTTTCAACATCGTCGTTAAGGTCCTGAAAAGTATAGCGAGACGCCGTAGTTGCTCGACGTAAGCTACTTTCATCGTCAAAATCAAACTCACCGTCCATATTTTCGTCAGCTAGAATAAACCGGGTCGATACATTACCTGGTGCATAGCGATTTGAACGAGAATCGGAATAAAACCAATCCGCGCCCAAGAGCATTAATTCTGGAAAATTGTGAGTGCCGCGAATTTGGTTGGTAATAAGCTCACGCTCTTCGTATGACACTTCGTTGTCACGAATTCGAAGACCATCACTTAATAACACGTTGTTGGTATTACCCAGTTTTACTTTCACTTCATCAACGGTGTCATTGAGTAACATTGAACTAAAATCTAAGCGATGGTTGTGGTCATATTCAATACCAAAGTTAAACATAGCAGACCATTTTACCGTATGCTCTGTCGACTCTATGTCATCAAAACCTCGACGTAAGAAGTAACTGCCATCCGGTCTTTTAGTAAAATCCTGACCGGCAAATTGTTTTGATACCCGATATTCATCATCGAAAGAAGTGGCAACCAGGTAACCGTAATTCCATAAGCCATCAGTGCTTGCAAAACGATCGCCGATGGTAAAGTCCAAACCAAAATCAGGGCTTACCACATCGTTCACCGGATCGTAATCGCGGTTTAAGTCGGCGGCAATTTGACGGTTTTGGCTTTGGCTTAAATCTTCAACTTGCTGGTAATTATGCCAAACTTGCTGTAATGATGCTGGCGCTCCCCGAGTGCCATCGTCACGGCCGTACCAATCATCACCACCACCATTATAACTCATCCCTTCGCCAAAATTATCGACGTTACCACCAAGGTTTCCCGCCAATTGCAAGGTGAAATCTGCAGGTATGGTTTTAATGCGGATATCAACATTACCACCACCAAAATGCGCCGGCATAGATGCTGAGTAAGATTTTTGTACCGACAAAGATTCAATGATTGATGCTGGAAATAAATCCAACGGAATTACCGTACGTGTTGGATCTGGGCTTGGTACTTGCGCCCCATTTAATAAGGTACTGGAATAACGTTCGCCTAAACCCCGCACGTAGATGTATTTACCATCTACCAGGGTTAAGCCAGTTACCCGTTTAAGGGCAGATGCAGCGTCACTATCACCCGTGCGGGCAATTTGTTCTGCACCCAATATGTCAGCAACGAAAGCCTGATTTTTACGCTCTTCAAGCACGGCACTTGCCGTGCCCCTTAACCGACTGGCTTTTACCACCACTTCTTCAATGGCTTCATCGTTTGCTCTGGTTTCGTTTTCCTGGGCAACAACGCTGTTAACTGACAGTGCGGTTAATAACGCGATACTCAAGTGTGTTAAACGAAACTTATTCGTATTGTTGTTCATGTTCAACCTCATTCGATTGGCTAAAAACCCCAAGGGTTGTTAGCTAATGCATGACTTTAAAACTGGAATTGATAAATTTTGTAAGGTGTGCAATTGCTAGAATAAAAAAGCTTGGTTACAACGTTGAATTAGCCCCCACCGCTCTAACCAAGCCAGTTATTAATTTATTCTAAACCTACTGTCCAACCCTCAGTCCAATCGTTAGTCGCGCTAACGGCACCAATGTGGCTGGCATTATCGAAGAAGCTGGTATCGGCAAAGACTTTTGCCGCAGTCGTATCTATGGTGTAAATCCCATCTAATACATCCACTTGCGAATCTGCTGTTGAGTTGTCGCTTAACGCTAGCACCCAGGCACCTAAGTCAAAACTGGCGTCCATTGAATTTGCGGTATTCTTGAAGTTTTCACCACAGGCAAATACCGAGTTAGTGATAGTCGTATCATTAACCAGCGCCTGGTCAACCGTAACTCCAGCTTCCATTTCAAAACATTCGCCCATACCGGCAGAACCCGTCACCACAAAGTTATGCAGTTGTGCGCGAGTACCTTCACGCAGGTAAATACCTTCAGAGTCTTTATCGGCAGAATCAAAGTCGTTGCCGATGATAGTCATATTGGCAATGGTTGGATTCGATTGCGGGCCTTTAGCCGGTGCTTTGCCATCGTTATCCGCTTCAATCGCACGGTTCGATTCGCCATTGTTGGCGTCATGCTTCACTAACACATATTGCAGGTTGCCACGGAAACCATTGTCCCAGTCTACCGAGTCATCTTTGTTGCTGGTCAATACCAGATATTTTGCATTTACCGCACCACCGAAGAACTCAACACCATCGTCGGCATTTTCATGAACCTGAATGTATTCCACTTTGGTTTTTGAACCGACACCAGCAAAAGTGATGCCGTTTAATTCGTTGTCTGGGGCAATTTCATAACCGGCGTGTTTAACCACTACATAGCGAAGTGTTCCTGAATAATCTTGCCAGTCAGTACCACCAAATACACCACCTTCTTCGACACCTTCAACTTGCAGCGCACAATCGCTGCCATCGCTCGGACACTTGTTTGATGGTGCGTTACCTAACAACACGATACCGCCCCATTGGCCTGCTCCCGTTTCACCGCCGGTTACGTCTTGATTTGAGGTGAAAGTGATTGGTGCGATAGCACTGCCGTTTGCTTCAATGCTTGAACCACGGCTTACCACCAGGTAATCACTGCCGCTGCGCCCATAAATAGTCGTACCGGCTTCAATGGTTAGCGCTGCTGAGTCACTGTTATCAGCACCAACAAATACGGCACCGCTCAGGGCATACAGGTTATTGGCAGTTAACGTTAAATCGGCGGTAATGCGACCTGAAATTTCACACGTTGTGGTCGAACCATCAACCGGAGTGATCGATGTAGTGCCTGTTGGACAGCCTTGAACTTCAGCAGCTGCCGTTACTTCGCCGCCGCCAAAACCAAATGCCCAACCTTGACGCCAGTCGTTACTGCCATCAAATGCACCAATGTGTGATGTTGAGTCAAAGAATGAGTCTAAAGTGTTCGATGCATCCTGACCGGCACCTAATAGCGCAGATTGTGCATCCGGCACACCTGAGTCGCTGATTAAAATGGAGTTAGAAATTGAGTTTGAACTCTCGGCACTAAACCAGGCTTGAAGATCGAAATCGCCAGCACTTTTAAAGTTCTCATCGTTAGAACACGCCATCACCATGTTTTGTATAATAATTTTACCCGCTTCTGCATTAGTTACCGTGGCACCGCCTTCAAACTCTAAACACTCGCCCATTTCGCCCGAGCCAGTTATCACCGTATTGACGATAGTCGCTGCTGTGCCTTCGCGTAAGTAGATACCTTCTGAATCTTTATCGGCAGTATCGAAGTTGTTACCAATAATGGTTAAATTGGCAATGGTTGGATTTGATTGCGGTTGTTTCTCTGGTGCTTTACCATCGTTATCGCCTTCGATTGCACGGTTCGCTTCGCCAGCATTTTCGGCGTGTTTAACAAAAATGTGTTGCAGTTTACCTTTAAAGCCGTTATCCCAATCGATGGAATCATCTTTGTTGCCGGTAAGGACTAAATGCTTGGCATTTACCGCACCACCAAAAAACTCAACACCATCATCGGCATTGGCATGCACTTGAATGTAATCTACGGTAGTGGCAGAGCCAACACCACCGAAAGTAATACCGTTTAATTCGTTATCCGGGGCAATTTCATAACCGGCGTATTTTACTACTACGTATTTTAAGATGCCTGAGTTATCTTCCCAGTTGGAACCACCAAAGACACCACCTTCTTCAACACCTTCAACCTGCAGAGCACAATCACTGCCATCGGTTGGACATTTGTTTGATGGCGCATTGCCCAAAATAACTAAACCACCCCATTGACCCGCGGCCGTGTCTTCACCGTTAACATCTTGTAATGAGGTAAAGATAATTGGATTCTGTCTGGTACCTTCGGCGAAGATTTGAGCGTCACGATGAACTAACAGGTAGTCATTACCCGATTGGCCAAAAAGCACAGTACCAGGTTCAATGCTCAGGGCAACTTTTGCCGCGGCAGACTTACTTGCCAAGGCGGCTCCGGTGCCAACTTGCAACGGACCACTGATGGCGTAAAACACTGGCACACCATTATCATTTGCCACTAAAGTGGTGTCTTCGATGATGCGGCCATCAAGCACTTGCACCTTCACATCAAAGCCCATTTGTGTCGATACTGTCGCTGACAATGTGGTATTCGCCTTACCCGGAAGAACCACATCACTTGGCGTGGTTGGGGTAGTCGGCGCTGGATTGTTAATGATCGAATCACCCACTGAATTATCAACGTTTGATTCTAGATTGATGTCGCCACCACACCCGGCTAACAATAAGCCCGCGGCTATGGCACTTACTTGAAAAAGTTGTTTTATGGTTTTGTTTGCTTTTATTGTATTAGAGGTTTGCATTATGTTGCTGCTCCGCATAAATTTAAGAATGTGTTAATAAATTAATAATCGAGGCTAGTTTACGGAGCTTAAATGACAGTTTTGTTACACAAATGTTGTAGTTTTATGTATAAATATTTACAAGGTTATTACGGTAATACTACACAGGGGGTAATAGCTAGTTTAATGGGGTTGGAATAATGATTAAAAACAATCGATTAGGTGGGTTGCCTATTCATCTGCCCACTCATGGGCATCGATAGCATTACGAGCTTCGGCGAGTGTACAGTTGGCAAGGTTGACCAATTCGTTCACCGTAATGTCAGGGTTTCGGTGCACCAGGTTTTGTAATTCTTGTTGAGTAAAATTACCGCGTTGCTGTTCTAACACCTTGATTAACCACTGCCAGGTTTCTTCTTCAGAATCTCGTACCAGTTCAATAATGGTCGTCATTTGTTCACGGCTCGCGGTTAAACGCCAATTGCGAGAACGACCAATACGAGTCAATTCACAGCCGGATGTACGCACCAGTGTCTTCAGCTCAAACGCGCGCATCGCACGGCGTAAAAATGAAGGTAATAAAATGTGGCAAACTCCAGACAAGTGATAATTCTCAACGGTTAACTAAAAGCAAAAAATTGAGTATACCAAGCATTGTTGATTTACTCATCCCCGATTTTTATTTTTATTTTAAAATAATTAACCGTAGTTGAACAACCTAATAGTCGCGAACAACGCAAACAATAAAAACAGACAGCCACTGAGTTTATGAACGGTATTAATATTCAGCTTAGCTAACCATCTTGAACCGGCAAACACCCCAATGGCTGTGGTTACGATTAAGGCAACCGATGCGCTTATCCATACCATTAGCGGATTTTCAGTGGTGCTTAAACTGGCCACCGCCAGCTGGGTTTTATCGCCCATTTCCGCAATAAAAATGATACTGAAGGCGGTAATAAATATACTGCGACTGAGTTTAGTCGGCAGGGAGGCATCCTCATCATGGTTTTTGCTGAGCAGCGCTTGCAAACCAAAGATGGTGAACATTACGGCGGCAACTGCGGTGAGTAAATTCATTGGCAACATTGTCGACAATGACGCGCCGAGGGCGACGGCGATAGCATTCAATAACAGAAATGCCAATACCGATCCCCAAAAAACCGGCTTGGCTTTATGCTTTGCCGCTAAGGTCATGCAAACAATTTGGCTTTTATCGCCCATTTCGGCGGCAGTAATCAATAAAAAGGTGAATACTGAAGACGACATTAGTTGAGTTTCTATCATCTTGGCTTATTCAGGAATACCATGCATTTCAAAACACTTCACCAATAAATCTTCTTCCGACTCGACCTGCTCAGGATCCGGCTTTATGCAGTCAATTGGGCAAGCAATAACACATTGCGCTTTTTCGTAATGGCCAACACACTCGGTGCACTTATTAGAGTCAATTTCATAAATCTCTTCACCCAAAGTGATAGCTTCATTCGGACATTCGGGATCGCACATATCACAATTGATGCAGCTATCTAGAATTTTTAATGCCATACCTGCTCGCCGCCTACTCTTTATTAAAGTTACTTAAACCGAAGCCGATGCTTGATTTTGGGCAAACGGGTGACGAGTATTTTCGCCGTCATTTAAGTAACGCATAATAATGCCGTACTCTAAATCAAAGTCAGTATCGAGTTTGATTTGGACAAAATGGCCAGAGCCTTTGGCATCGGTGACTTCTTCACCTTTGCGATTTTGCATATACTCAAGCACGAAATTGATATTGCCCTTTGGCGTCATCAATTCGATTGAATCGCCGGTTAAGAACTTATTTTTCACATCAATTTCAATCAAACCATCTTCAGTACGACCGAGTACTTCACCAACAAACTGTTGGCTGTCAGATTTGGAATAACCGTACTCGTAGTTTTGTAATTGATCATGTCGATGACGAGCCAGGAAGCCTTCGGTATAACCGCGGCTGGCGAGGTGTTCTAGATTGTCTTTTAAGCCTACATTAAAGCTTTTTCCTGCTACGGCGTCATTCATCGCCTGCTTATAAATTTGCGCGGTGCGGGCACAGTAGTAGAAGGATTTCGTTCGTCCTTCAATTTTCAATGAATGCACGCCCATTTTCACTAAACGTTCTACGTGCTCTATGGCGCGTAAATCTTTTGAATTCATGATGTAGGTACCATGCTCATCTTCAAACGCCGGCATGTATTCGCCTGGACGACCTTGCTCTTGTAATAAGAACACTTGATCCGTCGGTTTCTGGTCTGCACTGGTAACATTAGCCGCCTGTTCGGGCAACCACAGCTCCGGCTCTTCGCTGCCAACAATTGCTTGCTCAGGTTCAACAATAGCCGTTTGTGGTGCGACAGCAATAATATCGCCATGCTCATTTTCTTTGGCATCGTGGGCGTTATACGACCAACGACATGAGTTAGTACACGTGCCCTGATTCGGATCGCGCTTGTTGATATACCCCGACAGTAAACAGCGACCCGAATAAGCCATACACAAAGCGCCATGCACGAACACTTCAATTTCCATTTCGGGCACTCGCATACGAATTTCTTCAATTTCATCAAGCGATAACTCACGTGACAAAATCACTCGTTCAACCCCTTGTTGATGCCAGAATTTCACCGTTGCCCAATTAACCGCATTGGCTTGTACTGACAAATGAATTGGCATATCTGGAGAGGCTTCACGGATCATCATGATAAGACCAGGGTCACTCATAATAAGCGCATCCGGCTGCATCGCAATAACCGGGTCAATATCTTTTAGGTAAGTCTTAAGTTTTGAGTTATGCGGCGAGATATTACTGACCACATAAAGCTTTTTACCAAGAGCATGCGCTTCATTGATACCAATTTCTAAGTTGGCAAGATTGAACTCGTTATTACGCACGCGGAGACTATAACGGGGTTGGCCGGCGTAAACAGCATCAGCACCATAGGCGAATGCATAACGCATGTTTTTGAGGCTACCGGCAGGAGACAATAATTCTGGAGTAAACATAGATAATACCAACCCTATTAATATACCCGTGCTACCTCAAGATCCATGTCTCAGTTTGAGGTAGCACGGGTATTTATGAAAAGAGCGGTATTTTAAAGAGCTATGGCGCAAGGTTCAATACACATACAGTTAACCACTGTAATTAATTGCCATCCCCTTGCGCTATATCAATATAATGAAAACATTATTTTGATTTTAGGAAAGCAGACTTTTTAGTTTTCCAGATAAGAATTTGTCGCTAATTCAAATTGCGCTAACATATCATCAATAAATCGGTTCAATTCACCAGTCATCAAGGTAAAGTCAGCATCAATTTTCACAATCATATCATCGGTTGGAATGTCTTCGTTTTGCTCATAGACACTGTCATGAAACTTCACCCGTTTCACGCTTAAATCATCACATAACATGCAAGATAGGGTTTGATCCCAGTCGAAGGCAATTTTAACCACTTGTTTTTCGCCTAAATGGGCGAGAATTTCATCCGATAACAAGTCTTGGTTTTTACATTTTAATACGGCGGCATCATCGCCCATGGCTTTAAGTTCACCTTCAAAACCTATGGTAAAACGCTCTGGCAGTGCTTGCTCTAATAACCAGCTAGTCATGGTGGTTTCAGCGCCTGCATCTGGTACAAAACTCGTTACTGGCAATGAGCCCAAACATTTACGTAACAGCGCTAAGAAATCTTCGGCTTTAGCACGAGAGCTAGTGTTCACTACGATGATGTTCTTCTCTGGGCAAATATAGCCTTGAGTATCACTAATGCGAGAAAACGCACGCGGCAGTAACTCAAAAGTGATGTCTTCTTTAAACTGCTCTTTTTCTTTTTTCGTCGCTTTGCGGCTGTGCTCTTGTTGCAGCTCTTCCACTTTTTCTTCAAGTCTTTCTTTAACAACCGATGCCGGCAGCATTTTTTCTTCTTTACGGGCGTTCAATAAAAAACAGCCATTGGTGTAATGCAATAAACGCTCGCCATGTTTGCCCAAGGCATTAGACCAACCAAAGCGAGATAATTCAGTTGCGCCACAACGAGCAAATACATGCTCATGCAAAGCTTTTTCTAAGTCTTCTTCGCGCTGGGTAAACGGTTTAGTGAAGGCGAAAATGTATAAATTTTTAAACCACATGGATGTATTTCCTTTCCCAAAAGTTTACAGTGGGAGTATTGATTGAGAATGTTTTTATAAGGCAAGCATGATAACCAAGTTAATACTACTAAGTATATCTATTTTTTTAGTTTCTAAATTACTCGAAGGCATACGTTTAAAGAGCTTCTTTACCGCTGTGGTCGTTGCTGTGGTGTACTCGATTGCCGACATGTTTTTATGGTGGCTAATGGTATTTTTCACTATGCCGTTGATCATATTAACGTTTGGCTTATTTGTGTTTGTGTTAAATGCAATTTTGTTGTGGCTAACCGATCAAATAGTTGACGATTTTGAGATCAAAGATCTGCAAACCACCTTTATCGCCTCGTTAATTATTTCGGC
The DNA here is from genome assembly GCA_002162925.1 of Thalassotalea sp. 42_200_T64. Taxonomy (GTDB): domain Bacteria; phylum Pseudomonadota; class Gammaproteobacteria; order Enterobacterales; family Alteromonadaceae; genus Thalassotalea_A. The sequence goes on along the minus strand of MABC01000074.1, from coordinate 20,428 downwards.
GATAAATTTAGTCCTAAACGTGATTTTTTAATTCACGGCATTCATTACATCGTATAAATCATGGCGTAAATTCTGTTAACGCTGAAAACCGAAAAAAGAGGAGTGTTAGGCAATTGCTTGCTAACGAATTTGATAGCTTTCACCGACAGGAAATTTAATGGTGAAGCTGCTGCCTTGGCCAAATTCACTTTCAATGATTAACTGCCCTCGGTGATTGTTGACGATATGCTTAACAATGGATAAGCCTAAACCCGTTCCCCCGGTATCACGAGAGCGTGATTTATCCACCCGGTAAAAGCGTTCACTTAAGCGATTGATATCCTCAGGCACGATACCACAGCCGTTGTCTGTCACTCTGAACAGGCAATAACCATCTTGCTTATTCCAGCAAATATTAATGACGCCACCTTGGGCCGTGTAATTCATTGCATTGACTAGCAAATTTGAACAGGCACTCTTCAATTCAGACTCAACGCCTAAAATCCCCAGACGCGGATCGATTTCAAAACTGAGCTGGTGCTGCTTGGTTTTATTGATCCAGCTGATGTCTTCAATCACCTGTTCAATAAGTCTTGGCATTTGTACTTGCGCTCGAATGTCATCATACCCTTGCACTTCAACTTTTGATAACACCAATAGTTGTTGTACTAATCTGTCCATGCGAGTCACTTGTTGTTCTATGGTATTAAACGATTTACTCCAATGTGCCGGTAAGCCATCATCATCCTGGATCATTTCTACATAGCCACGCATCACGGTTAACGGCGTTTTCAATTCATGTGAGACATTGGCGACAAAATCTCGGCGCATTTTCTCGAGTAAAATCAGTTGGCTAACGTCTCGAGCTAATAATAAATATTGCTGATCGCCATAGGTCATAAAACGAAATTCGATTTGTTTGGTCGAATCTCTTGGCGAAGTAATAGAACACGGCTCACTAAAATCGCCAGATTTTAAGTATTTGGCCAATTGTGGCGAACGTACCAGGTTGGTGATCAATTGCCCGGTATCGGAAGGCCATTGGATGCCTAAGAGTCGGTTGGCTTTTTTGTTTGACCAGCGGATAGAGTGATCTAACCCTAACACTAGGGCAGCATCAGGCAAGGCTTCGGCACCATCGCGAAATTGTCTAATGCGAAAGTTTAATTCTTTTTGCTTATTACGATATTTTCTAATTCTTCGATAAATACCATCATAAACATGGCCCCAAATCCCATTTGATTCAGGAGGGCTTAATAAGTTTTTCTGCCAAAGCCAATCAATTAATGCGGTTAAATGTCGATAATTCCAAATTAAGGACACCATCATCGCTGCCAGCACAAACAAACTAACGTGGTTGAACCAGTAACCAAGCAAGGCAACCAAGGCGAAAATAAAGCCTTGTTGTAGCAAAAAATGCTTCAAAGAAAAGCGAAATATCATATCAAGGGATAACTCAGTATTGATTATTCTAACTGCAGTATATTGCAGTGTATTTATTAGCCAACATTAGAAGAGAATCGATAACCTGCACCACGTACCGTTTGTATAAACCCATCATGTCCTTTACCACCAATAGACTTGCGTAAACGTCTAATATGGACATCCACGGTTCTGTCTTCAACATAAACCGTGGTTCCCCAAACATTATCTAATAATTGTTCGCGAGAATATACTCTTTCTGGGTGCGTCATAAAAAAATGTAACATTTTAAACTCAGTGGGCCCGAGTTCAATCGGATGCTCGTCAATGCTTACCCGATGAGACACGGGATCAAGAGACATGCCTTTGAAATTAATCACTTCTTCCAACGCGGTAGGTGCAACACGGCGAATCACCGCTTTGATGCGCGCAATTAACTCTTTTGGTGAAAATGGTTTGGTCACATAATCATCAACCCCAACTTCGAAGCCTTTTACTTTATCGTCTTCATCGGAGCGAGCGGTGAGCATGATGATAGGAATTTTAGCGGTATATTCGTTTTTCTTAATTTCTTTCGCTATTTGAATACCACTACCTCCTGGTAACATCCAGTCTAACAATACCAGATCAGGCAAGGGATCATTGAGCAACAACTTTGCTTGCTCATAATCTTCTGCTTCGAGTGCGTTAAATCCATTTTGTTCTAAGACAAAAGTGATCATTTCTCTGATTGGCTTTTCGTCTTCTACGACGAGTATTTGTCGGTTCATGTTTGTTCCATTTGATTTCACACTTAATTGCTATGTGGTTATTCTGCCTTGTAGATATGACACTTTTATGACAAACGTGATGGTTTTTTAAAACTTGTATTCGATACCAGTCGCTAAATAATCTTGGTCAGCGCCGGTGTCCATGTCAAAACTGGTGTAGAACGCAAATATCTTGGCGTTTTTCGCAAGTGAGTAATCAACTCCGGCTGAGATGCCTGATTTGTCATCACCGCCATCCACTTCAGCCGTTTGTACCTGGCCTTTAAGAGTAAAGCCATCGATTTTGTATGCTGCACTTACCATCAAACCCTCTAACTCTTTACCCGACTCAACGTCTTCTTGAGTTTGTAACATAGCACCAAATTTAATGCCAGCGAATTTAGTGGCTACCGTTGCACGGAAAATATCATAACCTTTTACTTCACTGTCGATGGCAACAGCTGCGTAAAAATTGTTGCTTTTAAGTTTGGCATCACCATAGGTTACTGCCGCTGAAATACCGGCATCTGACTGTTCATCACCTTCAGCGCTGTAGGTTAAACCCGCCTGGAACAAACCAAACTTAGGGGTAAAGTAGGTTAGCGTATCGCTCATGCGGTTTTCGCCTTTCCACAACACCTTGATGTCCGCTTCCAAGTCGCTAAAGATATCAACTTTGCCTTGCGATTGCTTAGTGACGGTATCGTTTTTACCCAGTAAAACCGTACCGAAGTTACCTTTTAAACCAATGTATTGGTTACGTGCAGTAATGTTATCATCACTGTCACCATCCATATCCACTTGAAATTCTGCTTTATATACGACAGATAAAGCATCATTAATTTTCAAACCACCGGTTACGCCTAGTCGTGAGGCGTTTGATTTCACTTCAGAAAAACTGCCTTCGCCATCGTCAGACATTTGTATAGTAACGTTTGCTTTACCGTAAAAGTTGATTTCATCGGCGGCCATTGCTGGAGCAGTGAATGCTGCTACTAGTGCTAATGCCGTTGAGGTTTTTACTAGGTTCATAATGTTACCCTGTGAGTAATTTTAAATAAGTATTTATATTAAGTTTTGAAATTGACGCTAGTTTGCCATGCGTATATTACACTTTTGTGACAATGTGTATTTTTTTTGACATTAATGTGAAATGTTAATGACATATCAATGACAAGTTACATATAAGGTTCCATAAAAATTCATAAAAACACCACCTAATAGTCTTCTTCTCCAGCGCATTGTAACGTTTCTTATGCCGTTATCGCCATAACCTCATATTTGGTCGATTTTGATTTTTTTTATCACTGTCATAAAACCGTAATATATTTTTTCTAAGATAGCACCATCGACTTTACAAACATTTATTTTTTCACATTAAATACACTCTTAGGAGAACACGATGAAACTGAAAAGCTTATTGACCGGGATTGGCATCGCGGTTGTAACACTAACCAGCCAAAACGCCTTAGCAATCGATAGCGATTTACCGACTTACACAAAAGCAAGTGGTATTTCAGGTAACTTATCTTCAGTTGGCTCAGATACACTAGCCAACATGATGACCTTTTGGGCTGAAGAATTTAAACGCACTTACCCCAGTGTAAACATTCAAATTCAAGCGGCAGGCTCTTCAACCGCGCCTCCGGCCCTCACTGAATCAACATCAAATTTAGGGCCGATGAGCCGTAAAATGAAATCAAAAGAAATTCAGGCCTTTGAGAAAAAATTCGGTTACAAACCTACTCAGGTGCGTGTTGCCATTGATGCGTTAGCGGTATTTGTTCATAAAGATAACCCAATTAAAGGCATGAGTATTCAACAAGTTGATGCGATTTTCTCTAGCAACCGTAAATGTCGTGGCGAAGCCGATGTTGATCGTTGGGGTGCATTAGGCTTACAAGGCGATTGGACCGGTAAAGACATTCAACTTTACGGCCGTAACTCAGTATCAGGCACTTATGGTTACTTTAAAAAGAAAGCTCTTTGTAAAGGTGACTTTAAAAATACAGTAAATGAGCAACCGGGTTCTGCCTCTGTGGTACAGTCAGTTTCAGCCTCATTAAACGGTATTGGCTACTCAGGTATTGGTTATAAAACGTCAGGTGTTCGTGCTTTACCATTGAGCAAAAAAGGTGAAAACTATGTTGAAGCCAATATGGACAACGCCATTTCGGGTACTTATCCATTATCTCGCTACTTATACGTTTATGTAAATAAGCACCCGAACAAGCCGCTTGCACCAAAAGAAGCTGAGTTCTTAAAAATGGTACTTTCTAAGTCGGGCCAAAAAATTGTTGAAAAAGATGGTTACATCCCTCTGCCAACAAAAGTTGTAATGAAAGAGCTGAAAAAACTAGGCATAAATTTATAAACAAATTGCCTGACGATTCATTTTAACAAGCGGCCTTAAATGGCCGTTTTTCTTATGCCTAGAAGTATTACCCGGTACCGTCCCAATGGTTGGCGGGGTTTCAACCTCGCGTAATTGCCCCGGGCAACACAGAGTGGCGGTCGCCATAACGAGAGAATGAATTCCCGCCAACCCAGGACCGAAACAGCGAGCTTTGGTTGGCGAGTTTATAAAGAATAGCTTCGAGCTCCAGGCAGCTTGCATTAATTTAAATATAGCTAACAGCCAACACACTCTGCTTGTACCTTGTACCCTGTACCTTCTATCTTTACCTCCTGCTTGTTTTTCATCCATAACCTTTATTTATAGGCTTCAAAAGCTTTATCAATTTTCAATGACTAAAAATTACTTTACTCTGAATCCGTAAATTAAGTTAACCACTAGCTATGAGTTTGTTCAATTAAGGTGATGTCATGAGTGAAGTTAAAAATGAAGAAAACTATTCAATTTTAGAATTATTGAATAAATATTATTCCCCGAAAAAACACGGCGCCAACGATACACTTAGAGCTGAGCAGAACCGTACGACATCTAAGCATTATGCGCTTTTAGATGATGTGACTGAAAATTATGTCCTTGGTTATAACTAATTAGTCATCTTGGTTTAGACTCCAGCCACTCCCTGAGTGGTTAGACGGATCTGACCCCATATTTCCCCCCCTGAATTATCATTCCCTATCCACCTTCCATGGCCCGGGAATATAAGCACTTATATGTGCAAAAAAGCCGACTTTCGTCGGCTTGTTAATTCAGGGGAAAAATATTATCTATTTATTTTCGCCACATTTACTATTTTTATCTTTTTTACCTTCGCCACATTTGCCTTTGGCTTTGCCTTCACCACATTTGCCTTTGGCTTTGCCTTCGCCACATTTGCCTTTGGCTTTGCCTTCGCCACACTTACCTTTCATAGCTTTTTTGCCTTCGCCGCATTTGCCTTCGCCACACTTGCCTTTCATAGCTTTTTTGCCTTCGCCGCATTTGCCTTCGCCACACTTGCCTTTCATAGCTTTTTTGCCTTCGCCACACTTGCCTTCGCCACATTTGCCTTTTTCTTTGGCTTTTTCATCGCCAAAATCGGCAGAGCTAACAACACTCTGTGCTTCAAAAGGGTTGGCTTCTGCTTTTGCCGGTAAGCTAGTAAATAACGTTAGCATCAGGGCACTTAAGGCTGCTGTTAATAAATAGTTCTTTAATAGTTTCATAATTTTCTTCCTAAGTTTATTTCATAATTTTATTAGAGTTACCAAAAACACCCGAGTCTAAGGCTACAGATACAGACCAAGGGAGTATTTAAATAATTTCACTTGTTCTAAAATTTAGCAAGTTTTTATTAAAAAACAATAACTAATAATTTTTATTGGTGAAATTAATCCGTGCACCTTGGTGTAAAATTCAATCAAAAAATTATGTAATGAGCCTGTCGACTTATCTGCATGAATTAAAATTATACCCAGCGTTCCGGAGACTGTATTTTTTTATCCATAAAATCAAAGCGTTAAATAATAGTATTCGGAGCAAGTGGTCTTTAATGATATTTATTGACAAGATATAGGCCAACCGCAGATTTCAATACCATTCCGTATAAGCCGTTAGCCAGTTGCTTGTGGGTGCTGTAAGCGAATATGTTCAGTGACTTCAATTAACTGGCCCTGTTGAACGCTATATATTTTGTCCGCAGATAAAATGGTCTCAAGTCGGTGGGCGATAATGATACGAGTAATGTTAAGCTGTTTAACCGCATGGTTTACTAGCGATTCTACCTCACTATCTAAGTGCGAAGTCGCTTCATCTAAAAATAAAATTTTAGGCTGTTTATATAACGCCCGGGCCAGTAGCAAGCGTTGTTTTTGGCCACCCGACAAAGTACTTCCCATATCGCCTACCAAGCTGTTATATCCCATAGGCATGGCACCAATATCATGATCTATAGCAGCAAGTTGGGCGACAAAAGTCACTCGGCTAAAATCTATCTGTTCGGCAAAAAAGCAAATGTTATCAACAATGGAGCCACTCAATAGCTGATCGTCCTGCATAACCGCAGATATTTGACTGCGATAATGGCTTAAACCAAAATGTTTAATATCTACATCAGACACACACACTTTTCCATAACTTGGGGTGGATAACCCTAGCATCAGTTTTAACAAAGTGGTTTTGCCACAACCCGAAGGTCCAATAATGGCCACCGACTCACCTTGGGCAATTTTAAGGTTTATCTGTTGAAACAAAAACGGCTCATGCGCACAATACTGGAAACCAACATTAACGAGTGAAATTTCGCCGCTAAGCTGGGCATTGGCCGACGCAGCAAAATGACTGTTATTTACCGTTACCGCAACGGCGTCGTTATCGCCGGTCTTTACCTCTGCCGCAGTACGCAAGTTTGCTTCTTGTTTACACAGAGCAATATCGGCAAGCCGGTTTAAATGCAGCGATAACATGTTAAATTCGATCAACTTTTCAATTAAATTGACCATCTTTGCAATAAACTGCCGTTTATAACTCATAAACGCAAATAGCATACCCACGGTTAACTCTCCTGAAATGACCAAAGTGGCAGCAAAATACACGACCAATACGTTTTCAACCACAAATATGCCATCGTTAAGCCAGGCAAAGTGGATCTGAAATTTTCCCAGTTGAATGCTGCAATTTACCTGCTCTGCATACGCGTTATGCCACAAGTTTTGTCGCTGAGATTCACCACCAAACAGTTTTATACTTTGTATGCCGCGCACACTTTCCATAAAATTACTTTGCTCTTTGGCTCGCGCGACTATGGTTTCTTCACTTAACTGTTTAAGCGGTTTAAATAACATGGCACGTACTATGGCGTAGCTGCCAATGGCAATACATACAATAGCCGCCAGCGTGGGACTATATAAAAAGATCATCACTAAGGTCGCTATGGCCATTAAGCCATCGACTACGGCCTCAATAATGCCAGTGGTTAGCATATCTTTTACTTGTTGTAGTGAGGAAAACCGGGCAACAACATCGCCAATATGGCGTTTCTCAAAAAAGCTTAAAGGCAAACGTAACAAATGCTGAAATAAATTCGCCGCCATTTGAATATTTAACACATTGGAAAAGTGCAAAATGACGGTAGATCTTAATGCCTTAGTCGCAAGTTCAATAATACCCAGCAAGGCAAAACCCAGCGCCAGTACCAACAACAAATTGCTATCCTGACTCAGTATCACCTCATCTACCACTAGCTGCATATAGTATGGAGTCGTCAGGGCAAACATTTGCAGCAACACCGATAATAAAAACACTTTCAGTAATGATGGAATTAAGCCGGTCATTGTTGAATAAAAATCGCTTAATTTCATCCGCAGCGTTTGTGTCGATTTTTTAAAATCTTTGTTCGGGCTAATTTCCAGTGCTACGCCGGTGAAATGTTTACTCACTTCATTCAATTTAAGCTTTTTCTCGCCAAAGGCCGGATCATGGATGACGATATAACTACTGGATACCTGTTTCAGCACGACAAAATGATTTAAATCCCAATGCAGCACGCAAGGAGTGGTTAATTTCTTTAAATCAGTAAGTTCAAGCCGAAGTGCCCGTGATGAAAAGTTTAACGCGGCACAAACTTTCATCAATTGCTGTAAGCTCGCCCCTTTTAACGAAATTGAAAAATGCTGCCTAAGCCAGCTAAGATCGGTTTTTAACCCATAAAAATTAGCCACCATGGCAATCGCTGCCAAGCCACATTCTGCCGCTTCGGTTTGTAATATCAACGGCAACCGACTGAATCCTTTAAAGCGTAATAATGAAACCGGGTTAGATATGAGGGCTGAGCTATCCATTAAATTCTCCCCCGCAAGCTATATAAAGGCTCTAACAACCATTGCCATAAACTGCGTTTATCAATGACGATATCGGCTTCTAACAACATCCCCGGGTGCAATGCCAAATTATTACCATAAGCGATAACATGCTGCTGTTCTAAATCTACGGTAACCTTATAAACCGGCTCGCTTACGCCTATGGGCAAAGATAAATCTTCCGGCATTAACACCGCTTTCGAGACTTCACTAATTTTCCCGGCAAATAACCCGAAACGCTGATAAGGAAATGCTTGATAACGCATTAACGCTTGCTGGCCTTCGTTAACAAAGCCAAAAGAATGGGTTGGCACTAATAATATGGCCTGCAATTTGGCTTGCTTGGGCAAGATGGTAAGCAAAGATTTATGGGCTTGCACCGTTTGCCCTACTTTGGCCAATACGTTGGTAACACGGCCACTGCGTGACGCCTTTATTTGATAACTTTGCTTAAATTTCAGTTGATAGATGCGTTGCTTTACCGCCACAATACGATCTTCAAGGCTGGCTTGCATTTTCGCCAGCAATAGCGGCTTTTGCACAATGTCAAAACGCGTTTGTTTTAACTCAGAGTCAACAATAAGCAGGTTTTGGCTGAATTCATCATGTTGTTGGCTTAACGTTAAATACTGCTCTTCTAGCTGGGTCACTTGTTGTTCCGATAAATGGCCATCAACAAATAATCTTTTACCATTGCTTAACTGTTTTTGGCTAAGGGCTAAATGTTTACTTAAGGTGCCCTGTTGATGAATTTTCTGTTTGCGCATTGCCTTTAAATGTTCAAGCTTGGCGTTAAGTTTATCGGTGCCTAGCTCACTCAGTATTCGTTCATCGTTTATTTCTTCCGATAATCGATATTGTTGCAAACTGAGATCATTGAGCATTTGCTGATTAATATCTTCACCATTGACCAACTCGCTGGCGATTTCAATTTGCGCAATTACGTCGCCTTTAACCACCTCGTCACCTTCTTGCACCAGCAAATTGGCCAGTACCCCAGGGCTTTGAATAAACGCTTTCACCAACCCCCTGGTCGGTTGCAAATAGCCTTTGACCGACTCTTTGCGAGTATAGTCATGATGAGTGAGGTAAAATATTGCAATGGCAACAATTAAAATAACGAAGCTTATCAACAAACTAAAGGCAACAGGTTGGGCAAGGGTAACAACACCGGTGAGTCTATTCGATTTGTGGACTAAGGCCTCTTGCCGGAATAAGCCTGCCTCATAGGGCCTAGGTTGCTCGGCAGGTTGAGAGCTTGTAGTCGCTTTGGTACCACAAGGTTTAGACGTTGCTGAAGAAGTCTCTCCAGATAGTGTTAGTTTCGACATAATGCACCTCCAATGTGCGATTCTTATATCCTGTCAAACAAAGCCGATCCTTTAGCTTTAATCTTAATGGTGTATTTACCTTGCAAATATTCGATAATACATACCCTAGTCTCGATGAAACAATACCGCAGTTAAAAACAGCACAGCGCTTAATGTCATCATGAACAGGTTAACCAAAGTAGTGTCATCAACCGATAAAAAAACACTTACCGCCAAAATAATTAAAAACCCGATTGCCAAACTGTATTGCAGTTTTTTCTGAGTGAGTTTAGATATTTGCATAACATAATATTCCTAAATAGGTTTCGCATGGCGATGCGAGTTTATTGTTTTTAAATTTACCTGCTCATGCTTGAGCATTAGCAGGCATATCAGCTAGCAACAACATAAAACAAGGCGCCATAGACCAACAAACCAACGGTTAACCCGGCAACAAACCCTTTAGCTGCAATTTTGAGTAAAAACTTGCTTCTGTATTTTCCTTTAACGGCCTTGTTGTAGCTTGCGATATTCATTATTCATCCTGAAGATAATTGATAGCAAGTTGATTAAATATCTGCTCATTTTTAATCAACTTGGTATGATTCGCTATTTTCTCTGGTCAAGTGATAAATTGCGATAGCGCTTTTTGCCACTAAAAATAATTAGCCGGAGTGTTGTTATGATCTAAGCATTGCCGGTTGGCAATCGGCCTAAAACAGCTAAAGTTTTCTAGTAAATTATATTAACCAACTGATTATCTTAGACATTAACAGAGTAAAACAGAGAAAATATGCATCTCCAAAATTCCATTTAGCTGAGATTTGTGCTGTAACTTCCTTTCATCACACCATTAAATTTAGGTTGCGATTAATGTTTGGTCAAACAATAAAAATGAAAAAAAATCAAATAAAGCGCTTAAAAACCACAATCATTTGAATTAGAAAGAAATTTATTTTTTATTCAAATTTGCTCCGGATATTCCAGATCAATGCTAATTCTCTCTGGTCACTTTAAAAAATTATTATTAGTCAATCATTTATGATGAAAATAGCTTTTTTTGCGGCGAAATCTGTTTACTTTTTTATTATTTATTAAATGAATTTTTTATTTGCAGGATGTAAAAATCCTGCCTATTCTGTAAATCGTTAGTTGAATATTTGTCGAACTTTTTCATTGAAGTACGGTTGCATTGCACTAACAGCATATGGTTATCAAAAACATGGAAATTTAAATAACACAGTTACGATAACCCGATATTTGTGGTTCTTTTAACCGCAGGTGATTACAAACAAAATTTGTTGAGTTTTACCTTTTTACTCAATGACATAATAATTTTTCAGTTAAGGATGGCAACATGAAAAGTTTAATAAATGTTATTTTAATGACAACAAGGTCCTCAGTTGAACTTGCATCAGCTTATCGCGTTATTTTGCAGAAAGTTAACCGCTGGCAAGCCCTAACATCGTATCCCTTTATCTTCCGACAGCCTGGCAAGCCGTTGAGTAAATAATGCACACGCAAAATCACTCCGGTGTCCTTTTGCAATAAACATTAACTCCGGCCCTCAACATCACAGATAAATGTTGTTTAATGCAATACATTATTTGTTGATAGGCTACATTTCGCTCACAACCAGATTATTTACCTGCTGTGTAAATATTACATGTTGATGGATTAACATGTGCTGCCAGGATGGCTAGCCAATGGATTGGTTTTTGCAGGAAGCAATATGGAAGAAGTAGGTCAAGGATGACCGCAGGGCTACCGCTTAGGATGAGCATAGTCCTTACCCAAGAGGCTATTGCAAAGTGTTGGTAATATCGCACTAAACAGCAATAGTTTTGTCAGGGAGACCACAGCTTTGAAGGAACAAGGCTGCTAAAAAGGATAAAAAGGAGCTGTACAACATTTAAATTACATTGGCAGTGTTACAGGAGTAACTCGGCTTTTCTATATTTTTATGTTGTTCCTATTTATTCATTCTTTAAATATAAGATCTATCAGGCGTGGTGCATTGGCTTTTGTCCCTAAACAAATGCACTGACAACATTTCGCCCCAGACTTATATTTACCGGCAAATTATACCGTTGCAAAGGAGTTGCAAATGGCTAGAAAACCTAGAATTTATATTCCCGACATGCCGTGTCTTATCTATCTATGTGGTAATAATCAACAACATTGCTTTTATTGTGACGCTGACTATCAATATTTTTTGCGCTTATTTGCCAAGGCGGCAAAAAAATACAACATTGCTTTGCACGCCTATGTATTAATGGATAAACACATTCAGTTATTACTAACCCCCAGCAGCAAACAAGGAATTTCCCGATTAATGCAATACCTTTGCAGCAGTTATGTAAGGTACGTTAATAAAAGATATCAGCGTAGTGGTTCATTATTTCAGGGCCGGCACAAAGCCAGTGTTGTAGATGCCAACAATTATTTACTCGCCTGCATGCGACACATAGAATTACAGCCAGTAAGAGCAGGTATTGTCTCTCATCCGTGTGAATATCCCTATTCAAGTAACAAACAAAATGGCCAACACCGAACGTCGGAAACCTATCCGATCGAACTGAGTAGGCCTATGCAATACTTAACTCTGGGCGATAATTTGATCAGCAGAAAAAGTAATTATCAAAAGCTGTTTAGCAATGCCGGCAATAACGCCGCAAGCCAGTTAATCACAGAACGGCTGCAACATAACTACCCCATTGGTAATAAACTATTTATTGCTGAGCTGGAAAACAATCATCATTTAATCTTAAAACAAATGAAACCGGGTCGCCCGGCAAAAACATTGCGAGTAACTTTGCCGATCATTTTTTGTTAATTACAATGATAAGCTTTTTAAATACGCTGAAAATTCACCATTGAGATCTGGATGACGCAGACCATATTCAACATTCGCCTTCATATAGCCAAGTTTCGAACCACAATCGTGTGATTTACCTGTCATATTAAATGCTTCCACATTTTGCTCATTCATTAACATGGCAATCGCATCGGTTAATTGAATTTCATCACCCGCCCCTGGAGGCGTCATTTCTAATAATGGCCAAATTTCTTTTGACAATACGTAACGGCCAACAACCGCTAAATTAGATGGTGCGTCTTCTAAATCGGGTTTTTCTACAATTGCCGTCATTGCACAAGATTCACCCGGTGACACTGCCGTGCCGCCACAATCAACAACCCCGTAACTGCTTACTAAATCCATTGGCACTGGTTCAACCATAATTTGGCTCGCTTGTGTTTCACCAAAGCGAGTGATCATTGCGGCCAGATTTTCAGTTTTTAAATCCGACGCGGCATCGTCAATTAACACATCCGGTAATACCACCACAAAAGGTTCATCCCCAACAATAGGTTTGGCTTTTAATACGGCATGCCCTAAGCCTTTCGCTTCGCCCTGGCGTACGTGCATAATAGTGACGTGTCGTGGGCAAATGGCTTGAATTTCATCAAGGATTTGGCGTTTAACCCGCTTCTCTAGCGTAGTTTCCAATTCAAACGATTTATCAAAATGATTTTCGATGGCATTTTTTGAAGAATGGGTTACCAGTACAATCTCATTGATACCCGCCGAAATACATTCATTGACTATGTACTGGATCAGCGGCTTATCGACCACAGGTAACATTTCTTTTGGAATAGCTTTAGTGGCAGGTAACATTCTGGTACCTAAACCAGCAACCGGGATAACCGCTTTTTTAATGATTGAATTTTTTGTTGAAGGCAAAATATGTAGTTCCTTTAAATAATTATTGCGGTAAAACTATACCGTTATTGCTGCTAGTATACGCGAATAAAAAAATGAATTTAAGTGGCTTTTAATTGATTTAGCCAAATAATGTGTATTTAAATCCCCTGTCCCCACTTGAGATCGGTAACGTTTTTAAACGGGCTCATTTTAATCACAAATAACACGGCAACAATGAAAAATTGATATACACTTGTTACAGAGAAAAACACTCTTAACAATAAAGGCTTAGGCATTTTGATATGGATATCAGTTTTAATCACCACGGTGCGGTAAACGGCGTAACCGGCTCTTGCCACCAAATAAACATTAAGCTAAGTAATTGCCCTAGTACCAATGGCAATGCTGGCAATTGGCCAACAACGAGTTATTTAATCGATTGTGGGCTGTTTCAAGGCGCAGAAATTACTGCAACAACCGATAACAATGATGCCTCAGCTCAACAACGCCACAAAGCAAACGGCAAATTAAATGATAGTGCAAACGATCAGCACAGTATCAATTTTCCCTTAGACAATATTTGTGCATTATTAGTGACGCATTGTCATATCGATCACGTGGGTCGGATCCCCTATTTGTTAGCTGCCGGGTTTACTGGGCCAATCTACTGCTCCGCAGCGACAGCAAAGTTATTGCCTCTGGTGATATCCGATGCGGTAAAAGTTGGCGTCAGCAGAAATAAACAAATCATTAATGCCGTAGTTAAACGGTTAAAGCAACAATTGGTAGCCGTGAGCTATAATCGCTGGAAAATTCTTCCGGTTAGCCAAGATCAAAGCAAACAGGGCCTTGAAGTTAAGGTGAAATTTAAAGCCGCAGGCCATATATTAGGCTCAGCCTATATTGAGCTGGCTATTGCTAACAAAACCACAAAGCGCAAACACAAGGTGGTATTTTCCGGTGATTTAGGAGCAAGTTATACGCCGCTATTGCCAAAACCGAAAGCGCCCTATTCGTGTGATACCTTAATCATAGAATCCACCTATGGCGATAAAAACCATCATGGCAGAAAACAGCGTCGCAAAAATCTTGAGCAAGTGTTAAAACGTTGTGTGGATGATAATGGCGTAGTGTTAATTCCCGCGTTCAGCATTGGCCGTACCCAGGAGTTGCTCTATGAAATTGAAGAGATCTTGCATCGCCTGCATAAAAAACACAACTCAACAACCGCGGGGAGTGAACAAATACTCAATAACATTGACGTCATCGTAGACTCGCCACTGGCCAGTGAGTTTACCGAACATTATCGTGAATTAAAGCAACATTGGGACCTCGAGGCACGCTGTAAATTAGCCAATAATCGTCACCCCTTGTCGTTTGAACAGCTCTACACGGTCGGCAGTCACCAAGAACATCAAAGTGTCATCTCCTATTTAAAACAAAAACAAAAACCGGCAATCATTATTGCCGCCAGCGGCATGTGCACGGGTGGCAGAATGGTAAATTACTTACAAAGTTTTTTATCCGATAAGACAACTGACGTGCTATTTGTCGGCTATCAAGCCAAAGGCACCTTAGGTCGGCAAATACAGCAAAACAAGCCGCGCTATAAAACCCCTTATGTGTTTATCAACCACAACAAAGTCGCCATCAATGCCGGTATCCACACCTTAAGTGGCTATAGCGCCCATGCCGATCAAAGCGATCTGCTTAGCTTTATCAAAGGCATGCGCAAAAAGCCCAATAATATCCGCATCGTCCATGGCGACAGTGAGGCTAAATCGGCCTTGCAACTCAAAATAAAGCAATTGTACCCAGACATTAAGGTACTGGTACCTCACTAAAGTCTTACTAAAGTCTTACTAAAACCTTGCTAAATCTTGCTGGCGCCGAGTCAAATATCAGTTCGCGTAATGATGAGATCAATTGAGAATGATATACATTCCCGAAGGGGAACTCATGTGTTGTTTATATGAGTCACTCAATGAGCAGTTCTATATACGGATTGGTATAAGTGCACTCCGACTTTTACTTTAAACAACACTATTAGGCGACTTCCCTGATTCAGATCAAACTGTGCAAATAAAAAGCGATTAAGGTAATAACAGGACAAATTACTTTAAGGTACCCCCATGGAAAAAATTCTAGTAATCGCCGATGCTTATTTTGAGAAATCAGTCGCCTTAGAACAAGCCGACAAACTGGCGAAAGCCTACAACGCCACATTACATGTTGTCTATTTTTATTATGAAGACTTACGTGGCTTAGGAGAAAAAGGGTCGGCTTTTAAGCAAACAATTCTCGATAAAATGGAAGAGAAAGCAAACGATCAACTCGCCGACGTGTGTTCTAATAATGATTGCACCTATGAGGTTGTTTGGCAGAAAAACATTCAAAACTGGATCTGTGACTACGCAGAACGAGAGCAACCGTTAATGGTCATTAAAACCGGTCACCGCAGCGAGACCATGTTTTATACGCCTACCGACTGGCACCTTATTCGCGAGTGCCCAACACCAGTATTAATTGTTGCCGAAGATAAGTGGCGTAAAACCCCAAATATTCTAGCCGCAGTCGACTTACGAACCGAACTTGCCGATAAACAAGCGTTAAACCACAAAATCCTGGCGCAAGCGACATCGTTAGCCAGCAAACTCAATACCAAAGTTCACGTGTGTTACACGCCGCTGTTTTCAAAACTGTTACGTGACCTGGGCATAAAATTTAAAGACGAAGTAGAACGTCAGGCAGAAAAAGCCTTGGCGACGATGATCAATAAACTGGCACTGAAATACGGCATTGACGAGAAAAACTTCCATATCCATGCCGGTAAGCCAGAGCAAGTGATCCCATCAATGGCAGCGAAATATCATGCCGGGGTTGTGGTTATTGGTACCGTCGGCAGAAAAGGCTTGAGCCAAAAATTTATCGGCAACACCGCCGAAAATATTTTAAGCTTTTTGAAAACCGACATCTTGGCGATCAAGCCCTAAACTATAGTATATGGCTCTACCTGGTGAACTACCCAGCGACGTCACTTCGTGCCGATCACAGGGCTTCAAAAGCAACATAAGTTGCTTAATATTTTTCGCAGATCCCGACCTAAACTGAACTTGGTTATCGTACAGACTCTCGTTTTAGTAAGGAATTTCTGCTGCGCTTTGGGCTTAACCCTTACGACTGTCCCAGCCGCACAATCAGACCACTAAGTATTTATACAGTAGTCAAGCAATTCATTCCAGCGACATCACTTTGTGCTGATCACTGGGTTTTCTCGCCAAACATTCGATAAAAAGAGATAACGATGAAAAACAGCATATTGGTGATATCCGATCAACAAGAGCAAAATTACACCGCTATTTTGCAAGCCGCAGAACTGGCTAGCGCCTACGATTGCAATTTGCATATTGTCAGTTTTTGCCATGAAAACCTGCGCGGTATTAATGATATTGAACAGGCCAAACGTAAGGTTATTCATAATTTGCATGAGCTTAATGCCCATAAATTGGTGAATACCCTGCAAGGTAAGGTAGATTACAACTTTGAAACGGTATGGGAAAAAGACATCCATACCTGGGTTAGCCACTACGTGCATGAGCATAAACCTTATATGGTAGTGAAAACAGGCCACCGCAGTGAAGCCTTGTTTTACACACCAACCGATTGGCATTTGCTCAGGGAATGTAATGTTCCTATGCTTATCGCAGCCGATCATAAATGGCAGAAAGCCCGTAATGTACTGGCGACGATAGATTTAGAAACTGAAATCGGTGACAAAAAACAGCTCAATGGTAAGGTATTACGAAATGCGAGTATCATTGCCAAGCACATTAACGCGGAATTGCACATTGCCTATGCCGTACCATTTTCTCCATTACTGAGAAAACTTGGCATTATTGACAAAGATAAACTCGAAGATGAACACAAAACCGATCTAAAAGAACAACTGTCTCTACTGGCTCAAAGCTACGGCATTCAGCCTGACCACATCCACATCAAAGCCGGCCAAGTTGATAAAGTGCTCACCAGTATTGCTGCTGATTGCAACGCCAGCATTGTTGTTGTCGGTACCATAGGAAGAGCAGGTTTAGATCAAAAACTCATTGGTAACACTGCAGAGAGCATCTTAGCCTTGCTTAAAACGGATGTACTAGCGATAAAACCATGAAATAAGAACCCACCAACCAAAGTGCCAAGGTTGGCGGGACTTCAGTCTCGCGTAATGGCGATAGCCACCTTAAGTTGCCTGCGGCAATTACGCGAGGTTAAAAACCCCGCCAACCGGGCTAAAGCGGTACCGAAGTTTGGTTTTCGCTCTAAGGATTGCCATGAACAAAACAGAATTTAAACCCTCCATGGCAATTCTAAGTTGATTCTCCCTGAATTAAACCGGATCTTGATCGAGTTCACTATGCTCGACAGTGGCTCTATCTTCAGCGCCATGCATCCATTCGACAAGCTTATCCGCCATCAAGAAGACCAAGCCACCGGCAATAAAGCCGCTCACCGCTAAACCGGCAAATATTGAGAAGGCATTATTAATTTGCTCAGCACCTTCGCCGATCATGCTGCCAACTAAACCCGCTACTTTATTGGCAATTGCCGAACAAGCAAACCAAACGCCCATCAATAACGATAGGAATTTAATCGGGGCTATTTTGGATACCAGAGATAAACCAATTGGTGAGATACAAAGTTCACCAAATACCAAAAATAGATAGGTAATGATCAAATATAAAACACTGACTTTTACATTCAAATCACCACCTTGATCCATGGTTGCAGCAACCATAAATAAGAAACCAACACCCACTAGCAACAAACTGTAAGCAAACTTTTTCGGTGAGCTTGGCTGTTTATCACCAAGTTTGGTCCAAAGGCCAGCAAATACCGGGGCAAACATCACCACAAACAATGCACTTACCGCTTGTAACCATGATGCCGGCATTTCCCAGCCGAGAATGTTTCTGTCGGTAAAGTCTTTGGCATAAATATTTAATAAACCACCGGCTTGTTCATAGCCTACCCAAAAGACGATTGAAATCACCGACATGATCACAATCACTTTCACTCTATCGCGTTCCACTTGCGTTAACGGTCGGTCTTTGGCACTAACATCAGTACCGGTACTCATACCATGAGCCGAGGGGTTAACACCGATATCACCGAGGTATTTCTTCGCCATGGCTAATTGCATCGCCACCGAAATCAACATGCCCACACCGGCAAAAATGAATCCCAATTGCCAGTCAATTTTTTCACCAACGTAACCAATCACTAACGGCGCAATAAAGGCACCAATATTAATACCCATATAGAATATCGTGAAGGCGCCATCGCGACGAGTATCGCCGTCTTCGTATAAGTCACCCACTAAGGTCGAAATATTGGGTTTAAATAAACCATTACCACAACACAATAATGTTAAACCGATATAGAACGCCGATTCAGCGCTCCCACCTAACCATTCTTGTGGGGTACCTAAAATAAAGTGACCCGCAGCCATTATCAGGCCACCAATGATAATACTTTTTCGTTGCCCTAAAATATTATCGGCAATCCAGCCACCTAACACTGGGGTTAAGTAAACCGCCATGGTAAAAGTACCGTATAAACTCAAGGCATCGGCGTTTGACCAGCCAAAGCCGCCAGACTCTACCGTGGATACCAAATACAGCACCAAAATGGCACGCATCCCGTAGTAACTGAAGCGTTCCCACATTTCGGTACCAAATAATAAGAATAGTCCTTTTGGGTGTCCCAAAAGGGTTGAAGAGGATTGATTCATATTGCTCTCTTTTTTATATAATTTTTATCGGAGTAATAACTTAAGGATCGATGAGCTGTTTAGCACTCAAAGATAAGCTATGCCAATTTGATTAAGTATGTGTTCTACTTTTTCATGAGGCAAAACGGATAAATACAATGCATACAGAATTTATATCATCCATGATAATTCTAAGTTCATTCATCCCTGAATTAAAAATTTATAAGTACTAATTCGTACTTATCAATTTTATAAAGCCGTAGTTATTCGTTTTAACCATTAAAAATGAGCAGATATTTAATCAACTTGGTATTAAGCCTATCATAGGGGATTTAATGGCTATAAGTACAGTCTAGGATGGTATTAATCACCAATTACTCAACATAGCAGGAGCATTATCTTTTGCGGTTTTGGCTAATTTTTTGATTAAAGCAAATGGGATTTGTGGAATGTGATAACCCGCTGAAATATCAGCTAACATGGTTAACCAAAGTTTGGCGGTCATCTCGGCATCAAATAACGCTCTATGAAATGCGCCTTCACCGTCCAGGTTTTTATATCTTACTAAGGTACCAAGCTTATGATTAGGCGCCTCTTGATAGATGCGCCTTGAAGTGAGTAGCGTACAAGCAAATTCCCCGGCATATTCATGACCGATCCGATTAAACTCAGCATCCAAAAATTTCTTATCGAAAGACGCATTATGGGCAAGCAGGTTTTCATCACCAATAAAATCCGCAAACCTGGCCATTACTTGGTCGCACGGGGCTGCAGTTTTTAACATCGCATTTGAAATGCCGGTGTAGTTTTCAATAAAAGTGTTAACCGGGCGGCCAGGATTCATTAATTCCTGAAAGGTATCCACCACCACACCATCAATAATTTTTACCGCACCAATTTCAATCGCCCTATCACCTTGTTGTGGAGATAAGCCAGTGGTTTCAAAATCGAGTACTACAATTGAGTTGGCATTAGGGTTTGGCATGTTGACAGTACTTCTTATTGATAACTTTTGACCACTCATTATGCCTGATAGCAATACGTGTTAATAGACTAAAATTAGTTAACGAGACTAAAATCGGTAGGCGAAGAAAGAACTCGTTGGCGGGACTTCAGTCTCGCGCAAAGAAAAAAGCCCTTCGCTGATGCGAAGGGCTTTTCGAAATTGGGAGCCTGGCGATGACCTACTCTCACATGGGAACTCCCACACTACCATCGGCGCAACTGCGTTTCACTTCTGAGTTCG
>MABC01000057.1:20459-20826 GCA_002162925.1 Thalassotalea sp. 42_200_T64 | reverse complement strand
CACATTATCGTTCACCATTGTGCCGTTAAATTGTTGCATACCTTTCACGTTCAAATCTTCAAACACTATGATATCACTGGCCTTGGCTATCGAGCAGGATACTTCGTGCGCAAACGAGAGGCGTTGGCTAGAGATTTTTCCGTGAAGTTTATTTAAGCGTTCTTTCGTTTTGTGCCAGCGATTTGAGCCCTTTTTACGACGACTCAACTGGACTTGAATTTGTGTTAATTTGGTGGATGCTTTTTTAAACGTTTTCGGGTTTTTAACATACCAACCGTTTGAGCCAACCACCGTATGTTGACTGTTGATGTCGTAGCCGACAATCGATGACAAGACCCGTTTCGCGGTCCTGCATTCTACTTCTTGT
>MABC01000057.1:0-20448 GCA_002162925.1 Thalassotalea sp. 42_200_T64 | reverse complement strand
CCTGCATTCTACTTCTTGTGTTAGCGAAACTTCCCATTTGCCATGGCGTATTTGAAAGGTTGCTGACTTTATTTTACTGGCAAGTTCACGATGCTGAACAATTTCAACCGCACCAACTTTAGGAATGGTGATGCATTTATTTTCAAGTCTAATGTTTTCATTCGTGTTGACTGAGCGATAGCTATCATTGTGCAATTTCTTTTGTTTAAAACTGATTTTAAACGTTGGGAACTGCTGTAATCTGCCTTTGTTGAATGAGTTTTTAAGTGCCGTTTCAAGATCACGAGCGACTTGCTGCGCTGCGGCTGAGTCGAATGATTTGAGCCACGAAAACTCCTCAAACTTTTTGAGCTCTTTAATGAGAGCAGCCATTTCGTTGTAAAACAGAAAGGTTTTATCGTATCGATATCGACGCAAATTTTCAGATAGCAACAAGTTCCATAAGCCACGGGCGTATGACCCAAACTCCACGAGGTTGGCTTCTTGTTCTGCTGTCGGTTTGAGCCGAAAGTTGTATCTGAGCGTTTTCTTCATACACTGTATAGACTACTGTATATCAGGCGTTTGTCAAATTTTGGAACCTATTTCCACAACTCAAAAGGCAATTTTGGCAAGAAAATATTTTTTGGTCTGACGGCTATTTTGTTTGTTCTGCTGGCAATCCCTCTGCTGAAACAATTCGCAAATACATTCAAGAGCAAGGTTAGTCTATCGATTCATCCCCGCGACTTTCGCTGCACTCGGATCACGGGGTTTTCTCGACGAATTAGATAAATTCAAAGTTAATTCGTGTATATTGGATGCAATATTTAAACTTGAAATTCTTTAGCTAGAATAATAACAATACATTGAGGCCTGATATGAAACGATTTTCTGTCGCTACCATATTTTTATTAACGCTTTTATCCTGCATCCAATTTGCCCAAGCAAATGAAAAATTTACTAACAATAAAACTTATCATCAAGGGTTTATGCCGTTCTACATTGATGACAATACCGCTAAAGTATATTTAGAACTCTCCGATTTTAATCAGCAGTTTTTATTTCAAAGCAGTATGCCACACGGCATTGGCTCGAACGATATCGGCTTAGATCGAGGCCAGTTGGGTTCCACTCGTTTAGTGCAATTTGAAAAAGTTGGTAATAAAGTATTCTTACGTCAATTAAATACTTATTATCGCGCGACCAGTGACAATATACTCGAAAGCGAGGCTATAGATGAAGCGTTTGCCAGCTCTATCATTTGGGGCTTTAAAGTCGAAGATAGCAGCAATGAAAAAGTTATTATCGACTACACCCCATTTTTGTTATCCGACATTCATAATATTGGTGCTTCGCTAAAAGCAGGAAAACAGGGCAGTTACGCTATTGATGCAACACGCAGTGGTTTATACCAAAAACGCAGCAAAGCATTTGCCGACAATACCGAACTAGAAGCGGTTATCACCTTTAAAGGCAAGGATGCTGGCAAGTATTTACGTGCGGTGACGCCAGATGCCAATGCGGTAACGGTAAACTTGCACCACTCATTAGTTCGCTTGCCGGATGACAATTATCAAACGCGACAATTCCATCCGTATTCTGGCATGTGGTCTGTTGAATACGCGGATTACGCCACTGCTATTGATCAATCCTTAGTACAAAGAGTGATCCCTCGACATCGCTTAGCGAAAAAAGATCCGAGTAAAGCACTGAGTGAAGCCGTTGAACCGATTATTTACTATTTAGATCCGGGTGTACCCGAGCCAGTTCGCTCGGCACTAATCGATGGGGCAATGTGGTGGGATCAAGCTTACGCTGCCATTGGTTATAAAAATGCTTTTCAGGTAAAAATGCTGCCCGCAGATGCCGACCCAATGGATGTGCGTTATAACGTGATCCAATGGGTGCATCGTGCCACCCGTGGTTGGTCTTACGGATCTTCTGTCGTCGATCCTCGTACTGGCGAAATACTGAAAGGTCACGTCACCCTTGGCTCATTAAGAGTACGCCAAGATTACTTAATTGCTTTAGGGTTAACGTCGCCATTTAGCAAAGATAATAGCGACACCAGCAGCCAAAAAGAAATGGCGTTAGCGCGCATTCGTCAATTATCTGCCCATGAGGTGGGCCATACTTTAGGTATTGCTCACAACTTTTCTGCCAGTGCTAACAACCGGGCTTCGGTAATGGACTATCCACATCCGTTGATCACGTTAGATGAGCAAGGTGAGATTGATTTATCCAATGCTTATGCCGTTGATATTGGTGAATGGGACAAACATGTAATTCATTATGGCTATGGTGATTTTGCTGATGAGCAAGAAGATCTTAAAGCCGTAGTAAAAGCCGCAAAAAATAAAGGTCTGCAATATATGTCTGATCCGGATTCTCGTCCTAAGGGTGGAGCACAAGCCGTGGGACATTTATGGGATAACGGTGAAGATCCGGTTGCTGAGCTTGCCCGGATATTAACCGTGCGAGCAAAGGCGCTGCAGAATTTTGGTCTCAATACCATCAAAAATGGCACTCCATTTGCTGAAGTTGAAAATGCACTGGTGCCTATTTATAATTTACATCGTTTTCAGGTAGAAGCCGCGGCGAAAGTGATTGCCGGCATAAATTACTCTTATGCGGTGAAAGGCGAAGATGAACATGCCCAGTCTATGGTTAGCGGCGATAATCAACAAGCGGCAATTACCGGTTTGTTAGCAACCTTAGACAGCAGCCTTTTAACACTAGCAACCGATATCATTAACCTAATCCCACCAAAAGCCTATGGTTATTATCGCGACCGTGAAAGCTTTAGCTCGAACACTTCTTTAGCCTTTGATCCGGTAACGGCTGCACAGGCAAGTGCGAAGAATACCATCTCCTTAATGCTCAATCCGCAACGGCTGGCACGGTTGAATCAGCAACATATGCTTGAGCCAGGCATTCCTTCGGTGGGACAATTATTAGAGCAGCTCATTCAGGCAACGATTAAACAAAGCGCCAATCAGGGGCTGAGTTTCGCCATCCAGCAACGGCTGAATCAACAAACGTTAGACAGCTTACTGGCTTTATTTCATAATGACAACATTGTGGCGGAAGTTCGCACCGAAGTGTTTACCCATTTGCGCGATTTACAGCAGTGGTTAACGACAAAATCGTCTTATCACTTCAAGTCGAAGCCATTATACGGCCAATACAGTTTGTTAAATCAACAAATTTCGTTTAGCTTACAGCAAGGTAAAACCATTCATAATGAAGTACCGGTGAGCTTACCACCAGGTTCGCCTATTGGCTCATCTCATTAATCAACTGGTATAAGTATAAATATAATTTAAAAGTAGAATAATTAATGACAAAACACCTACATATTCTTGGTATTTGCGGCACCTTTATGGGCGGTATAGCCGCCATTGCCAAGCAGCTTGGCTTTCGAGTGTCAGGTTGTGATGCCAACGTTTATCCGCCAATGAGTACGCAACTTGAAGAGCTGGGAATTGAGTTGATGCAAGGCTATAAGACTGAGCATTTGCAAGACGAGCCTGACATGGTCATTGTCGGTAATGCGATGTCGCGCGGAAACCCAATGGTTGAGTATGTGATGGACCGAAATATACCCTACACATCTGGCCCGCAATGGTTACTTGAAAACGTATTAAAAGACAGATGGGTATTAGCCGTTTCGGGCACTCATGGCAAAACTACCACCAGCTCAATGTTGGCCTGGATTTTAGAATATGCACATTTAACCCCGGGTTACTTAATTGGTGGCGTACCACAAAATTTCGATACCTCGGCACGTCTGGGCAACTCGCCATTTTTCGTGATTGAAGCCGATGAATACGATACCGCATTTTTTGATAAGCGCTCCAAGTTTGTCCATTATCGGCCGCGTACGTTAGTGATGAATAATCTGGAATTTGACCATGCCGATATTTTTAACTCGCTCAGCGATATTCAACGACAATTTCATCATGTGGTGAGAATGGTACCTGGTAACGGTCTATTACTTGCTCCGAAACATGATCAGGCGTTAACCGAAACGCTGAACATGGGGTCGTGGACGCCAATAGAGTACAGTGGCGATAATCATGGTTGGCTTGCCGAAAAATTAAAGGCTGATGGCAGTGAGTTTAAGGTACTGTTTGATCAGCAATTACAAGGCACGGTTAAATGGAATTTAATTGGCGATTTCAATATCGACAATGCCTTAATGGCGATTGCCGCCGCTCGTCATGCTGGGGTGCCTAGCCATATTGCCATTGATGCTTTGGCTGAATTTGTCAATACTAAACGTCGCCAAGAGCTTGTTGGCGAGGTTAACAATATCAAGGTCTATGATGATTTTGCTCATCACCCCACAGCGATTAGCAAAAACTTATCGGGCTTTCGCGCCAAAGTTGGCAATGAACGCATCGTTGCGGTATTGGAACCTCGCTCGAATACAATGAAATCTGGTGTGCATAAAGACACGTTGGCGGCATCTTTAGATAAGGCCGATGTGGTTTACCTGTACCAGGATGAGAAGGTAAAATGGTCGGTAAGTGATTTGATCAATGACTGCAAAGCTCCGGCATTTTGTGAAGATGATATCGATAACTTGGTCGAGATAGTTGCCAAAAATGCGAAATCAGGCGATCATATCGTGGTGATGAGTAATGGCGGCTTTGGTGGGTTTCATACTAAGCTGATAAAGGAACTAGGAACTAGGAACTAGGAACTAGGAACTCAATCATTAACATTAAACGTCATCCCGACCAAAGTCGGGATCTTTCTTTTAACGTCGAATTAAAACGAGAAAAAATTGGCAACATTCAACGGTAAAATAACATTAGCAATCACCGGTGCATCGGGCTCCCTTTATGCCTTACGCTTATTAGAATGCCTGATTGCAGCAAACTATCAGGTCTACGTTCTTGTCTCAAGCGCCGCACGGGTAGTGCTAGATACCGAAGTGAATATAAAATTACCCGCCAGTCCAGATGCTGCAGGCAAATTTCTTACTGAAAAATACCAGGCCAAAGCTGAGCAAATCACCGTATTTGGAAAAGAACAATGGTTCTCACCGGTAGCCTCTGGCTCAGCAGCCCCAAAACAAATGGTGGTTTGCCCATGTTCAACTGGCACTCTTGCCGCCATTAGTCAGGGCATGAGCGATAACTTAATAGAACGTGCCGCCGATGTGGTAATTAAAGAACGCGGTCAGTTAATTTTAGTGCCAAGAGAAACGCCGTTTTCAACCATACATTTGGCCAATATGCACAGCCTTTCACAAATGGGCGTAACCATAATGCCGGCAGCCCCTGGTTTTTATCACAAGCCTGAATCGATAAACGATTTAATCGATTTTATGGTAGGGCGCATGCTAGATCATATTGGCATCGAGCAAACCATTATGCCACGCTGGGGTTATAGCAATTAACACATTTAAAATGTGTTAATTTATTAATCAAACTTTATGGTTTTGGTCTAAACTTTAGCTAATAACGCTAAGACCAAAACCATAAAGGGAAACACTTGACCGTTTTTAAGGAATTAAAACGCCGTAACGTCTTCAAAGTTGCCACCGCCTATCTCATCACTACCTGGTTAATCATCCAGATTGTTGCCGTGCTCGAGCCCTATCTAAAGTTACCTGAATGGGTTACCCCAGTGATCATCGTATTTCTGGTGGTGGGCTTCCCTATCGCTTGTCTTTTTGCCTGGGCATTTGAATTAACCCCGGAAGGGATCATGCGCAGTAAAGATGTTGTGGTTGATGATTCGATTACCAATATTACCGGGCGAAAGCTCGATTTTGGCATCATTGCCGCGATGGCAGTTGCCGTTATTTTCTTAACCAACGAGGCTTATTTCAGCGAAGACTCAAGCAATATTGACACTGTACAGAACAATGGCTCTGCAGACGAACGTGCAGTTTATCATTCGCCATCAATGGCTCTGTCAGATCAGATGACTTCAATTGCAGTATTGCCGTTTGTGAACATGAGCAATGATCCCGAGCAAGAGTATTTTTCTGATGGTTTATCGGAAGAGTTATTGAATGTGTTAGCGCGTATTAAACAATTAAAAGTTGCGGCGAGAACGTCATCCTTCTTCTTTAAAAATAAAAATATGGACATTAAAGAAATTGCTGAAAAACTCAATGTGGAACATGTGCTCGAAGGCAGTGTGAGAAAGTCGGGCACTAAATTAAGAGTTACCGCCCAGCTTATTCAAGCCGATACGGGTTACCATTTATGGTCAGAAACCTACGATTATGAAATTGATGATGTGTTTAAAATTCAGGATGAAATATCGGCATCTGTGGTTCAGCAATTAAAAATCACTTTATTAAAAGAGCAAATCGTAGCATTAACTGAGCACGGTACAAAAATACCGGAAGCGCAAGATGCCTATCTGTTAGGGCGTTACTTTATGCGCCCCAGAACGCCTGAATCACTTGCAAAGGCAGTAAATGCTTTTAAAAAATCGCTGCGCATAGACGCTGATAATCAATTGGCTATTTCAGGTTTAGTCGATACCTTAAGTTTACAAGAAGCGCATGCGAATCTATCAAAAAAAGATTTTTTAGAATATTCACTCCCTTTGTTAACTCCTTTTTTTGATGGAGCAAATAATAGCGCAGAAATCGATACTTCTATTGGCGCTTATTTTACAACGAAAGGGGAGAAGGCAAAGGCAGTTCGCTCTTATGAAAAAGCAATTGCCACCAACCCTAACTACTCCCAAGCGTACCATTGGTATGCCGTGGTATATGTGAATGATTTCTTAAACATGACAAAAGCAGAAAAGGCAAAAGTCAAAACCCTCTATAAACAAGCGCTTTCGCTTGATCCTGTGTCAGAAATTTTGTTAACCAATCTGTATTTCCAAGAAAGAATAGACGGCCGATTAATTGAAGCGGAAAATTATTTGTCTATAATGCTTGACGTAAACCCGCATTCTTCATTTATCGCCGATACCGCTTTGCTGCATTATTGGCTCACTGGGCTAGATTGGCACAAGGCCTGGGAAATTAGTCAAAATAATAGTATCGAAAATTCCGGACGAATCTTATCTTCCAAAATAGGCTTCTATCTCACGCTGAACATGGTAGAAGCGGCCGAAAGAACGTTAAACACCTTAGTAAATTCGAAAGCGAAAACCTCAACAATTGCCTATACGCAATTATCTATTGGTCTTTACAAGCTAAGCCATAAAATGATCACAAAAGCTGAATTTGTACAATTACTGAAGGACTTTGTAAACGAAAATAATACCCTGGATAATCAATACTTATTAGCGACGGCGCAAATAATCGAGGGTGAATATGAATTAGCAAGTGCCGTGTTACTTGAGTATTATCCGCAATTGTTAAAAGAAGAGCTGTTAAATAGCCAATATTTCAATGAAGCCTTAATATTATATTCAGCATTATCTAAGCATGACCCTGATACTGCGGGAATAATTGCTAATAAAATCAACACTAGCATATCAACCGCAATGAAAAGAGATCCTGAACCGACAACCGTTGGCTTGGGTATCCCATTAACCTATGCATGTTTAGGCAATAAAGAAAAAACCCTATCTACCCTATCTAAGCTATATGAAAAACATAATTATTTCGATGAAATACATGTTTTGCAACAGGATAATTGCTTTGATTTTTTAAAGGAAGATAAAGACTTTAAGCGCATTTTAAAAATAGCCGAACATAAACTTGATGAAAAGCGAAAACAGTTTTTAGAGCAAATAAATGTAGCCAATATTAGCACGCTGTAACTCACCGCTTAATTCATGTAATTCACCTTAAAAATGTTCACCACTTTGTAACCTTTCTTTACACCTTGACCGCAATGTGTTTTATTTCCTACAGCTAAAAATTTGATCGCCAGAGATCAACTTAAAACAGAATAAGACAGGGCACCTTAATGTCACTTTTTAACATGAAAACAACACCTTCAATTATTGCCGCATCACTTTCTGTGTTGTTAGCAAGCAGCACCGCTTTTGCCGCCGACAAAGAAGCCGCTGAAGTAGAAACTAAAGAAGAGAAAAAAGCCGAGTGGTCGGTAAATGAACCTATGGGGAAATTCACCGATGCCAAAATCAACGTAGACCAAGGCACTTGGATGAACCTTGATCTTAGTCCAGACGGTAAAACCATAGTCTTTGATTTACTTGGTGACATTTACACCATGCCAGTGAGTGGCGGTAAAGCCACGCCATTGTTCAATGATATTGCCTGGCAAATGCAGCCAACATTCTCTCCTGATGGCAAGCACATCGCTTTTACCTCGGATCAAGGTGGTGGCGACAATATTTGGGTTATGGAGATTGATGGCTCAAACCCAACGGCGGTGACGAAAGAAACGTTTCGTTTATTAAACTCGCCGGCATGGTCACCAGATGGTGATTATTTGGTTGCCCGTAAGCATTTTACCGGCACCCGTTCTTTAGGCGCCGGTGAAGTGTGGATGTACCACAAAACCGGTGGCGATGGCATGATGCTAACCAAGCGTCCGAATGAGCAAAAAGATTTGGGTGAGCCGGCGTTTTCTCCCGATGGCAAATACGTGTATTTCTCTCAAGATGCCACGCCAGGAAAAACCTTTCATTATTCAAAAGATTCTGAAAAAGGCATTTATAAGATTAAACGTCTTGATCGCGAAACGGGTGAAATTGAAGTGATTTTAACCGGTCGCGGTGGCGCTATTCGTCCAACCCCTTCGCCAGATGGCAAAAATCTGGCGTACATCAGCCGTGTTGATTTCCAATCCACTCTTTTTATCTACGATTTAGAAACCGGTAAAAAGACTGCGGTTTACGATAAGTTAGACCGAGACATGCAGGAAACCTGGGCGATTCATGGGGTATACCCAACGATGGCCTGGACCCCGGATAATGAAGAAATAATCTTCTGGGCTGGTGGTAAAATTAACAAGTTAAACCTTGATGATAAAGAAACTAAAATCATTGAATTTAAGGTTGAGGCGACCAAGAAAATTCAACCGGCATTGCGCTTTGCACAAAACATTGATGTTGATAACTTTGATGTAAAAATGCTGCGTGATGTGGAAATATCACCAAACGGTAAAAAAGTCGTATTTGAAGCGCTGGGTCATGTTTATACCCGCTCATTACCCGATGGCAAACCTAAGCGTTTAACCAAACAAAATGATCATTTTGAATTAAACCCAAGCTTTTCTCGCGATGGTAAGAAAATTGTGTTTTCAATTTGGGATGATAAAAAGCAAGGTAATATCCGCGTGGTGTCGGCAAAAACAGGTAAAGGTAAAAACTTATTATCTGAGCCGGGCAAATACATCGAAGCGACGTTTTCTCCTGATGGCAAAACCGTGGTATATCGCAAAGTCAAAGGTGGCCATATCACCTCACCAGATTGGGGCGTAAACCCAGGCATATATCAAGTGCCGAGCAAAGGTGGTAAAGCAAAACGGATCACTGAAAATGGTTCCCACCCACAGTTTGCCGGTAAAAACGACCGCATCTACTTGCAGCAACACGGCGAGATGCCAGAGCTTGCTCGTATCGATTTAACCGGTGAAAATGAGAAGACGCTATACACGGGTAAATACGCCACCGAATTTAAAGTGGCACCAAATGGCAAGTACTTAGCGTTTGCCGAACGATTCAAAGTGTTTGTAACGCCATTAGTCGAACGTGGTGATGTGATCAAAATTGGTCCGAAAGCGACAAATATTCCGGTAAGAAAACTCTCAGCACGTGCCGGTGAAAGCATTAGCTGGAATGCGAAAAGTGATGAGATTTACTGGAGCTTAGGGCCAGACTTATATCAGGCCAGCTTAAACGGCATGTTTGATATCGGTTATAAAGCCGAGGAAGACGTAGAGCCAAAAATCACGGCGCTTGGTTTTAGTAAAAAAGCGGACGCACCAAAAGGCCTAATTGCTTTCGTCGGTGGTCAGGTGGTTACTATGGAAGGTGAACAAGTGATTAACAATGGTGTAGTGCTGGTAGAAGGTAAGCACATTAAAGCGGTTGGTAAAAAAGGTGAGGTGAAAATACCATCAGACGCGACGGTTATCGATGTCACGGGTAAAACGGTAATGCCAGGTTTAGTCGATGCCCATGCGCATGGTTCACAAGGGAGTAATGAAATTATTCCTCAGCAAAACTGGAAAAACTACGCCACTATCTCTCTAGGGGTAACCACCATTCACGACCCATCAAACGATACCACCGAAATTTTTGCCGCCAGTGAATTGCAAAAAGCCGGCGATATTGTCGCACCGCGAATTTTCTCTACCGGCAGTATTTTATACGGTGCCTCAGGCCCAGGTTATACTTCCCATGTGGACAGTTTAGACGATGCTAAATTCCAATTGGAGCGTTTGCAAAAAGTTGGTGCGTTTAGTGTTAAATCCTACAACCAACCACGGCGTAACCAACGTCAGCAAATTATTCAGGCTGGCCGCGAATTAGGCATGATGGTAGTGCCAGAAGGGGGGTCATTACTGCAACATAACTTATCTATGGTTGCCGATGGTCATACCTCGCTAGAGCATTCAATCTCTACCGCCAAAATCTACGATGATATTCGTCAGTTCTGGCAGCAATCACAAACCGCTTACGTGCCAACACTGGTGGTTTCGTACGGTGGTATCTCTGGTGAGAATTACTGGTACGACAAAACCGAAGTGTGGAAACACCCGCGTTTAAGCAAATACGTACCAGCGGATGTATTGGCTCCTCGTGCTATGCGAAGAACCACCGCACCACATCATCACTATAACCATTTTAGTGTGGCCAGTGTTGCTAAAGAAATGCAAGATATGGGCGTATTGGTGGGTATTGGTGCCCATGGCCAACGTGAAGGTTTAGCGGCACACTGGGAAATGTGGATGATGGCGCAAGGTGGTATGACGCCACTACAAGCCATCCGCACCGCTACTATCGACCCTGCCAAGCATTTAGGGTTAGATAACAACATTGGTTCGTTAAAAGCGGGTAAACTTGCCGATATTATCGTTGTTGATGGTGATGTGGTAAAAGACATTCGTCAATCAGATAAAGTCAGTCATGTGATGATCAATGGCCGTATCTATGATGCCGATAGCATGAATGAAATTGGCAACTACGATAACAAGCGTGAGCCGTTCTATTTTCAATAACGGTTATATTTTTTAACGACGATAAAGCCTTAATAGTTGATTATATTGAGGCTTTTTTATGGTTATCGAGTACCTTTTCAAAAAAGCGAATTAAGTCTGTTTTATCGCTTTTTAAATTCAAATTACAATGATAAACTGAACGCCTAATCCTAGAAAAGTAATTTCAATGATAGGATTTAAAATAAACTTAACGTAGCTCGTCCCCACTCCTTAACGGCGGGTTATTATCATAAATATATTTGTTAAAGCAGGATGTTTTCATGGCCAGTCGTGGTGTAAATAAAGTAATTATTGTAGGTAACTTAGGACAAGATCCTGAGACTCGTTTTTTCCCTAGTGGTGGTGCAATTTGTAATGTAACCGTTGCCACGTCAGAAAGTTGGAAAGACAAACAAACTGGTGAGCAAAAAGAAGTCACCGAATGGCATCGTGTCGTATTTAATAATCGTTTAGCGGAAATTGCTGGCGAGTACCTGAAAAAAGGTTCAAAAGTATACGTTGAAGGTCGTTTACAAACGCGTAAATGGCAGAACCAACAAGGTGTAGACCAATACACTACTGAAATTCGAGCTAACGAAATGCAAATGTTAGATTCTCGCGGCGCAGGTGCTGGTCAAGGTGCTCCAGCTGGCGGTGGTTTCCAGCAACAAGCTCCACAACAGCAAGGCGGTTTTAAACCACAAGCTCAGCAACAAAAACCAGCTATGCAACAAGGTGGCTATCAAAATCAGGCACCACAACAGCAAGGTGGTGGTTTTCAGCAACAAGCACCTCAGCAGGGTGGTTACC
The DNA here is from genome assembly GCA_002162925.1 of Thalassotalea sp. 42_200_T64. GTDB lineage: Bacteria > Pseudomonadota > Gammaproteobacteria > Enterobacterales > Alteromonadaceae > Thalassotalea_A. The sequence continues at coordinate 8,551 of MABC01000057.1, read as the reverse complement.
AGCAGCAAGGTCAACAACAAGGTCAAGCACAAGGCGGCTTCCAAAAGCAACAAGCCCCTAAAGTGAACCCACAAGAACCAGTAATGGATTTCGATGACGACATTCCGTTTTAATTTCTGATAAAACAGTTTTTGTAGGGTAAGATATTTTAAAAATCCCTCTGGTTATGTTTTTTAAGGCTTTTAGCTTTATCAAACAAAATCAGAGGGATTTTTTTTGTATATAAAAAACTTGAAGTCCTATTTAGTTATGCTAGTATAATTTTTGTATAGTATATGGGGTGAGTTATGAGTGTAATAGATGAAATATTTTCAGACGGTGAACGTCGTCCACTTATTGTAAGTGATGATGGCACTATTGATTTTTGGTCGACGCTATATGTGACCGCAGAGTTGCGATCAGATGGTAAGCAAACCACAATCAAGAAAGAGCTGTATAGCATAAAGCTCATACGTACTTGGGAACATTCGACAGGTCGTGATTTACTAGAAGAGTTCCGTCGACAAAAGCTTCTTGATAAGGACACTATTAGATCCATCAAAGATTTCTGTTTACTGTCCGCCAAGAAAGGTAGCCGTAAATCTAAAAAGGTTGTCAATTTTACTCGACTTGCAAAAATAGAATCCCCTTTAAATACTGTTGATAAGACCTATCAATATCAACGTATGTTAGGCATTAATCATTACTTAGAGTTTTGTGCATGGGAAATTTGTAAGTTTAAACCTAATGCTAGCGAGTTGAGAGATAATATCGACAAAATGGTGATACTGTTTAAAAGTCACTATCCAAAGGGGCTAAGTAATATATCTAAAGTAACTCATGCAGAAGCAAGTGCATTTGAACACTTTATGCAAGTAATCAGAACAGGCCATGAAGACAATCCATTTAAGAATTTTGATACTCAGTTACGTAATTACCTTCAAATAGCAATTCTTTATTGGACTGGTTGCAGACCATCTGAAGTTTTAGCCTTAACATTAGACGATATTATTCATGATATAGACGAGCCGAAATTATGTTTTATAAGACGACATGATGACATAAACGATCCAAGACCGCTTCAACCAACTCTAAAAACACAAGAACGCGATATAGAAATCCCCCCTGCTTTATATTCAGATCTTGAGTACTACATAAGAAAAGTTCGATCTAACTACAAGTTATCAAAGACTCACCCTTACATTTTTATTTCGCAGAAAGGTGAAAGTTCAGGAATAGCGATGAGTGATAAAAATTTCTCGTCAGGAGTAATGGCACCACTTAAAGAGGTAAGCAAAAGCTTTGAAAATATTCAACGACGAGGTTTTAGGATCTATTTCAATGAGCGCTTTTCAGATCAGGTTGATAAGCATAATGCCAAAATATCTAAACAAATTCAGGAAGCTGAAGCTCGCGGGGGCGAAACCGAAAATATTAAGAGACTAGAAGAGCAGATTATTCGTGATGGTAAAGAAATCGATACTCGAATGAGGATTATGGGACACTCTAGTCCAACAAGTTCGAGAACTTATTTAGATAGACGCGTGACACGCATAGCTAAAAAAATCCATAAAGAGATGATGTTAGATACCAGTGCAACAGTAAGGGAGATAAAAGATGCTAGAAAGGAAAAGTAGCAAACAACATATCGAAGAGAATAATCGAACTTGTAAGATGGGTTATGACTTCGATCTCAACGAGGATACTTGGAAGCTTGATACCTCAGTCAAACTAAATTGGAAATTGCTCCCTGGCAACGTTGATGATGAGTTCTTAGCTGGTTACAAGGAACAAATGGCAGACTATGCTTGCGAATTATCTGCTAGCACTTGCAGTATTATTTTCCAAACAATGCTCGCGATGCTACGTACCACCGAGGGGGTAAACTTAAAGCTCAGTACCGTGCAAAACTATTTATCAACACTAGATTCCAATAGTGAGTATAAATTAGGTTCTATTAGAGCTTTTTTGTTGAACTGGCATGATAAAGATATTGGGGGGATTGATCCTAAGCTCGCACCGTGGCTTGAGCAAATAACATTAAAGGGAATAGCAAAGGGCGTTCCAGTCGCAAAGGGATGCCCCCATACGGGGGCGTACAGTATGCAAGAGCAACAGGCTATATTGTTTTGGGGAGTTAATGCGTTTTTTGATGATCAAATGTCGCTGCGTGATTACGCTTGGTTGTTACTTAATGTATATCTCGGCGCGAGACCAACCCAGTTTTGTCAGCTAAAAGCATGTGATCTTACTAAGAAAACAAAAGACGGTATAACTGAATATATGTTGAACGTCCCACAAGCTAAAAAGCACGGTTCTACAAACTTTAGAGACGTAATGAAAGAATCTGACATCGATGAAGATTTAGCGCTTTTATTCAGTAATCAGGCTAGTAAAACGTTAGAGATGATTGAAAATCAAATCGGAAAATTACCAGACGATTTAAAACCGCAGATGCCAGTTTTTATGTTTCCAAAAGCAATTAAAAGCCTAAGTTCTTTAAGTGAATTAATTCAAATCATGAACAAAACGCCTGATGCAATTCATTTGCCACGAAATAGTGCTACAAAAATACTCTTTCAAATAAGTCATAAATGCAGAGCAACTTCAGAGCGGCTTGATGGTGACTTTATCCATCTTACAGCAAGAAGATTTCGTTACACTATGGGCACCAATGCTGCTCGCAGGGGTCTTAGTGCATTTTCTATAGCCAAAATACTTGGTCATAACGACATCCAAAACGTTAAAGTGTATACAGAGAATGTTAAAGAACTTACAGAAGAGATTAATGAAGCTCTTGCTCCTGTGTTAGCGCCGTTAGCACAAGCTTTTGCAGGTACTCTTATAGCTAGCGAAGCTGACGCACTCAGAACTAATGATCCTCGCTCTCGTATTCGTAATCAGAAAGGAGACGGTGTTGGTAACTGTGGAACCTTTGGTTTTTGCGCAAAAGGCGGCAGAGCTTGTTATACGTGTGTAAAATTTCAACCTTGGATTACTGGTCGCCACCAAGTTATTTTAAATGACTTATATGATGAAAGAAGAAGGCTTAGTGAAAAGGGGGCAAGTAAGTTCGTTATCCAATCAACTGACAGGCTTGTCCTAGCTATTACTGAGGTTATTCAGCTTTGCGATAAAGCGAAAGAAATCGAAGGAGTCGTTAATGAATAGCGTGAACAGTAATGTAATCAAGATCTGGGAGGCGAAACATCAGCAAGATGGCAAAAAGAATTTTGACGAGTTTGTGCGCTACGCTAAGGAAGAGCTGACTCTTTATAGCGAACAAGGCTGGGATGCTGACAAATGGACTCCAGGCAAAGGGCAAACACTCGTATTTGGATTTCAAGATAATAATTACGCACCAATAGAATCATTCAAAAAACCGTTTATGGATTTTGCTAAAGCATTCATCAGGCAGCAAATGACGATCAAGGAAATTACGTCTGCGCATATGTGGATAGCAATGTTCCGTAGAGTATATGAAGCATTACAAGAACAGTACTCAGATATAGCACCATGCATTTTGAATATTACTAACCAAACAGTAAAGAACGCTGAACAAAAAATAAGAGAAGACAAGGTTGTCCCAATGCGTAAATATCACGTAGGGGGCAAATTAGAAGCTTTAGTAACTTGGCTATTAGAGAAGAGGATTATCCTGACTTTGCCTGCCTACAAGAGCCCGTTTAAGAAACCTGTGAATAATGCAGAGCAATTAGGAGAGGAAGCCGATAAATTTCGTGAGGAGCGCTGTCCCTCTATGCATGAAATGCTTTGTTTAGCTGACTGCTTTGCAAAAGCAGAAACTGTAGCTGACAAATATTATACCAGTGGGTTGGTATTATTATGCTTTGCCCCATCTCGTTTTAATGAGCTAGGAGGTCTCACTATCAACTCACTTCAGCAAAATGATGACGGTTCTTGGTATGTAGTTTGGTTTGGCTCTAAAGGATATCAAGATCATCGTAAGGGTGTACCAGAATTAATGTTGGACACGGTTAAAGAAGCATTTCGAGTACTAAAAGAAATTAGTGAGCCAGCTAGAAAAACTGCTCAGTGGGCGTTTGAGCACCCAGATGTTTTTTTTCGTCATGATCAATGTATTACAAAAAACAAACACCAAGAAGATGAGCAAATGTCACAGCGAGAGTTTGCGTATGCGATGGGAGTCGTTGGTTCTTTACATCATACAGATAAAGAAAAGTTAAATACGCCAACTAAATGGATAAATACCCTTCTAGAAGAGAATAGTCTTTCATATCGTCGACTGAATCAGTTAGTTCACAAAAAGTACAAGAAAAAGGGCTGGCCTAATAACCCTAAAAGTGATCGCCCTATATGGGAAAACCTTCTGTTATTTCGTGAACTAGAGCTTAAACCTGGCTCTACCACAAAAGACTTTAGTTGGACGATGCCCAATGTAGACACTTTTAATGTTCAGATCACGAGAAAAGATAAAAAAATGAGTAACCTTTGGGAACGATTTGACATGGTTAATGAAGATGGTAACCCCTTATCATTAACGACTCATCAATTCCGTGTTTGGTTAAACACTCATGCGAAAATAGGCGGTGTAGACGATTGGAAAATTGCGCAATGGTCAGGCAGAGCTGATTTTAGACAAAATGCTGCGTATGACTTGAGAACACTTGAGGAAAAGAGCCTCTTACAAACAGCACTGATGGTGTCCAGTTATGATGATACTCCTAGCGTAGTAGCATTACGAAAAGTGAGACTCCCTGTACCACTCAAGTCTGTTGGAGTTGATAGAGAAGGGGTTGCTGATTTTACTGGTATTGGTTTTTGCGTTCACAATTTTGCTCAAACCCCTTGTACCAAAGCCGGTGAATGTGTTTCTTGTAAAGAGCATGTTTGTATTAAAGGAATACCGGAGACTTTAGAGGAATTGCAATTACTAGAAGCAAAGGTAGCTGCTGAATTTGAATATGCTAAACAAGAAGCAGGTGATAACACTTTTGGAGCTGATCGTTGGGTTACACATCTCGGTTGGAAATTAGCACATATTCGTACACTCATCAAAAGTAAAACAGATGAAAACCTTCCTGATGGCACTATTATTAGGGTTCCTGTAGAGCATGACCCTTCACCGACCAGAGTAGCTTTGGCTGAAAAAGGGATGCGCAGTGATCTTAATGAGCCAAAAGACTCGGAAGAAGCTAACAGCCTCTCTTCAAATTTAAGTATAGGTCAATTACTGGGGTTCAACTGATGCCAAAAATTGTTATTAGTGAAGATGTTCACAAGAGTGTATTAAAGATAATTTCTAAATGGAAAGGTAAGTTAACGTGGAAACTATTATGTGAGCGCGTTACCAGAGAAAATGGACTGGATAAGGAAGTCTCTAGGCATACCCTTCTCGCTTATGGTGATATTGAAATTGCTTATAATGAACGTAAAAAAGCATTGAAGGATGAACCTGCTCATTTACTTCTTCCAGAAGATAAGCAATTAGAAAATGCATATGAGCAAATAGACGAGCTTAAAGCTGATAAAAAAGTGCTTCAGGGCGAAGTTAAAGCGATGAGAGAGCAGGTAGTTAGGTGGATGTATAACCTTTATCAAATGGGTCTCAATATGGATGAAATGAACAAAGCACTTCCACCGAGTGTTGACCTAGAGGAGTTGAGAGGTATGAAGTTACCGCCAAACGTTGACGCGGAAAAGCTAAATCAGCCTCTTCCAAAGATCACGAGAGCAGATGACAACAAGCGAAAGCGGAGCCGCTATGATCCTAAAAAATAACTTGTTGGAGAGGTAGATAATGGGTAGTGCAGAGCAAGCAAAGCAAGATACTTTTGACAAATTTATGAGTTGGTCAGCAACTCAAGATGATGCCTGTTTTAGTCAAATAGTCTTCCGTGGAAAACTTAATCGTAAGGAAATAGCTCTTGGCGCGGGCATCGGTAAATCTGCCCTTACACAAAATGAGCTTATAGTCTCTGAGCTAGAAACCCTCGAGGATAGTCTTCGAGATCGTAGTGTCTTACCTAAAAAAACTGATGAGCGTATTGAAAAAGAGAAACAACCTAAAGAGTTTGACCAATCAGCTACTAGCAACGCATTGACTAAAAGGCGGTCATCAAAGCTCGAGCAAGAAAACATTGAACTTAAAGCAATAATACGTGAGCTTGAACTTAAACTAGAAAAATACTCAGAGCTAGGTGACGTCATAAGTGAGTTAGGAATGATGCCTAGATGATTGATTCAGAAGTTAGAGAGTCAAGGTTCAGGGTTACCAGTGTGACTCGTAATACATCTAACTATGTCATCTTTATGGGGGCACCATTAGATAACAGTAATAAAGTGTTTAGTGCAAAAACTTTAATCTCAATAATGTCAAAGAAAACCAACCTTCCTGTTGAGCCTGCTATTGGGCAGCATTGGGCGGTTAAGGACAAATATAAAGTTTCTGATTTCGATAGCAACGGTTACATATATAAACAACTCACCTATGAAGATCCCGTATTCGCGGTGTGCACGCTTCCTGAAACAGGTGAGCAATTTATAAAGTTCATTGCATACGAAAAAGCATTCAAGGGTATTGGTACAGTTAAGGCTAGAGAGCTTTGGGAATACTATGACAAAGAAATCTATGCAATGCTCAGCCGCAATTATGCGGAAGACAAAATATCGTTAAACAAAATGCTCAGCGATACTTCTATAGAGGCATTGTATGAAGGATTTAAAAAGTATTCGAACCTTAAATATGCCAATTGGATGTCTAAAAAGCAGATCCCTTCAAACGTGCAGCAATCATTATTGAAGTTTCATGGGGATCAATCCATCAAAGAGATCCAGCGAGATCCTTTTAAACTGATGTCATTTGGTATGTCGTTTAAAGCTGTTAGCAAATTAGCTAAATCTCATTTTAATATGGTTAATGACGATGATGAGAGAAGACTGTCAGCGGCAATAGAAGAGGCTTTACGTGCTTCTTTAGGTAATGGTAATACATTCTCAAGCCAAAACGAGTTAAAGCCAATAGTAAGGCGCTTGTTAGGCTGCATGGAATTGACCAAAAAAGCTTTTCAAGTCGGATTTAGTAAAAGCCAGTATATTATTCACCCTGAACATGGAACATATCATCAATCAGCCACATTGATCATGGAGGGTGTAATTACCAAACGATTTAAGAAGCTAGCAAGCTTTGGTGACACATTCGATGAATCATTTACTAAAAGCTCAAGACAAGCGATTGATGAGTTGCCTTATCCATTGGTCGGCAAGCAACAAGAAGCGGTTGTGAACGCATTAGCATTTAAAATAGCGTGTATTACAGGTGGTGCCGGTACAGGGAAAACAACGGTACTTAGAACCGTGCTAAGGGCTATGCATTTCGTTGGTTATACAATACATGCCATAGCTCTATCAGGTCGAGCTGCTATGAGGATGCATGAATCTATCGGTTTTGCTACATGCACCATTACGGCATTCCTACGAAAAGAAGAGATTAATGATGATGGTAAGCATATCGTCGTTATCGATGAAGCATCAATGGTTGATATACCTACGATGTACAGGATTGTCACGCATATCCACCCTAATGTTCGGATCTTATTTGTGGGTGATCCTAACCAACTACCTCCTATTGGGCCAGGTAAAGTGTTAGCTGATGTGATCAACAGTGGCACTATCATGAATACAACACTAGATATTGTTAAAAGACAAGAAGGTAGTACTGGTATTCCTGAGTACAGTGCACAGATCCGTGATGGAATCGTTCCTGATAATTTATCTTTTGGAAATATAACATTTCATGAAACACCACAAAATGAGATATCAGCTAAATGTGTTGAACTGTATTCCTTATCTCCTGAAGATAGTCGTGTAATTGGCGCGACCTATGACAGCAGTCAGGGTGGGGGTATCAATGAAATCAACTATAAATGCCAAGAGAAAATTAATCCTGACGGGAATAGGTTAGAAATCAAACATGATGGTAATTTGCAGTTTGTGCGGATTAAGGAAGGCGATCCTGTTCTGTTTACCAAAAATAACTATGAGATAGGTGTGCAAAACGGATCTCTTGGCGCTCTCACTTCTACTGAACATGTTGAAGATAAATTTGGTGTAGTGACACTTGATACGATTGACGAAGAGCAAATAGCGCTAGATTTTGATTTGTTCACTTCTATCAAGTTAGGTTATGCGATATCACTTCATAAGGCTCAAGGCTCTCAATTTCCACGTATAATCATAAGCCTTATTGATAATGAGAGGATTGTTGATAGAAGTTGGCTATATACCGCTATAACAAGGGCTGAAACAGAGGTTCACATCGTAGGTACAAGAAGTGATTTTGTTAAGATTACTCAGCATGAAAGTAATGCTAATAAACGTAATTCATTTTTAGGTGAATTATTGTCAGGTCAGAATATTAAAGATTTGACTCAATGAAAGGATCTGATTTAATTTAGGCAGCCAGTGTGGGTTCTAAATAAAGTAAACGTATGGGGATCGACACCTAGCCGCGCTTAACATTCCATGGTAGCAACGGCTCAAGGTTATTTGGTTGCTCAGCAATATGCTGTAAGCAAGTGGATATATAGTC
>MABC01000013.1 GCA_002162925.1 Thalassotalea sp. 42_200_T64 | reverse complement strand
AGGGTTGACCATTTAGGTTGACCACGATAAGGTAATGCCTCTGTTTAACCAACGGAACAATGCGGTCTACAGTTTAGAAATACTGCCTAGACCAAGTCCGGCCACTGGTACCATTTCTCCTTGTTTTTAAAGGAGTTATTCCAAAATAAACCGACTTATTAGTCGGTTTTTTTATGCCTGTAATTCCTCTTTATTGCTTTCAACTCAGTTAAATATTCAACTTAACCAGGTTTTTAAGAACCGTAAACTATCTTTTCTTCATCTGGCCTGTGTAGAGCATAACTACGGCAAGAGTAAGTTACTATTCTCAGTTTATGCTTATTGCTCTTTAAAGGAGCACTGAATATTTTTGAGTTCTTCGATTAACCAATAAGTCATATACAATAAGCTTAAGTATGATCTATCTTATTTTTTAAAGCGTTGGGTTTGATCTATGACATTATTACGGCATTAGTTTTTGCTATAATTTCAAATTGAACTTAGTGGTAATAGAGCCGTTAATGAGCAAAATTATGCTGAAAACTCCCGTGATAGTTGTTAATACCGTGCGCTGCGGCGATATGCCGTACCGCTATTTATATGTATTAAATCCTGTCGCTATTGCATCGCAACTTTATTGGAATTCTTAAGACAAAATGAACAACGAAACCCCTGCTAGCGCTAGCAACCGTCGCTGGTACCTGCTGTTTTGCGTCTGGATAATTGCTACCAGTGGTACTTTAACCAGCTTATTTTTTAGTGAAATAGTGCAGTTGCCAGTATGTGTATTGTGTTGGTATCAACGAATCGCACTTTACCCATTAGTGGTTATGCTACCTCTGGCACTTTTTCCTTATGATGCCAAAATCATCCGTTATACAAGCCCATTAGTTATTTTTGGCTGGTTTACTGCGTTATTTCATGTACTTGTGGTTGCAGGCATGGTTCCAAAAAGCGCGCAACCATGTGTGCAAGGTATACCTTGCTCCGAAACACACTTTAATTTACTTGGCTTTTTAAACATTCCCGTTATGTCTTTAATTACTTTTACCATTATTGGTGTTTTACTTTTTCTTTCTAAAAAACAATTTACTCGGAATAATCATGAATAACAAAACTCTTTTTATCAGTGTAGCGGCATTATTTGGCTTAGCTTTTATCGCCGCGGTGGCCGTGTATAAAAGCCAACAAACTTCGACGTTAGCCGGTGAAGTTTTACCAGCATTAGAACGTATTAATGTTCCAGCTAAAGGTGGTAAAGATGCCAAAGTTACCATTGTTGAATTCTTTGATCCTGCTTGTGGTACCTGTAGTCAATTTTACCCGCTGGTAAATAACCTAGTGAAAAAATATCGAGGTAAGGTAAAAGTCGTTATGCGTTATGCACCGTTACATCAAGGCTCGGAAGAGGTAGTGAAAATGCTTGAAGCCGCCCACCTTCAAGGTCAGTTTTGGCCAGCAGTGGAGCTATTATTTGCGAATCAACAACAATGGGTAGAACATCACGTATCAAATCCGCAAAGTGCCTTAGCTGGAATAAAAACATTGCCTTTAGATCATAAACAGCTAGAGAACGACTGGAAAAGTAGTAAAGTTGCCAACATTATTGCGCAAGACATACAGGACGGGCAAACTTTGCAAGTTCGCGCCACACCACAGTTTTTCGTGAACGGTAAACCACTTGTTGTTTTTGGTTATCAAGAATTGGTCGACTTAGTTGAAGAAGCCATTACCGAAGCTTATTAATTTGTAATGTCTTAATGAATAATCCACCCATAGCTTTAACAAACTATGGGTGGATTAGGTACGTGATGATTGCTAATGGGATCTAAAAAATCCATTTCAATTACATCCTGTGCAATCAAAATGCAACTAGATCCCTTTGGGTATAAGCCGTAGCGAAGAATTCAAAATCCGTTGCATGGACTGCATAAATTTTGAAAAAAAGAAGTTTGAAATGCCAGTATGGTGGAATTGGTAGACACGCTAGATTCAAAATCAGGTTTCTTAGGGAGTGTCGGTTCGACTCCGACCAGCGGTACCATCATTTAGAAGCCCTGCTCACGCTCTTTATTAGAGAATGAGTGGTTTTTTTTGTGATCTAACGGCCCCATTCAAACTAATATTTATCGCCTAGTGGAGTGTTTAGTACCGGTTGATAAGTTTATTTAGTTGAATGGTCAGACGTTATTTTGCCTCGATAGTTGAACCATCAATTCCCTCAAGCTATAAAAAATTAATATGACAGAACTATTGTAACTTTGTTCATTGTTCATTGTTCTTGATCTTAATGGTAACTGTTCTATAATGTCATTCGAATGTTGTTCGAATAATATTATGGTAGAGGTTTTTATGGCTCCTGCTCCAAGATTTAGCCCCGCAGAACAAGAGAGATTAATTTTGTGTGCGGCAATAACTACAATAGAACAAAGCTCTTTATTAGATTTTTCTATGTCTAAACTTGCTAAGTTGGCAGGACTGTCGATGGGCTCTGTTTATAAATTTGTTCAGTGTAAAGAAGATGTCTTAATTGCTTTAGCCGCTAAAATGTATCAAGAGCGGCAGCGCATCTTTAAACAAGTACTTGCACTACCTTTAACCACGCCACAAAGAATTATGGCTAACAGTTTACTTGATTTTTCGAAAGTGCAAATGTACAACTTTGATGACCAATTAGAAAGCATGGTTAATAACCGAGCTATGATGAAGCGCTGTTCACCACGCTGGCTTGAGCAGATGATTGCTTGCGGCAAAGTCTGTGAAGCTATCTTCTATGGCTTCTTACAGTCAGCCGCTGATTCTGGAGAGTTAATTTCAGGTGATCGCGATATTGAAGAAATCAGTTTTGGCACTTGGGCGTTAGCGGTTGGTTACTTTCAAACGGTTCGGTTACATCAAAGTTGGCAAAATGAAATGTCTGATGAAGAAAACTTACCGGCACTAGCACCAGATAATGTGCATATTCGCACTATGCAACGGTTAATCAATACTTACGACTGGCAACAGTCATTAACGAATGAAGATATTCTTAAAACTTGTCAATGCCTTATCGATGAAGGCCTTAGATAGCAAACAAATTAATTTACCACATAATCACTGTTAATTGATTAGCTCAATTTTAAGTGACTCGTTAGTATTAGGACAAAGTAAACATGAACATAACTCGATGGATTGCCGTAAGTCTAGTGCTTGGCGGCACAGTATTTGGTTTATATAGTTATAAATCGTCATTACAACAGGCAGCTGCTGCGCAAGGCGCTAATATGCCTGAACCTTCAGCAACGATAACTGCAATTGAAGTAACAGCGTTTAATTATCAAAAAACCATTAAAGTCAGTGGTGAAGTGCAAGCCTATAAATATTTGGTAGTGAACAATGAACTTGCCGGAAAAATTATTCGTTTAAACGCTATTGCAGGGAGCAAGGTCGAAAAAGGGCAAATATTGCTTGAGCTCGATCACAGTGATGAAGATGCACGGTTAATTGCCGCACAAGCAAGGTTGACGTTAAAAAAGCAAACGCTAAACCGCTATGTAAAGCTGAAAAAAAATAACGAAATAAGCGCTGAGCTGGTCGACCAAGCTAACGCTGAGCTTCAAATCGCTAAATCGGATATTGCGGTATTAACTGCAGCGATAAGCAAAAAAAGACTGGTCGCACCCTTTACGGCAAAAGTAGGCATTCATACCTTAGAAGTTGGCCAGTATTTAGATAATAATAGCCAAGTACTTGAACTGGTTGGTATTAGCGATTTTACTTGGGTCGATTTTTACTTGCCACAGGTATATAAAGAGCTTAAGCTTGGCGCAACGGTTAGCCTAAGCCCGATGAATCAAGAGCGTGTTTTAGCCGCTGAAATTATTGCCATTGATCCACAATTATCTTCGGCGTCACGAAATTTAAAATATCGAGCGCAAATCGCCTCGACGGCATTATCATTAAAGCCCAACACCTTAATTTCGGTTATCGCGCCAATTGCTGAAACATCTTCTCTAGTTGTTGTGCCTGACTTATCAATAAAACGTGACCCTTTCGGTAGCTATGTCTTTCTTTTAGAAGCTGAAGAAGAGGGCGCTTATCGAGCCAAACAAGTGAAAGTTGAGTTAGGTGATCGCCAAGCGGATCAAGTAATGGTCTTAAATGGCTTAACCGTAGGGCAACTCATTGCCAATCAAGGCGCATTTAAGCTGTTTTCTGGCATGAAGGTTTATATTGCTAATGCTTCTGATGTCGAAGATTCGGCTAAATTGTAGGAGAACGACATGATAAACGGTAAATCATCTGTGATGGATATTTTTGTTAGACGCCCTGTGGTGGCAATTGTATTGTCGTTGATAATCTGTTTGGCAGGGTTGTGGGCAACCAGTAAAATTTCGATATTGCAGTTTCCTAAAATTGAAAGCGCCTCTTTGGTTATTGATACTTTTTATACTGGTGCGTCGGCGGATGTCGTTAAAGGATTTATCACTGAACCTATTGAGCGTGTTGCAGCAACGATACCCGGCGTGGAATATGTTGACTCAACCAGTACCTCTGGTAGCAGTAAAGTAACTGCATGGCTTAAGTTAAATGAAAACAGCACCTTAGCGTTGGCCGAATTAACTGCTAGATTAGGGCAAATTCGTTATGAGCTACCTTCAGGCTCACAAGATCCGGTAATTTCAGTGAGCCGGGCCGATCGACCTTTTGCGGTTATATATTTAAGTGTTTTTGCCAACGGCAACGATCTATCGACTGTTACCGATTATTTAACCCGACAAGTGAATCCTATCTTAAATGCCATTGAAGGTGTGCAACGTGTTGGTATTGAAGGCGCACGAACGCCAGCGATGCGTGTTTGGCTAAATGCAGATGCAATGCAAGTCTTTAAATTAAGCGCGACCGAGGTTTATCAGGCTCTGGCGGCTAATAGCTCCATTGCTACTATGGGATATGTTGAGAATGATCACCAAAAAATAGATATCGTTGCCAATAGTCAACTGAGCAGTGTCGAAGAATTTCAACAGCTGGTGGTGAAAGAAATTGATGGCGTTAATGTTTATTTAAAAGACATCGCAGCAATAAAGTTAGCCGCTGAAGATAGCAATATCACTGCGCGACTCAATGACCAAGATGCTGTCTATATCGCTATTTGGCCCTTACCGGGTGCCAATGAAATTGCCATCGGCGATCGTTTATATGAAAAAATCGCTGAGTTGAATGAAATCTTACCTAAAGGCATTTCAATAGACTTTGCCTACGACGGCACACTTTACATGCGTAATGCGTTAAATGAAATCTTTAGCACCTTAATTGAAACGGTGATTTTAGTAGGCATTGTGGTGTTATTACTGATGGGCTCGTTTAGAAGTGCAATAGTGCCATTAATTACTATCCCTATTTCTATTCTTGGCGCTGTTGCCGCCATGTCTTTGATGGGGTTCTCGCTAAATTTACTAACGATATTGGCCATTGTTTTATCGGTAGGTTTAGTGGTTGATGATGCTATTGTGGTGGTGGAAAATGTTGCCCGTTTAAAACGTCAAGGCATGTCGAAGTTTGAAGCCGCTTTAACAAGTTCAAGGCAATTATTAGTGCCTATTATTTCAATGACCATCACATTGGCGGCGGTATATGCTCCTATTGGTTTTTTGTCAGGTCTTACTGGGGTCTTATTTAAAGAGTTTGCTTTCACTTTAGCTATTGCGGTAATCATTTCTGGTGTAGTTGCGGTGACGTTGTCGCCGATAATGAGTGCCTATGTTTCTCCCGATGGTGGTCATGAAGGTTGGTTGACTCGTAAAGTTAATCATCTGTTTGAAAAAGTGCAAGCTGTCTATGGCAAGCTATTAACAAAAATCTTTCAATGGCAAGGACAAGCTTTTCTTATCGCCCTGGTGGTCTCGTTATTAACCCTACCTTTTTATCTATTTTCGCAAAAAGAATTAGCACCAATTGAAGATCAATCCATGGTGATGTTTGTTATTCAATCACCGCCAGATTCGTCTCTGGCCTACAATGTCGGGCAAATGAATCCTGTTGTTGAAAGCTTGCAAGAAATCGACGGTGGCTTGAAGATTTGGCAAATAATTTTTAATACCGGTGGTTTTGGTGGTTTAGAGCTGGAAAACCCTGCAGAGCGAGATTTTAGTGCTCAAGAGCTGGTACCACAAATGTACGGTAAATTAGCGCAAATTCCCGGACTAAATATGTTTCCTATTTTGCCCGCATCACTACCTAGTTCAGGCCAGTTTGAAATTGAAATGGTGGTTAAATCCTCAGCATCCTATGCTGAAATGAAGCAATATGCTGATAAATTAGTGGGTGCAGCTTTTGCCAGTGGTCATTTCCTTTTTGCCGATACTGATTTGAAAATAGATTTACCACAAATTGAATTACAGCTTAATCGACAAAAAATTGCTGATTTAGGGCTGAATGTTGCTCAAGTTAGTGAGCAACTGGGCATTTTATTATCGAATAACTTTGTTAACCGCTTTGACTCTAATGGTAAAGCTTACCGGGTTATCCCGATAGTGAATAACGATATCCGCTCTAAGTCGGAATCAATCCTCTCGTTAACCATTAAACTTGACTCTGGTGAGTTACTGCCGGTATCTGCGGTAGCCGATTTAACATGGAAAACGGTGCCTAGACAGTTAGGCACCTTTGCCCAGCAGAATTCTTTTAGAATATATGGCGGTGTTGCGCCTAGTTCGAATAAAGAAGCCGCGTTGTCGGCGATAGAAAATGCCGCTAAAGAAATGTTACCCGTTGGCTATAGTATTGACTATGCTGGCGAATCAAGACAGTTACGTAAAGAAGGTAATACCTTGGTGAAGGTCCTCGGCGTTTCCTTGTTAATTGTATTTTTGGTATTGGCTATCCAGTTTAACAGTTTTAGAGATCCACTGGTGATTATACTAGGTTGTATACCTTTGGCATTATCAGGAGCGCTAGTCATACCTTATTTAGAATTAACAACGATCAATATTTACTCACAAATTGGTTTGATTACCTTAATAGGTTTAATTGCCAAAAATGGTATTTTAATTGTTGAATTTGCTAATAAGGCTCAAGAACAAGGGGCAAGTAAACTTGAGGCGGTTATAGAGTCGGCGACAACACGTTTACGACCGATATTAATGACAACCGCTGCGACCATACTCGGCCACTTTCCTTTAGTATTAGTCTCGGGGGCCGGAGCCGAAGCGCGTAATAGTATCGGTATTATTTTAGTGGCGGGTATGTTTATTGGCACCTTGTTTACCCTGTTTATTTTACCTAGCTTTTATTTATTGATCGCAAAAAAACGAGTGGTAGTTGAGAACACTGCAAACCTACCACTCGAGTTAACATTAAAAAAAGTCGCTTAATTGTATTTTATTTGAACTCAGTTTAAATCGATTTTTTAAAGCCGCTGAAATTGTTAATTTTAGCGGCTTTTTTATATAGGCTGACGGGGGGTAAAGTTAATTTTTCATTTTAACGGGTTGTTATTACAAGGCTTTTTTATGTTACTAACCCTAAACTATCCTTTCTTCATCTTTCCTGTGTAGACCACAACTGTTAATTTGCACGGAAAACTGATCCACTTTTAGCATCGAAAATGGACCCGCCTAAGTGCTCATATTAGGATCGCCAAATACCTTAGAACACTCAGATAACATCAAATTGGTGGTAATGACACACGCGTTTTATTGGCGGCTTCTATCCCGAATGACCAATAAACGCAATTCGGTCATGTCTTCCATGGCGAAGCGAATGCCCTCACGACCTACGCCTGAATCTTTTACGCCTCCATATGGCATGTTGTCTACACGCCAACTGGGTACGTCACCGATGATGACACCGCCAACGTCTAATTCATCCCACGCTTTATTGATTTTATAAATATCCCGGGTGAAGATGCCAGCCTGCAAACCGAATTTACTGTTGTTCACTTGTTTGAGGGCGTCGTCAAAATCTGAAAATTTGCTTAATGTCGCCGCCGGGCCGAAGGCTTCTTCGGTATTGAGAGCCGCGTGGTCGGGCACATTTTCCAGTACTGTGGCTTCGAGCATGGCACCATTTTGTTTACCACCAACCAGTAAATTGGCTCCCTGGGCTATGGCTTCATCGATCCAAGCTTTTAGACGAGTCGCTTCTGAGACTGCGATCATTGGGCCAATGAAGGTGTCTTCATCTTTGGGGTCGCCCATTTTAAGGGTCGCTACTTTGGCAATGAATTGTTGCTTAAACTGCTCATAAATCGTGTCATGAACCAGAATGCGCTGCACCCCAATGCAACTTTGTCCCGATTGATAAAACGCACCAAACACGATGCGTTCAATGGCGTCACTCAAGCCATCGGCCTGTTCAACGGTATCTTTATCGACAATGCAGGCGGCATTGCCACCCAGTTCCAGCACCACAGGTTTTTTGCCTGCCCGGGCTTTCAGATCCCAGCCAACTTCGGGGGAGCCAGTAAAACTCAACAGTTTAAAACGCTCATCAACAGTAAATAAATCGGCACCGGCCCGACTGCAGGGTAAAATAGAAAAAGCCCCTTTGGGTAAATCGGTCTCCGCCAGCACTTCACCAATAATTAATGCGCCAATGGGGGTGCGACTCGCCGGTTTCAGTACAAACGGACAGCCCACGGCCAGGGCCGGAGCGATCTTGTGGGCGGCCAGATTGAGCGGAAAATTAAACGGTGAAATAAAAGAACAAGGGCCAATGGCAACTCGTTTATACATGCCACTGTAGCCGCGGGCCCGCGGGGTGATTTCCAGGTTGATGATCTCGCCATTCATCCGCACCGATTCTTGCGCCGCGATGCGGAACGTGTCAATTAAGCGCGTCACTTCGCCTCGGGCATCCTTAATCGGCTTGCCAGCTTCGATACACAGCGCCATGGCCATTTCTTCAAACCGTTCCTGAAAACGTTTTATGCAATAATTTAGGATGTTTTCCCGTTCATAGGGTGCCATTTTCCGTAATGCGTCCTGGCTAGCGTGTGCGGCGGCAATGGCTTGATCGATCGCTGCCGGGTCGGCGAGTGCTACCCGGGTGGCTATCTCACCGGAATACTTGTCTGTGACCTCTAAATCCTGGTTGGCATATACAGCTTCATTGGCTAAATAGTAGGGATAAGTTTTCTGTAACATGTTGGTTGCTCCCGTCTCTGTTTATACTTTGCCACTGAGTAGGCGCAGCTGATTATTGAGTATTTCGTCATTTTCACTGTAATCTATGGCCACATCAATCAGGTGCACGGCATGCTCGGTTAAACAGCGCTCAAGCAATGGCCGTAGTTCGTCTGCCGCATGTAATCTATGGCCAGTGCCGCCATACGATTCGGCATATTTGACAAAATCTGGATTGCCATAGTCGAGTCCGTAGTTCTCAAAACTCATGTTGGTCTGTTTCCACTTAATCATGCCGTAGGCATCGTCACGCAAGATCAGAATGATCAAGTGCAGCTTTAACCGTACCGCGGTTTCCAGTTCCTGGCTGTTCATCATAAAGCCACCGTCGCCGCAGATGGCCATAACAGGAACATTTGGATACACCATCTTCGCCGCCATGGCCGAGGGCAGGCCGGCGCCCATGGTCGCTAACGCATTGTCTAGCAGTACGGTGTTTGGCCGTTGGGCTTTGTAGTTACGGGCAAACCAAATTTTATAAACACCGTTATCTAACGCTATGATCCCGTCTTCAGGCATTACTTTGCGTATATCGGCCACCAGGCGTTGTGGGTAAATAGGGAAACGGTCATCATCACAGCCGTGTGGCAGTTCATTTTCTTCTGCCGCTTTGACCTTGCGAAAATAACTGAAATCCCAATGTTCTTGCCGTTTCAGCCGCTCCAGAATGGCCCATATGCTGTTGCCAATATCGCCAATCACCTCAACTTGCGGGAAATAAACCGGATCGACTTCGGCGGCATTGAAATTAATGTGCAGGACTTTTTTGTCATCGCCGCGCATAAAGAATGGCGGTTTTTCTACCACGTCGTGGCCAACATTAATGATTAAATCGGCATGCGCAATGGCTCTATGCACAAAATCACCATCTGACAGAGTGGTATTGCCTAAAAACAGCTCTTTAGTTTCATCGATCACCCCTTTGCCCATTTGGGTGGTAACAAAGGGGATCTGCATTTTATCGACAAAGCGACTGAGCATTTTATGGGGCATTTTACGGTTGGCGGCCGCACCAATCAGCAGCAGAGGAAATTTAGCCAGTTCAATCATGTCCACCGCTTGCTTAATCGATTTTGCTTCGGCAACCGGGCGGCGTATCCCGCTCTCGGTGATTAAGTTGGGTTTGGTTTCTTCGGCAGCAATGTCTTCCGGCAGTTCAAGATGTACCGCCCCTGGTCGCTCGGCGCTGGCGATACGAAACGCCTCACGGACTTGCGAGGCGATGCGTTCGCCGCTGACGATCTGCGCGGTATACTTAGTGATTGGCCGCATCATGCCGACAACGTCGATTACCTGAAAGCGACCCTGCTTGCTGACCTTAATCGGTTTTTGTCCGGTGATCATCAACATTGGCATAGCACCTAGCTGAGCATAAGCCGCGGCGGTGACCAGATTAGTGGCTCCAGGTCCCAGGGTTGACAAACATACCCCAACTTTACCGGTCAGTCGACCGTAGGTTGCAGCCATGAAGCCGGCGGCCTGTTCGTGTCGGGTTAGAATTAACTTTATCGATGATGTGCGGACGGATTCCAGTAAATCGAGATTTTCTTCTCCGGGAATACCAAAAATATACTCGACACCTTCTTGTTCAAGTGCTTTAATAAACAGATCGGACGCTTTCATCTGGGCCGCCTTTTTACTTGGTTTGGAGCCTTAATCTTAGCAGAAGATAGTCAATCTGCTGGGCGGAATTTAATTAAAAACGACCGTGTAAATTAAGTACTTGAAAATTAAAATATTACTAGATCTTTTTGGCTATGAGGCATAGCGAAGAATTGAAAACCCGTTGCCTTCGGGCATGCCGGTTCAAGTCCGGCTCCTGCTACCATGTTTTATATAACACCATATGATAAGAAAACAACAAACCAGCTTAATGATTTTTTTTGCCGGAATTTTGTAATTGCGATGGGTACTTATGTAATGGGTGTTTGCTATGTAGGGTCTTATTGTTTTCAGCCGCTGAAAAATTCAACTAACGACTATGTAAACTTTACCTGGGGAACCAGATATTTGTTAGACGGTGCGCAAAATGGCTTAGTAGGAAGCAGGGATCAAGATGCGGATAAATTTGTCGGTTGGGACCCTCGCGATCCAAATTCAGCACTGCCCGGTGGTGCTACTGCCAACTATGATAAACGAATGACGGCCGATTACCTTGATTTCTCCGGTGGTTTTAGTTTTGATGTCATTGAACTGCCCGGTGGCGATTTAGGCATGTATGTCGATGCTGCTTATCGAGAAGAAACCCTTGATTGGCAAGTCGATGCGTTAGCCGGTGCCGGCCTTATTATTGGTGGTAACGGTGGTGCCGGCGGCATAGGTGAACGCGAAGTTTCTTCGGCCTACTTTGAAATGGTTGTACCGGTAATGGATAATTTGGAAGTGAACCTTGCTGGCCGTTATGATGATTATTCCGATTTTGGTGGTACCTTTAATCCGCAAGTTTCCATTCGTTATAACCCCATTGAATCATTGATGCTACGTGCCTCTTACGGTGAAGGATTTAGAGCGCCAACTCTTTCAGATTTTAATCAAGGCATTTCTGAAGGCTATGATGACTTAACCAATTATGTAAAATGTTATGAAGACGGCGATGACATCGATTCGTGTGCCGTGAGAGAAGAAGCGCCGACGCGAACCGGTGGTAATAAAGATTTAGATCCGGAAGAATCAGAAACGATGAATCTTGGCTTGGTGTGGGATATTACCGATAACATTGGTTTACTCTGGATTACTGGCAGTTAGACACTGAGGGTTTGATTCAATCAATCAGCTCGAATGAATTATTGCAAACCCAGGCAAAACTCTATCAAGCTGCCGATGCACAAGGTTTGCCTCGTCCTGAAATTTCAGCGGTATACCCTGTGCTGCGACTGTGTTTTTACCCAATGGACGTATTGACCACGTTACTGCTCCCGTGGTGAATATTGGTGAATCTGAGCGTGAAGGTGTCGATGCGTCATTTGATGATCATTTTGAAACTGGTTTTGGTGATTTTGATCTTGGGTTAAATATATCTAAATACTTAACCTATAAATATACTTATGTTGATGATGGTCTTTCGTTTGTTTCAGAAGATGAAGCCGGCAGACATGATGTGCCAGATTTACGTATTAACATGAACATTGATTATACCTATGAAAATCACAGCATTCATTATTTCGCCAACCACATTGGTGCACAAACAACGTGGGATTATGTCGATGGCACGGAAGACAGCAGTTTGTATGAAATTGATGAATATGTAACCTATAACTTGTCATATAATTATCAAACGCCATGGCATGGTAATGTCACTTTAGGGGTGAATAACTTAACCGATGAAGAGCCTAAATTTGATAAATGTGGCGGGTTTTCCAGTAATTTGTATAGCATCCGTGGCCGTACTTATTACTTAGCCTTGAGCCAAAATTTCTAACGTGTTTTTAGTTAGACTTGTAACAATAAAAACCGCTTTTTAAGCGTTTTTTTTGTTTGCCCGCAACGCGAATCCACAAACTGTAAGAAATCTGTTCGAGTAAAATGGTGTTGTATTTATGAGCTTTTTTATGTACATTAGTACGTACGAAACAGTAATTACACTATCAATATTTGTTTGATTGCTGCTAGTGGTCTATCAGCAGGATAGGTAAGTTAGAAAAACAAAAAAAATAAAAATTGGTAAAACCAATTTTCAGGGAAGACTAATAAAATGCCAATAAGTCTAGCGTAGCTATCAACAGCCAACCTTTTTATATCCCTTTGTTTTCAAGACACAACCGTGCCTTGCCATTTTTAAATTTTTAACGCCATTAGTTCATTTAAATTGTAAGGCTTATTATGTTCGGTCGTAAAATCCATCAAATTTTAGCTCATTTGGGCGTATTTTTTGCGTTGATATTAATTGCAGGTTCAGTTAAATCTGAGCCATACCCGCCGTTGTGGAGTAATGGCAGCGGAGCGGCAATTCATTACAGCCCTGTTCAATGGCCAGCAGAGCCCAACGATCCTGCCGATTGTGGTGACAGTTGTGGTGAGTGGAAACCTTATACTCGTTTTCAAAATGAACTGGCTGACCCAAGAACTAAAGATCCTTCAAACGGTGGTACTTCACCGCAAAGTTATGTCAACGTAGCTTCGTCTTGTATTGATAAGTCTTTACCGAGTATTTATTACGCCTTGCATCGTGGCAACACCGAAGCGGAAGATGTACTCATGTTTCGCTGGCGAGTGGAGTCGAGCGCGCATACTTATGCCACAGGGAAAAATTCAGGTGCTTATGGCGCCAGTAATCCTTGGTCTTCGGCATTGTGGACGGTGTTTTTTGACTTAGATGGTTCCGGTTACCGCAGTTTGGCGGCACATCTCGATGGTTCAATTGGCAGTCCTGCAGAAGCCATTGACCGAATTTCCGGTATTTGGGGAGACTCAAGAAGCCACTCATTAGATTACGATAGCGATCCCAATGTCCACTTGCTCGGACATAATCCTACGGCGTTTATTGGTGATAACAATAAAATCCTAAATTTTGCGGATAATTTAACCCCGACGGAAAACTGGCCTAATGGCGCGGATGAAACCAGCTGGGATTACGGCACCACTCGGGCAAAAGTGGTGTCGAAAAACTCATGTACCGAGTATTTCATCGATTATCAAATTCCGATCAAAATGCTTGATGCATCAGGTAAAACAGATGCTTCCGGTGAAGCGGGTCCAAGTATCACCCGCGATACTCCTATTTCCATGCTGTTTTGTAGTGCCAACAGTTTAAATAACCCTTTACAAAAAGATTGCGCCATTGGTAAAGAGTGGTTAGCAAACCCAGCTGTTACCGCGCCTTTTGGTGATTATTTATCCTTTAATCAAGACAAACCTTATAGTCAGCCGATTATTTCCAGTATCGACGTCGTTGCTCCCAATACCTGTCCGGGTACTTATCAAATAAATACCAAGGTGCAAGATACACTGGCATTGCAGAATGGCGTGGTGGTTCCCTCGGTAAAGAGTGTCGATTTTTATTATTGGTATGACGTTAATGGTGATGGTGCGGCAAGCTCTGCCGATACCGACAGTGTATGGGTCAAAATAGGCAGTCCGGGTGCCCTTGACTCAGGTACGTTGAATTCCTGGTCGGCGACATGGGATGCTACCATTTTACCGAAAGGCCAGTTTTTAATTGGCGTGCAAGCCGTCGACGACAATACCAAGGTTGATGATGGCATGGTGCCATCGGGCGTTGATAACCGTACCGTTTCTTATTTAGCCGGTGATGATGTTAATGAAATTTACATTGCTGGAAGCTGGGCGACAGGACAACAAGCGTTGTTTCTTGACCATTCTCCGGCGTTAATTCCAAGTGCGAGTGAAGATTGGTACGGCAATCCAGACGTCACCGGGAAAAAAATCGCCGTTCTTGGCACCGCAATTAATGCTTGTGGTTTAGCGCCTGCTATTTCACTGGTTGCCGATGCGAGCAGTGTTAGCGCTGGCGGCACGGTCGGGTATTCAATCACGGTGAGTAATCCGCTGAATAATAAAACCGTCACCGTGGACAGTATTAGCGATATTTTACCAATTGATTTTTCTTATCAAGTTGGCACCACCACGGGCGCCACAACCGATGATCCCAGCCAGTCAGGACAAGTGTTTACCTGGACCTTTGCCAGCCCAATTTCCTTAGCCGCGGGCGAATCGGTAGCCCTGAATTTTGATGCCACAGCGACAATAATATCGGGGACTTATAATAATAAAGCCTATGCGATCACGTCTTTTGAGGACTTAGAAAGTAGCCCCGTCGCCATTGCCGTCGATGCGGCCCGGTTATCGTTAGCAATCATTCCCGACAGTTTCAGTGTGGCGGCAGATGGTATAGATGAAATCACTTTTACCATCAATTATGCCAACGATGCGACAGTGCCAGTGAGCAACGCCACCATCACTTCCTCTATTAATAGTGAACTCGGTTATATTTCTTGCGCAGGTGGTAATTCATGCGCCTTATCAGGTAATGATATTAGCTGGGAGCTTGGTGATATTGCCGGTGGTGCAACTGGTAGTGTCAGTTATACAATTACTGTTGCCAATACCTGGGCGTCTCGTTCATTAACAAGCAGTGCTACGCTTGGCGCTACAGCTCCTGATTCTAATGCAGTTTCGGCTAATGCGGCAACAACTGTAGCGGTAACAGGTGTCACTGTTGCCAGTCCTGCGGCGATGTTATTGACGCTAACTGCCAATGCCGTGCAAGTGGATGCTGGTGATGTCATTATCTATACCTTAGCGTACCAAAATGATGGCGATACAGCAGCGACTAATATTGTGATCAATAATACCATTGCAGATGGCCTGGCATATTCCTCTTGTACTGGTGCTTGTACACAAACCAATGGCGTCGCTACCTGGAATATAGGTACCGTAGCTGCAGGCGTAAGCAGCAGCGTAACCTTGTCCGTTGATGTTTCGGATCCATTTACCGCACTTAATCCAACAACAGACATTGCCACTATCGACTGGACAGACGGTGTTCAAATGACGGCAGAACTGGATGTGGGTATCAATGGCCAAGCGTGTAATGCCTATTACTTTAGTGACGCCTTGAGCCATGTTGGTAATCATGGCACGGATAGAACCGCAGTTATTTCACCTATTCCAACAGCAAGCACGATCGGATCTTCAGTTCGTAAGTCGGTAACCGGCGCTGCTTATGTGGAAGTTCTGCGCTTCTATCAAGATCCGGCCACAACTTCAGATATGCCATTTACCGGGAATATAGATACCAGCATTTATATCGATCGTTCGACAGGCCCTAGCTTAGATCTACAAGCAAGTGTTTACGATTATAACTCTGCGAATGGTTTGACGTTGTTATTAGGTCAAGTCGAAGAATCATTTACCGGGTCTCAAAAGGGCTTGTTATCAGTTACTGTGCCAGTATCCGGTACTTTGCCCAAAGGACATCGTTTGTTATGGGTTTATGAGGCTAAACCAGGCAACTCCAAAAAAGTGCTTGATGTTCAATATCAGTATGGTGGTACTGTTAGTAACGACATTTCTGGAGATGCGGTAAGTACCCCGCAATTATCGAATTCGACATTTTGCTTAACGCCTCCAGCTAACCTGGTGTTATCCACTTCCGTAAATGATATCAGCATCATCGAAGCGACCACTCCGACTCTTGTTTATACGCAAAGCTATGCCAATAGTGGCCAAGTTACTGCGGATAATACCAGCTTAATTGCAAACTTGCCTATCGGCTTCACTAATTGTCAGTATTCGCCTGATAATTTAACCTGGAGTACATGTTCAGCTAGTGAGTCACATACTTTTACTTTTGCTAGCATAGCTGCGGGTGACTCAGGAGAAGTCTACATTAAAGGGGTTGTCCTTGCTGGTACAAGCGGTGGCGACATATTAACCGCAAATTCTTCAATCGATAGTGATCAAACGTCAACAGTAACCGCTTCAGCCAGCACAAATGTTTCAGGAAGTGGTGGCGTAGTAGGCGTGGCCGAGCTCTCGTTGAATTTAACGGCCGATAAATCAAGCTTGGTTCCCGGTGATGATATAACCTATACCTTAACCGTAACAAATATTGGTGGCGCCGATGTTACTGGTGTTGCCATTGCCAACATCTTACCAATAGCCGACTATTTTCAGTACAGTGCATGTAGTGACTCTTGCCTGCCATCGGGCAATGACATTAGTTGGACAATTGGTAATTTGGCCGCGGGTAATTCGCAATCGGTAACCTATACCATGTCGGTAAATACCAATAACCTAGACGCAGGTATTATCCTAATAACAGACGATGCCAGCGCCAGTGGAAATGTTGTATCCACAGTCATCAGTAATGAGGTCGTGGTCGCCATTAGCGGAAATCCGCAATTGGCTATTTCGGTGAGTGCAACCCCTAATGCCGGCTTAAGCCCCAATGATGAAGTGACATACAATATATCGGTAGCAAATCAAGGTTCAGCTACCGCCAGCAGTGTTAATGTGGTTACTTCGTTACCTGCATATACCCAATTTATCGGCTCAATTACTGTTTCGGCTGGTTCCGGAAGTTTTGATACTATCGACAATAAAGTTGTCTATAGCTTAGGTGATTTAGCTTCTGGTGCTACAGCAACATTAAGTTTTAAAGCAAAAGTCAGTAATGATTTAGCCAGTGGCAATACCACAACAACGTTTATTTCAACTGTAAGTGCCAGTAATGCCTTAAATAAATCAGCTTCCGCGATAATATCCGCAGATGCTGCGGCAGTGTTAACGCTGGCTAAAATTCAATCAGGCACCACCGCATACCCGGCAGCAACATTAACTGCCGCAGTAAGCAATGGAACAACTTTGTATGTAGATAAAACCAGTGACTTTAGCTTGAATCAGTTAATTCAAGTGAATGGCGTTGTCGCGACCATTACAAATATTTCAACCAACAGTATTGAACTGGATGGCGCTGTTTCCGCCGCCATTGGTGATAATGTCATTGGAAGTATTACTCTAGCCATGACTTATCAAAACACCGGCAATGCAACGGCGACTAACGTTAGCTTAACTGACGTTTTAGCCACTGAGCTCACCTACTATTCTTCTTCTCCGAACGCCGATTCTGCGCCAACGGTGGGCACATCAGGCAGTATCATCTGGAATGTAGGAGAATTAGCAGCAGGCGAGTTTGCCAGTAAAAGTGTGGTGGTTTTCCCTGATGGTAGCCAAGGCTCCTTTACCAGTACCGCAACCGTAGACGCGAATAATGCCACGGCTGTCGATGCTAGTGTTACCACGTTAATTGGCGGGCTATCGGTGGCTAAAACCACATCCACTAAATACGTCGATAATGGTGCTGTTGCCACTTATCAAATCACCCTGACCAACACATTAGCGACGGACATTGTTGGTGTCAGTGTCACCGATTTATTGGCGAGTGATTTTATTTATCAAAATGGTTCCGCAAAAGTTGCTGGTATCGCCACTGAGCCAACATTCGCCATTATCGGTACCGAAACCGATACCACTCAACCTATTTGGGCAGGTTTAACCGTAACCGCAAACAGTTCGCTGAAAATTGATTTTAGTGTTGATGTCAGTGCTGATGCTGGCGCTGCCACCTATCAAAATGAACTTAAGGTTAGTGTTCCTGCCAATACCGGACTGCAATCGTTTAATCCATTAACGACTACGGCTGAGGATGTTACCGTATTAAGATCTGACTCCGGTGTCATTGGTGGTTATGTGTTTAGTCGCGTCGGCACAGGCAATGAACCATTTGATCCGAGTACCGATGTTACCTTGGCTAATGTACAAGTGAATATTCACGCTAATCCTCACGTCGAAAACGTTACCTGTGCTGATTTATACAGCAGCACTTGTTATGTGGTTCATACCAACAATGATGGTTATTTTGAGGTGATTGTCCCCACCATACCCACTGATGATTGGTACATTGATGTGCTGTCAGGTACTGGTGAATTAATTGGTACCTGGACTCAAACCGTTGGTACAGCAGATAATTTAGTGTCAGTGATTGCTGGCGAATTGACGCAAGTTGATAATGGCTTCGTGCAGGGGACAGTCAATCAGGCACCAACCATCACCTCCACTGCGCCACTGACGGCGACGAAAGGCAATGAATATACTTATACTGCAACGGTGAGCGATGTTGACGATGCCAACAACGGTACCGATCTCACCTGGAGCTTAACCAATGCACCTGTAGGCATGACGGTAACGTCTACCGGTAAAGTGACGTGGACGCCAGGCGATGGCGTGACCACATCCGGTGCGGTGACTTTAAGCGTTGAAGATGGCAAAGAAGACGGTGCGTTACCAGACTCGCAAGTCTTTACCATTACAGTAACGGATGTTAACCAGGCGCCGAGCATTTCCTCCACTGCGCCAGTAACCGCGACAGAAGGCAATGAATATACCTATACGGCGACGGTGACTGATGTCGACGATGCCAACAACGGTACCGACTTAACCTGGAGCTTAACCAATGCCCCTGTAGGCATGACGGTAACCTCTACCGGTAAGGTGACGTGGACGCCAGGCAATGGCGTCACCACATCCGGTGCAGTAACTTTAAGCGTTGAAGATGGCAAAGAAGACGGTGCGTTACCAGACTCGCAAGTCTTTACCATTACAGTGTCGCCAGTGAATCAGGCACCAAGCATTACCTCAACGGCGCCAGTAACCGCGGTTGAAGACGTGGAATATACCTATACGGCGACGGTGACTGATGTCGACGATGCCAACAACGGTACCGACTTAACCTGGAGCTTAACCAATGCACCTGTAGGCATGACGGTAACCTCTACCGGTAAGGTGACGTGGACGCCAGGCGATGGCGTCACCACATCCGGTGCAGTAACTTTAAGCGTTGAAGATGGCAAAGAAGACGGTGCGTTACCAGACTCGCAAGTCTTTACCATTACAGTAACGCCAGTGAATCAGGCACCAAGCATTACCTCAACGGCGCCAGTAACCGCGACGGAAGGCAGCGAATATATCTAT
>MABC01000084.1 GCA_002162925.1 Thalassotalea sp. 42_200_T64 | reverse complement strand
CTATCGCAACACCAGGAAGCAGACCGAAAAAGCTTCGGGCTATGCGTGAGAACGTCAAACAGTTTATACTGCCAGAAAAGAGAAAACGGCCCAAAAAAAGGACCGTTAGAGTCAGTGAAACTCGATACCCAATTAAAACGAGATCCTCTTAACTGAATGGTGTTAGGCGAACGCCGGGACCTCCTAAATTCAAAACGTGCATAGAAACACTCCACGTTTCTCGTTTCTCGTTTCTCGTTTCTTAAATTTTAATGAATAAACTTGCCGGCAAGCTTGTCCTGATAAACTTCATTTTCCACAACTATTTCACCATTAAGAACCACAGTGTCGATACCTTGCGAATACACATTCCATTGTGAGAAATTAGCTTTTGGCACAAACTTTTTGGCATCAAAGATGATCACATCGGCTTTATAACCGGTTTTTATGGTACCTCGATCTGTGAAACCAAATATTTTCGCCGTCTCGGTTGAACTGCGAGCGATAAACTCACCCACGGTTAACAATTTTTTATTGACCACATAGTCCTGGTATTTCTGCGGAAAGCTGGCAAACTTGCGCGGATGGCCATTGGTGCCGTCAGAAGACGTTACTACCCAAGGTTTCACCATAAAGCGTTCGACATCGGCTGGTGACATATTAAAAGATGCCACTCTTACCGCCCCTTCTTGTACCAGTTGCTTGGCCGTGTCCACCGGGGTTAAATTACGCTGTTCAGCAATTTGCTGTAAATTAAGGCCAACCAAGGCCTTGTCTTTAAAAGCGGTGACTAATAACGACTCAGGTCCGCCTCGGCGACGTATGTTTTCACTGATTTGTGCATTGAGCTTTTCGGCAAGTGTGGCATCATTTAAGCGTTGATGAAACGCGGTTTCAGAGTCGGCCATCACCCATTTTGGCATCACCGCACTGTGCAACTTAGTGCCCGATGCAAGCCATGGATATTGATCCGCAGAAATACTCACACCACGCTCTTGCGCCGCTTCCACTTTTGCTATCGCTGGCTCACTTTGTCCCCAAACATCTACGCCTAAGGCTTTAATATGGGCCAGGTGCAAATGAATATCCGCTTGTTCGGCCACTTCTATGGCTTCATCAATAGCCGCCAAAAATCCGATATTAAAGGTACTTTCATCGCGCAAATGGGTATCATAAATGCCATTGTATTTACTGGCCACCTTTGCCAGGGTGATCACTTCTTCGGTATTGGCATAGCTGCCCGGTACATAATACAAGCCACTGGATAAGCCTACGGCGCCATCTTGCATCGCCTTTTCAACCAACGCCGACATTTCAACTAACTCGGCGTCTGTGGCAATTCGTCGTTCACGCCCCATCACTTGCTGACGCACGCTACCATGGCCAACAAATAACGCGACATTGGTACCAATACCATTTGCTTCCAGCGCATTGGCGGTGCCGACAATGTCTACCGGGCCTTCACCATCATTGCCATTAACCACGGTAGTAACGCCTTGGGTTAAATAATTTAGATTATGATTTTTATCTTTGCTGCGTAATTCCGCCAACGAATGCGTGTGCGGGTCAATAAAGCCGGGACTCACAATTTTACCTTTGGCGTCGATGATTTTTTTCGCGTTAACCGTATTTGTCTTGCGTTCATCGGTAGCAAATACACCGCAAATAACTTGCCCACAAATGGCAATATCTAAGGTTTGTGGCTGTAGGTTGTCACCAGTATAAACGGTACCATTTTTAATCAACAAATCAGCCTTTAACGCTATTGTTTGCTCATCTTTATCCGCAGAGCAAGCGGTTAAGAGCATAACGCTGGTGGCAGCTATTAACAGGCCTTTGGCCATTAACAGACCTTGGTTAATTTTTTTCATGGTAAGCGCTATGTCCTATTCTTTATTGTGGTCAACATCTGACAACATATTTGCCATTAACAAATTCGATGCATTAAAGGCGATATCTTTGATTTCTTGTCGGTCGGTGTTATCACCCATTTCATAGGTGATCGCATGAACACCAAATTTATCCGAGAAATATTGCTTAGAAACCCCTAAGCCTGGGTTGTTACCAGGTTTTAACACCACTTCAACGTCTGGCATTTTTTGATCAAGATCGCCTAACCAATGTCTTACAAAATACGCATCTTCAACGCCATAATCTATCGGCATAGTATAAAACACATTGCTTTTGGTGGAGTGGAAATCGACGGCGAATTTAATTTTTTGGCCATTCGCCACCAACTGCTCTAAATACCCATTGATTTGTTTGGTTTCAATTTGCTTAAAGTCATTCCAATCACGATTTAAATCAACACCATTGGCGTTATGGCGCCAATTACCAGCTTGCACCCCATCGGGGTTAATATTCGGGATCACTAAAATATTGTATTTGTCGCGAAATGTTGCCGCAAGTTCACTGTTTGAAAGTAAAGTTTCAACAAATGGGAAGAGTGCCAGTGCGCCAGTGATTTCCGGTGGATGCTGACGGCCTAATATCACCAACCACTCATTACCTTGGCCTTTACTTTCTATTTTATAGATAGGCCGACCTTGAGTTGAATTACCCAGTAAATCGTAACTGAGCATAGCATTGCCGGCGTTTGTGTTCATTAATTTATTGGCCCAGTCGATGTAGTACTGGTTATTGATAATTTCCTGTCCGGCAATGAATACCGGGTCATTCGATGCTGCGATATTCATCACCAAACGTTCGCCTTTAAGTTTGTAAGGCTGCAGTTTCCAGGTTTTACCGTCCTGGCTGATTTTCGGCGGGTATCTGTGCTCATCGCCTTTTACCAGCATAGTGACTTTAATCGTGGTAGGCTGATCAGCTTCTACTTTAAAGGCATACCAAGGGCTAGAATTAATCGGCGTATTTTCCGGTTTTAGGGTGATCAAGTATTCGTTATCAGCTGTCCGCTTACAACTGTCCATACGAGCAGTAGCAAACTCTGTGGTTAATTTTACGTTACCGGCATTACACGCTTGCGCATTATCACTTTCACTGGTTGCGCATGAGGTGAGTAATGCAGTCGTAAATAATAATGAGCAAGTAAACAATAGTTTTTTCATAATCTTAACTTTATCTTGGGTAGTTATTAAATAACTAAGGAGTGGAAAAAATATGGCCCGACTAGATTAACGAGTCGAACCATATTTACATTTAGATAAATTCAATCATTTCGAAGTCGTACTAATTAAAACTCTTTACTAAAGCTTAATTTAAAGTAACGACCACGGTTTGAATGAAGGCCGCCAAAGTAACCATGTGCTAATTCATCAGCAAGTGATGGATCTTGGTCTTCAATATTACGAACCGTTAAGCGAATTTTGCTGCCATCAAGGAAGCCATCGTCAGCAAAACGATATTCGCCATACAAATTAACCGTGGTAAAACTATCAACCGGCAATTGTACTACTTCACCATCAATGGTTGCCGTTGTACTGGTGTCAATCACTTCACTCACATAATTGGCATTGATACCTGCACCCCATTGGTTCATATCCCAATCAAGCGCCACGCGGGCACGCCATTCTGGACGACCATTTTCTTTGATTAAATCACCGGCACCAGCAATGGTTCTGTCCGCTGGCACTGAAGGGTCGCCGGCAGCTTGCGCATCGAGTAACATTTGCGAAATAGGATCTGGCTCTTGATCAAACTTGGTCAGTTTTGCCGCATTTAAGGTAAAGCCAAAGTCACCAAATGATGTATCGAAATCGTAAACTACACTAACATCAAAGCCTTCAATATTACGAATACCTAAGTTTTTGTAATCGTTGTTAATTAGAATAACTTCGCCAGTTTCAGGGTCGCGAATAACCGCTTCGTTACTTGAGCCTTGGCTACGCAATAATGAGTCGTACAGCAAATGTGAAGCCCCAGGTAAAATACCTACCAGCTCTTTTTGCTCTATGGTCCAGGTATCAAAGGTAATGGTTAAATCTTCAGCCGGTTGTAACACAATACCAAACGAGGTGTTTACATCATCTTCTGGGTCTAGATCATTATTACCGCTGCGAACATCGACAATCGCATAGGTTTCATCAAGGACAGGGTCATAAAGGGCATTACTCCGTGGAACGCCTTCGGCACTAACTTGTGGCAAACCAGGTGCACGGAATCCTTCTGAATATGATGCTCTAAAGCTTAACCATGGTGCCGCTTCCCAGAACAATGCCACTTTTGGTTTAAAGGCATCACCAACATCAGAATAATCTTCATAACGAGCGGCAAGCTGTAGTTCAACGTATTGGTCACCCACGTCTAATAATGGCACTAAAAATTCCGCATAAACTGACATAATATCACGGTCGGCTTTAGAATCCGGAGTCGGGCTAGAGCCTAATACGTCACTTCCTGAAAGCTCAACGCTAGTAATCGCATCAACAAATGGGCTAGAACCATCTAACAAGTCATCACGATCATCTTCATAGGTTTCATGACGAAACTCAACCCCCATAGCAATACCCACATCACCAGCAGGAAGTTCAAAAATACCGCCATTACTCACTTTAAAGTCCACTTGTGCCAGGCTGGTTTTTGAATCTCTTGACACATTGACCATAAATTGATCGATAACGCTTTGCGGATTTAACGTAGAATCACCAGAGTTTAAGTTATTTAAATCACCACCCGTAAAGAGATTGTATGCCGTATCTGGATTTGTGCTATTGATCGCTGCCTGGAACTTACTGGCTTGAATACGATTGGCAACATCATTGGTTTCTGCTTCGGTGTAAAATACCGCCGATTCCCAATCCCAATCGCCCCACATGCCACGAAGACCACCTAGTATACGAAAACTGGTATCATCCACTTCAATATTTCTTGGGCCGGTGTCTATGGCACGGTAGGCACGCAACATTACTTCTTCACCAAAGGGGTTATAAGCAGCATCGGCTGAAATTTTGAAACGCTGAGCACTTAAGTTGTGAGTTTGCTCACGAGTACGTTCAGCAGTGGCACTGTAATAAATTGCTTCTGAGAAAAACTCCAAATCATCGCTTAACTCATGGGTGAAGTAACCATAAAAATTTAAACGATCAACATCGGAAGATAATGAACGCGTAGTACCGCGGTCAAAGCGAAGATCGCGTGGGAAGCTACCGCTATCGGCACAAACGCCACCGGCCAATTTCCACAAAAAATTTCCCAATGTCGAATTCAATATCACCACCATTCATAATGATTCGGTGCAGCAAGCATTGATGGAACACAAGTGTGATTTAGCGGTGTTATTCTCCCCCGAAGAAATGCCAGGGGTAAAAACCATAGATTTTACCACCTCGGAATTAGTCTTAGTGTACCCGAAAAAATTATTCCCCCATTGACCGGATAGCCTAAAACTGAGCGATGTTGCAGAGTTTGAATTTATTGATATCACCAGCAGCGGTCCATTGGGAGACATTGCCTGGAAGCGGCTAATCGAAGAAAAAATTGCGCCACGTTCTTCGATTAAGGTGCAAACTTATTTTATTGCCGCCCGCCTAGTAGCCCAAGGCTTAGGGATTTGTATCGTTGATAGATTTACCGCAGAAAGTAATTTAACTGAGAATATCTGCATTGCTTCTTTTGATCCGCCGTTGAATATTACTATCAAAGGATTGCATCTGGAAAACAAAGGCTTGCCAAAAGTTGTGCAGGAATTCATTCCTTATTTAACCGATGTATTCTGACCTGAAAAAGGGATAAGCAGTGCTGCTTATCCCTTTTTCAGGTTAACTCAACTATTAACTCAGTAAGGTGCGCATCTGCCTATTGGCAAAATACAACTTATCGATAGTAAGCGCGCCTGTCGTTTTAAGATCACTAATGACCCGCTCAACCCGATTCAAGTCAGAACGTTTTGACTCTGCCCATTTATCAATGGCGGCATCAGGGGCTAATTGACTATAGCTATGGTTGATTTTCAACACTAATTTTTCTCTTAACTCGAGCAAATCGAGTAACAACGAAAATAGTGATAACCGCGACCAATGATCCGACGTTTCCACCTGTTCGGTTTGTTCAATCAACCAGGAAATGCCAATGGTTTTACTGACTTTTTGATAACTCTGTAATACCAGTTCAACCGATTGATTTAATTCTTCCGCAGTTTTAACTATGTCACAAAATACCACGCTGGTGACTTTCAATTGATGAATTTTATCAACAATGCCACGACTGTGCTCTCCCGCTTGCAATTGATATAGAGATTTAGCCACCGGGGTAAACGGCAAAGTGATTTCGTCATCGCTCAGTTGCTGCAACATGCCAATACCGGGGGCATATTTTTCAACTATGGTATCGATACTCAGATCAGCATCATCATTGTTGATGAACCAAATCGCCATTAAGCGATAAAAACGTTGCACTTCAACCATCATCTTAATTTGAATTTCAGCCGAAACCATGCCTTCTAAAGATTCAATTTCCTGCCAAATGCTATCCAGATGAAACACTTCTTTAGTGACGATAAACGCTTTTACTATCTCGGCGGTGGTTGCGCCCGTTTGCTCGCGCACCGCATGAATGCCACCGCGATTGAAAATTTCATTGGCAACCGCGGTCGCGATAATTTGCTTCGCTAATGGATGTTCAACAATAAACCCTGAGTATTTCTGCTGCAGTAATGATGGAAACGCCGCCAATAAGTACTTTTCAAAGTAAGCGTCATCAAGCAAGCTTTGTTGTTCCAGTAAGTCATTATTCACATCCATTTTTGAATACGCCATTAATACCGCGAGTTCAGGTCGAGTAAGCCCCTTTTTGATCAGGCTACGCCCTTGTAATTCATCTTCATCGGGCAGGTATTCGAGTTCACGATTTAGTTGCACATTATCGACAAGGTAATGGGTTAAGCGGGTGAAACTGTCAAAATGGCTATGGGAATTGGCTTCATCCAAACTCAGCGCTTGCACTTGATAATAGTTGTTCAGTAACACCATCTTGCTAACGTCTTCGGTCATCTCTGCCAATAATGAATCACGCTCAACCTGGCTCATTTTTCCTTCACTGAGCAAGCGATTAAGCAATATTTTGATGTTCACTTCATTATCAGAACAATTTACCCCAGCAGAATTATCCACCGCATCGGTATTCACTCTACCACCGGCTTTGGCAAATTCAATTCGTGCCAATTGCGTACACCCTAAGTTACCGCCCTCGCCTATCACTTTACATTGTAACTGTGCCGAATTAACTCGCAGTGCATCGTTGCCTTTATCGCCAACGTCATTATTATTTTCCGCCGCCGCTTTTACGTAGGTACCAATACCGCCAAACCAGAGTAAATCGACTTTCGCCTTAAGAATATATTCTATCAGTTGATTGGGCGATAACGTTGCCACGTTGTCGCTAATATTCAACAACTGCTTAATTTGTGCTGATAGCGGTATGGTTTTAAGACTACGACTAAATACACCACCACCGGCCGACATCAACTCGCAGTTATAATCTACCCACGATGAACGCGGTAAGTCATACAACCGTTGCCGCTCTTGATAACTTATTGCAGGATCGGGCTCGGGATCGATAAAAATGTCGCGATGATCAAACGCCGCCACCAGTTTAATGGTCTTCGATGACAGCATGCCATTGCCAAACACATCGCCAGACATGTCGCCAATACCAATCGCGCTAATTTCATCCTGCTGAACATCTACACCCGTTTCGCGAAAG
The DNA here is from genome assembly GCA_002162925.1 of Thalassotalea sp. 42_200_T64. Classification (GTDB taxonomy): domain Bacteria; phylum Pseudomonadota; class Gammaproteobacteria; order Enterobacterales; family Alteromonadaceae; genus Thalassotalea_A. Next base: position 36,085 of record MABC01000084.1, on the reverse strand, counting down.
TGCCTTTGTACAGACACCCAGGCCCCCTTTGCGGTGATGCCCATTTTTTTATGATCATAGCCAACGCTACCCCCTGAGGCAAATGCATCGCCAAGCCAAAAACCATATTGCTCGGCAAGTTCATTAGCAATGTCCGAAAACGTTGCCGTACCTTTATCCGCGGCGACCACTAGATAACTGTCATCACCATCAAAACACACCACTTGCTGTGGTTTTACTATGCCTTGCTGAGTATTGTTGTCGGTGATATCAAGCAAAGCGGATATAAATATTTTATAGCACTCAATCGCTTCATTGGTGATTTGCTCACGAGAGCCATCACTCGGTAGCTGCTTTGGTACAAAGCCACCTTTCGCGCCTTGCGGCACTATCACCACATTTTTAACTTGTTGGGCTTTTACCAAGCCTAAAATCTCAGTGCGAAAATCTTCCTGTCGCTCAGACCAACGCAACCCACCACGGGAAACCGCGCTATAGCGCAGGTGAACACCTTCTACTCTTGGCGAATACACGAACGTTTCAACGTAAGGGCGAGGCTGGGGTGCATCTTCAATTTCACCACTTAAAATTTTAAATGAACAATAAAATTTTTGCTGACCGGTTTTTGATTGTTAATAAAAATTGGTTCTCACCGTCGCCGAAATGGCGTCGATAAAATTACGCAAAATACGGTCGTGATCGATTTTAGCCACATGATTTAACTTAACAAACAAGGCTTTCGATATATCACTCGCCACTTGCATGCGTTTGGCCATGGAGCTGCCATTTATGGAAAAGCGCTGCTCAAATAGCGCAATTAAATCGGCAACGATGTCTGGGTAGGCGATCAACGCCTGTTGAAAATACTCCTCAGAATACCCCAAACCAAGCTGACGCAAATATTTGCCATAAGCACGGATAATAACCGTTTGTCTGATATTGATATTGGCGGTTAATAATAATTTATTGTAACCGTCATTTTCGATTTTCTGCGCCCAGATATCGGTCAACGCTTGTTCAAGCTTTGCTTTTACTTGCTTCAAATCGAGATCTTTACCGGCAGGACACTCAAGGGTATAGCTATACAAATCATTGGCAGAGCTAATATCCGCCAGTACTTTAAAACTAAATTCATCCAGAGGACGAAACCCCAGCTTTTCCAATATTGGAATGGAGTCGCTCAAGGCGATACCTGCTCCCAATGAATAAATGTTTAACCGCAACAAGTTGTTCTGGTCTTGCTCGTTGCGGTAAATTTGAAATTGATATTTACTGTCCGAGTTAAGTTTTTCAAAATGTTCAATATCTTTAAGCGCAGATAACACCGAGAATTTTTCACGATAACTTTTTGAAAAACTATTGCGGTATTTTTGTATTAACGTTGTGCCTTGAGTATCGCCCCAACGGTCACAAATTAATGTACTCAGGCTTTCCATCCAGCTTTGGGTTTTTTCTTCAATGCGGGCAATCAGCGAATCAAGGTTTGGATGATTCGAAGGTGGCTCACCTTTTACCAAAGTAAAATGCCATTGCGCCAGATAATTGTCATTGAGCATTGAGCAACGAGATAAAATTTCACCGTCATAAAATTGGCACAACTCGCTTTCTATTTCATCACGTAAATCGGTACAAAAAGCCTCTTTAGAGACAAATACCAACGCCGAGACTTGTTGATTAAAATTATTTTCACGGATAAAAGTGCCGCATTTACTTTGCGAGTTAAGGTTATAAATACCTTTCGCTAAAGTAAAAAGATCGGCCGTATTGCTCTCAAAAATTTCTCTTTTTGGCAGCTCCTTTAAAATATGACGAAACTTTTTATAGTTATGGCTTTCTTCTTTGTAATTAATACGCTGCAAAACTGCGGCTAATTTACTTTGTAGGTAAGGGATTTTTATCGGATTTTGGTTATTCGCTGCCTGAGTAAATAAACCAATAAATCGATGAATGGCAATGACCTCGCCCTGTTCAGAGTACTGCTTAACACTGACTTGATCATAATGATCATGGCGATGAATTTTTTCCCGTATTGTCGATTTAGAAATTAACAGGGTGAGTTCTGAGTCAATGAAGTGCTGTAATTCTTTACTTTTCATCTTCAATGATGATTTATTCAAGGCGGATGGATCAACGGTTTGCTTAAAAACCCCTAAACTTTCTTGGTCAGCATTGTTCGGCTCTCCTTGCGCAAGTGAAAACGGGTAGTAACCAAGAAAAGTGAAATTATCCTGGCAAAGCCATTGCATAAAGTCATGCAATTGTTCAATGTTTGAGCCATTGTTTTGGCCTTCACCCAGTACTTTTGCTTTGTTAAGCATTGCTGGCCAATCATCGGTTACCGATTTTATTTCAATCAGCAAGGCAAGTATTTTTTCGGTTAACGCTTGTGCAACCTTGTCACTTAATTGGCTGCCCAATTGGAAATAAATAACAGAAACATCAACACTTTGTTGAAACTCTTTAGCTGTTGATGTGTTGTTTTCAGTCAGTACCGGGTGTAAACAAAATTTTATTAAATAGCCTTCAGCGAGTAACAAGTTTGTTATCGAATCAACGATAAACGGCTGATCATCACTGATAATATGCAAGCTAGTTACGTTTTCATCACCTTGTCTTATGGTTTGCAGTTCTACTTTATTTGCATGGCCCTGACGACTGCTAGCACTCTGCCAAAGTGATGATGCCAAATCAAAACGTCGCTCAATTGCAAGGTGTTGAATTTCGTCATTTAATGAAGATTCCAGCAGTTGTTGCGAAAACTCGATAAATTGACTGACATTCGCTTCCTTGTAATTGTTATTGATATAACGGTTTAAATCTTGAGAAACACCTGTAGACATTATTATCACCTTCATTTTAAATTGAAATCCATCTAAAGCATTGCCATTTAGATAGCTTTGGTATTTTTAAAAATGATATCTAGCTCAAATATCTACGACAAATTCATTTAGATAGTAAAGGTATAACCCAGAGTTGTATTAAAGCGGCAGCCATAACCAAAAGTTATTAATGACTCAACACTTATTAATATCGTTACTGTTATCAGTCCTTTATCTTAAAGGCATCAATTTTTTAAAAACAAAACTAGAGATGCCAAATGATTAGAAAGCAAAAGATAATTCAAAGAGCCATAGCTGCTAACGTTATCGACAGTAACCTGACCGCTGTCGGCATTATGGATTTCGATAGTTTGAAAACCACCGTAGATGATGCCTATGCAGCCTTCCCATCGAATTTTTTCCATACCTTTGCCGTTAAAGCCAATGCGTTAGTACAAGTATTAAAGGCGCTAAAAGAATATGGCATGGGCGCTGAAGTGGCCAGCCCGGGGGAATTATTAATCGCCTTGCAAGCAGGTTACAGCAGCGAGCAGATTATTTTTGATTCACCGGCTAAAACTCTTGATGATTTGCACACTTGTATTAAAAATGACATTTCACTGAATATTGACAATTTGCAAGAACTTGCTCGTATCGATAAATTAATGAGTGAATACCCTGAGTCAAAGTCTATTATTGGGTTTCGCATAAACCCACAAATTGGTGGCGGCAAAATAAGTTCAACCAGCACCGCAACGGCAACGTCTAAATTTGGTTACGCCTTAGCCGATGGCAATAATAGACAAGAGCTGATAAACATATACAAACAGCGTCCCTGGTTAAAAAGCCTGCACACTCATACCGGTTCGCAAGGTTGTGAGCTAGAACTGATGGCACGTGGCGTTAAGGCCATCACCGAGTTAGCGGAAGAAATAAATGACAGTATTGGCCATCAACAAATCGAGCGTTTAGATATTGGTGGTGGTTTACCGGTTAACTTCAGTTCAGAAGAAGTTACCCCAACATTTAAAGAGTATGCCGATGTACTGGAGGCGGCAGTACCATTAATTTTTACCGGTAAATACCAGGTGAAAACTGAATTTGGTCGTGCGATAGCAGCAAAAAATGGGGTAATAATCACCCGAGTTGAATATACCAAAAATTCCGGTGGCCGACATATCGCAACCACTCATGCCGGTGCGCAAATTTTAACACGAACGGCATTCTTACCTAAATCCTGGCCGCTACGGGTTAGCGGGTTTTCGGCCGATGGCATTGAAAAGACCCCAGAAAACTCTGAAGTGGTCACCACCGACGTCGCCGGACCATGTTGTTTCGCTGGCGATTTAATTTGTGTTAACCAACAATTGCCTGAACTGGCACCAAATGACTATGTTCTGGTGCACGATACCGGTGGTTATTATTTTAGTAATCATTTTGATTACAATAGCTTACCTCGAGTTGGAGTGTATGCAGTATCGGGTAATGATGATAATTTACAGTTTGAATGTATCCGCCGCGCAGATACTATTGAAGATGTGTTAAATAAAATGTAGTACTGGTTGAATATCGTTTTATTATATTAATACCAATCAGCATAAGCACTGAGTTGACTATATACTTATACGGATTGGTATGAGCAGCGAGTGCCTACCAACGCCATTAGCTTGGCGAATAAAATTAAAACAATTAAAGGTGAACATTTTCTTATGGATATTGAAATTGGTCTTATTGAAACGTTATTAGTCGCCCTGGTGATCCTTTTTGCTGGTTATTACTGCAATTCTAAAATCGCATTTTTGCGCAACAATAATATTCCTGAGCCAGTTGTCGGTGGCATCGTGTTCTCGATATTAGCCGCTATCGGCCATATTGCTTTTGATCTTAACCTGCTGTTTGATATGAGCTTTAAAACGCCGTTCATGACGATATTTTTTACCACAGTAGGTCTTGGTGCAAGCTTTAAGTTACTGCTTAAGGGCGGCCCGAAAGTTGTACTGTTTCTGCTCGTCACCTCAATGTATTTAATTTTACAAAATGCCGTTGGTGTCTCGTTAGCCTTAGCAACCGATATGAATCCGTTAATGGGCCTTATTGGTGGTTCTGTCACTTTATCGGGTGGTCATGGCAACGGTGCCACTTATGCTGATTTATTTATCGCTGAGTACAATATGCCTGGTGGGGTATTTGAATTGGCCATGGCTGCCGCCACCATGGGACTGGTGCTCGGTGGTTTAGTTGGAGGGCCGGTAAGCAAACGCTTGATTAAGCGCTATAATTTAAAAGCTGACGAATATCACGAAGAGCTGGATGATACCGTTACCTTTAACCCTGAAGATCATGATTTGGTTACGCCAAAAAATATGATGGAAACCCTGTTCATTATTTTGTTGTGTATGGTTGTCGGCCACTTTGGTTATGTCGGCTTAAAAGAAATGGGCATAGTATTACCGTCGTTTTTGATCCCACTATTGTTTGGCGTGGTTGCCACCAATTTTTGTGAATTTTCTAAAGTCTATACAGTCAGCCGTGCCTGTGTCGATTTATGGGGCACCATGGCGTTGTCGATATTTTTGGCTATGGCGTTAATGTCGTTAAAAGTTTGGGAGCTGGCAAGTTTAGCCGGGCCAATGGTGTTTATCATTTTCGCGCAAACGGCGGTATTAATGACTTTTGCTTACTTTATTACTTTCCGCATCATGGGTAAAAATTATGATGCGGCGATAATGGCGGGAGGTCATTGTGGCTTTGGCTTAGGTGCAACCCCAACCGCAGTCGCGAATATGGAAGCATTGGTAGCTCGCCATGGCCCTTCGCCACAAGCCTTTTTAGTGGTGCCATTGGTGGGCGCATTCTTTATTGATATCACCAATGCCTTGGTCATCCAGTTTTATTTGAGTTTACCATTTGTAGCGAGTTAACAAAGAGACAAGCCATGCTGAGGAATTTGATTTTCATCCTGTGTTGCTGTTGGCTACTAGCCAGCAAAATGGTGTTGGCAAAAGGCACGACAAATTCGCAGCCTGATAAACCAGTACTTCGCATTGGTACCATGCATGCTCCGCCATTTGCCATTAAAGCCCCCGATGGCAGCTGGTCGGGTATCAGCATCGAGTTATGGCAAGCGATGGCAAAGGATTTAAACCTCAGCTATCAATTTGAAGAGCATTCGCTGCAAGGCTTACTCGATGGCGTTAATGATGGCAGTTTGCATGCCGCAGTAGCAGCAATTACCATTACCGAAGAGCGTGAGTCGTTGATGGATTTCACCCACCCCATTCACTCCACCGGCTTTGCCATTGCGACAAAATCTGATGAACAGACCAATCTATGGCTTTCCACTTTTCAACAATTATTCTCTTTGCAATTCTTTCAAGTGGTCGCTTCATTGTTTGGTCTGCTGTTTGCCGTCGGTTGGCTGATGTGGCTGGTTGAGCACAAACACGAAGCAAAAAGTGACGACAGCCATACCATACGGCGGGTAAGTGAAGGCTTTTGGTGGGCCGCCGCAACCATGACCACGGTGGGTTATGGCGACAAAACCCCATTAACCACAACCGGTCGCGCCCTTGGCGTTGTCTGGATGTTTACCGCATTGATCATTGTCGCCAGTTTTATCGCGGCATTTTCGAGCATCTTAACATTACAGAAAATTAGCTCTAACGTCAATAATATCAACAACTTAAGCAAGGTGCAGATCGCCACTGTTCCCGGTTCAACCAGCGAAAGATTTTTAAAAAATAACGGCTACATGACTCACGAGTTCCCTAGTGTTAGCGATGGCATCAGTGCGGTGGCCAATGGTAAAATTGATGCCATGGTCTACGACGCGCCGCTACTGCGTTATTTTGTTCAGGAAGAGTTTCAGGGCCTGATAGAAATATCGCCGGTCACTTTTGAGCGTCAGGATTATGGTTTTGCCGTGCCAGAGAATAGCCAATTAAGAGAACCGTTAAATCGAATTTTACTGCGAATTGTGCGCAGCGATAATTGGAATGTAAAACTTGAGAAATACATGGGCAAGTAAGGTCACCTCAAAACGCCAGTTTTAGCGACATCAACCTAGATGTCGCTGCTTGCTTTGCCTAAGGCGTTAATGCCAATAACAAACATGAAATCACCATCCATGTTCTGCCCAAGTTTCACTCTTTAACACTCGATAGATTTGCCAAAACCGTGGTGTTAATTCGCTAAAATAGACAGAGAAAGTGGATTGGACTGACTAGGGTTACCATCAGTACCAGAGTTATTCCCCAGGTACTGATGGTTAATCTTAAAAGGTTATTAAAAAACCTTACCGTGAATGTCAGTATCGGACAAACTTGGGTGAATTTCAGTCTCGAGACTGGCCGATTGAAATTGCGATTTCATCGCCGCAACCCAGTTTTTGGCCCGAGGCGTGAGTTTGTCATTTTTGGTTTGCAAATGCCCACGTACCAGCAACACCCCCATATCTGCGCCTTTATAGATATACTCTCCCGGCCCTAAGATACGCAGGAAGAACGCTTCATTCATGCCGGATACATTACTCCAGTCGGCAGTACGGCGCACCAGTTCAACATCATTGTTGTCGGTGGTTCGCCAAATGCCAGAACGTGGCACTTGCTTGAGTAATCGGACATCGTCGCCGGTATGTTTGAAAACCACCTGAGACCAGGTATCAAAATCACGCCAGCGTTTTTGGATCTCGCGAATATTGATGTCATAATCAATGCCCATATGTTCGAGTAAATGGAACATCAATAATGGCACGCCACCATATTTTTGCGTCAGTAAATTGGTGATCGGCGATGCGCCACTAATACGCGGGTTTAATTCGCCCAGATACATGCGGCCATCTTTTTTATCGATCAAATAATCAATACAGAAGGTACCTTTATAGCCTTCTTGATACAGACGATCACCAAATTTTTTCACCATACGTTCTAATTTGGTACGTGCTTTGTCATCAAGCACATTAACAAAACCTTCATTACCACTCCAGCCACCTTTAAATGGCGTCAGCTCTTTATGACCAACAAGCTCAGTTAAAATAGGTCCTACTATGGTGCCATGCTTGGTCGCAACCGCTTCTACGGTACCGCAACGAGGGGCAATGCGTTTCATCACTTTAATTTCTTGGCCAATGATTAATTTATCATATAGCAGCCAATCTTTTTTCGAGGCGATAAAAAACGTGGTTTTTCCCGAATCACCGTACGGTGTTTGCACCACCAAATCTTTACCTAACTTGCCCGATTTGGCCAAGTCCATTAACTGCTCATAGCTTTCGGCTTCCCCCAACACATTCGGCACACTGGCCACTCCGGCTTCATTGGCCATTTGTGTGGTGACAATTTTCGAGTCTAAATGGTTACGCAATTCGTACGAAGGCATCGCCACATTAATGCCCATGCTTTTGGCAAGCTGTTCTGTTTTTTGATCAAACATTACCGCCATCATATGACCACCACGGCCTTGTTTGGCCATATAGTCTTTGGCTTCGTTATGTGCTAACAGGTAGTTAACCACATCCTCTAAACAGGTGAATTCTGGCGCGCCACGATCTTTTGGGGTAAATACCCGGTGATGAACTCCATCAAAACAATCAAAATAGTTAACATAGGTCAGCGAAGGCACTAATTGGCCTAATCCTAAAATATTAAAAGGCGATGCTGAAACAAAATATATCGGTTTTTTGTAGGTCCGAAAGAATTTGTATATTTCCGTTAAACCATTGAGTTTTTTCATAGCTGTGTTCTCTTTTGGGTCTGATTAGTGTTGTAATGATGATGCTTTTGCTTTTGCTTTTGCTTTTGCTTTTTCCACTTAGCTACGCACTAGTGGGTTTGTTAGCAATAAAGTAACAACCTCTTACTTGATTGCGGGTACTTTTTGTTTTCGTTTAGTTGCTGTTGCGACAGCTTTTTTGGTGTCATTAATCGGCCTGATTGCTGCCAATTCGGGTGTCACTTTTTGTTCAAGTCGGTTTAATGCTTGTTCAGTAAAAACACTTAAACCAAGTTCAGGGTTACAACCATGAATTTCTTTCACATCGAGTGCTTACATGTATTCCAAGATTTCCTGGCTAATCACTTGTCCAGGCACCAAAATAGGGAAGCCTGGCGGATAAGGAATGATGAAGGTACTTGAAACAAGCTCTCTTCCTGCTTGCATTTCCCGCTCAAGTTCACCGCTATCTAAGTTTATGTATTCATAATTTTCACAATCATAAGATAAGAAATAGGCTTTACGAATATCGCCTTCGCCTGTGCCTAGGGCTTTGCCCGGACGAAACGCACTATGAAAGCAACTAAAGTCTGGTAACGGGGGTAACTCTTTGGTTAATGAAATTACCCGTTTTTGATGGATCGCCCGCTCAGCCGGGCTCATTTCTTCATCACGTATTTCTAATTCATTGACGGTTTTGTATAAGCAATTTAATAGATACATGATCGAGCTACGTGAGGTACCAATATTGACCATGAAAAGAATGGTATTTCACGAGGTTTTATTAATTTGGATGCCATATTTGTCCATCAAATATTTATCTTTGAAGGTATTACCATCTATCCCGGTTTTACCAATATGTACGGTGATCCGGCTTGGATCGACGACAAACTCATCATTGGCCCAGGCTTCTTCCATTTGGCTAAACCCGGTGTCAACGTTAAAGTAGGTTCAACCCCTGACTCGCGAAATTCTGCCGGAACCAGGTCTTTATTGACTAACACATCAAAGTATTTTTTTAAGCGGTCGCTCTGATACGCCGATTGACGCAGGGTCATCGACAATGCAAGCTGCTTGTTGACCATTTCGTAGCCTTCAAGTTCGGCTTGTCGGCGGCCAATATCTAAGGATGCCAAAATTTGATAATTGGGCGAGGTCGACGTATGTGTCATATACGCTTCGTTAAACGTGCTTTCGACTTTTCGACGAAAATCCTGGTCAAAAATGTGGATCATCGAACCTTGCCGTAACGAGGTTAATGTTTTGTGAGTTGATTGCGTGGTATAGGTACGAATCCTTGCCACATCGGGATTGGGGATCAGCTTATTTTCCAACATCCAGGCGCTTTGCTCGTTTGCTGCTACCTGGGCAAGTTGTTGCTGATAAGCTTCATATTTTTTACGATATTTAGTGCGTTTAAACCGTCTGGTTAACGATGCGGCGGAAAACATTGCCGTACGCGTTCGATAAATCGGGTTAAAGCTGGCAAACGCAAACCAGGCTTCATCCCATAAAAACACCAGATCAGGTTTTATCGCCAAACATTCTTCCATAACCCGACGTACGTTATACCACGCCATCAAAAGTACAATTGGTTAGCAGCAACATTTTAACTCGATCAAGCTGGCCCATCTCTTTGTATTTTAATAAGTTACGTTTTATCTCTTTCAATGGCACACCGCCATAAATGGAAAGATCATGTATCGGATAAGAGTCCAAATACTTTACATGCGCGCCAGATAGCACCATGCCGTAGTGATGTGATTTATGACAATCTCGGTCGACCAAAATAATATCACCAGGCTGAACTAACGCTTGTACGACTATTTTATTCGCGGTTGATGTGCCATTGGTGACAAAATAAGAGCTGCGCGAACCATAAGCTCTGGAGGCATACTCCTGAGCTTTTTTCAGTGGCCCTTTAGGTTGCAGTAAAGAATCTAAACCACCGGATGTGGTGGAGGTTTCAGCAAGAAATATATTCGCCCCGTAAAAGTCGAGCATATCGCCAATCCAGTTTGACTTTTCTATCGATTTTGCTCGAGAAATTGGCAACGCATGAAAAATACCGGTAGGTTTACGGCTGTATTTTTTTAGAGCAGAAAAGAATGGCGTATCAAAACGTTCGGCAACCCCACCCAAAAGACTGTGGTGCATATCTAAGTTGGAATTTTCACTATAAAATACCCGTTTGAAATAATCGTCATCATCTTGGTTGCCGGTTTCCATCGCCATGTCCGAGATCAAGTATAAATCTAACTCTGGTCGTAAATAATTGATCAACCGGCCCAGTTCGCTGCCCTGATTTTTACTGTTATAAACATATTTACGCAATTTTTCGTCGATTGCCGCCACCACATGAGTGATAAGACCACTATTGCGTTTCGATTTCATCGGAAAGCTGGGTCGTAAGATACACGCTTGAATATTAGGGTTAATTAACACCGCGATAATGGCATCTTCAAAAGTAGGCACAACGATGGTGTTGTAGGTGAACTGATCATCGCGATGACGCATAGTTCGCATCGCGTTGAGCAATTGGTTTTCCGCATCAATGAGTAAATCATCGACGATCAACACTTCAAAATATGGTCTTTAGCGGGATTTGTTCGCTCCTTGAATACTATGTGGATTGTCATCATCCGCTTCTAAATTGGCTTTTGACTCCGTGGTTGAAAGTGATAAATCAACGTCTTTGCGCCGATAAGTACCATTTTCTAAAAAATAATGAATTTGTGCGACCGAATGGGTCAAACCAACATAATCTTTCTGTTCAAATTGGATCCACAAATAACGAAAGTCTTCTTTCGAAGGAAATGCGGTATAATCCTCAATACTTTCCAGTGAAGTTAATGAAAGTTCGAGCGCTTTCTTTAACCGATTATGGCCTTTACTGCTGCGACTGCTGGTTGAAAGGTGGAAGGTATACTTTTTTAATTTTACCCAGGTATCTTGCCGCTTATTATTAAGCTGATGGTAAAACCCGATCATTTCCTGAGTTTTTTTATTTTCAACGTTACTCATATGTAGTTTTCCAATATTCGTTCATATAAAAATCAAGGTTTACCAATAGCCCTATATAAATGATCCGTCATTTGCATTTCAGCGGATTTACCCACCAGCAGATAAGAGAATTATTTATAAGCGAAATCATTAAATCTAAAGTCTTAATATACCTAGAAAAAATGTAAGCACAGCATTTTCAGCATTCCGATTCTTGGGGATTTAATAACCTAGAGTTATAGAATGTCAGTGGCTGAATTTGACTACCGATAGTGGCGTTAATAAATATTTGTTGGTAATTACAGGAGCAGCTAAAGCTAATCGCAAGCCGCTAGCCAATGTATGGAGATAAACTAGACTTAACCTATACCCAGTTGAATTAATTGTGTTTTTTACTTATTTCAATACTGAGTGTGAGCTGTTACAGGTTGTTGCAACGCAATACTGATACTGTGGATAAGCGCTTAAAATACAGCCGAATCTGGTCACTAACCAGCCTTGGGCAGCACTTATGATTAACTTTATGTTATGTACAAGTGATAAAAAGCTATACCTAGGTGTTTCAAATTATCAACAAAGTTTGATAAATTTTGATGCAGAACAAAAATATTGCTTTTGCTAATAGCCAGCACACTTCCCACACAAAGTTAGGCTATGATGAAGTCAAAGGCTTTCCACATAATAATCAATAAATCAAGACACACTAATTATGACGCCATTTGGTATAGCTGGCATACAAATGAATTTGCAGCATGGTAGCAATGTAGACGCGATTGAAGACAAGATTAATGTACTGATGAGCTTATACCCTTGGGTAGAAATGGTAATTATCAGTGAACTGGCCGCTCATGGTCCTTTACACAGTTATGCCGAACCCATGCCAGGGCACACTGAAGATCGTTTTTGTGCGATGGCACAAAAACACAACATCTGGTTAATTCCCGGCTCTTTTTTTGAACAACGAAATAACGCAGTTTTTAATACCACACCCGTGATCAATCCCCAAGGGCAAGTGATTGCCCGACATAGAAAGCTATTCCCATTTTGTCCTTTTGAAGAAGGGGTAGAAGCCGGAGACGAATTCGTGGTGTTTGACGTGCCCGGCGCTGGTCGATTTGGCTTGTGCATTTGTTATGACATGTGGTTTCCGGAAGTGCTTCGAACCCTGACCTCGATGGGGGCCGAAGTCATTTTACATCCGATATTAACCGGCACCAATGACCGCGAGATTGAATTAAATCTGGCCCGCAGTAGCGGCGCTATTTTTCAAAGCTACATCATTGATATCAATGGTTTAGGTGTTGGCGGTGTCGGTCAGTCTTGTTTCGTAGACCCTTCTGGCCGAGTGATACATCAAGCAGGTACCACCGATGAGTTTTTGGTTACCGAACTTGATTTCGATATGGTTCGCCGCCAACGAGAAGTGGGTTTGCGTAACCTTGGCCAACCGCTAAAAAGTTTTCGCGACAGCAAAATTAACTTTACCGTTTACAACAAAGAACAGCGACAAAATAGCTACCTTGATAGCTTGGGCCCCTTGCAAAAACCGACACGAGAAAGCAAAGCCAGGATGGCAACCGTGCCGGGCTTAACGGTTAACAATGATGTGGCTAACACAGATGTCGCAGAACCACTTATTCATCACGAGATAGGTGAACTAGGCACCTATCCGGATGCTGCTGAATATGGCAATTTGGCCATAGATCATGCTACTGAAATCCCATCTGCAGCAATTGAGCAACAAACTCAGCTGAACTTAACCACAGCCGCCAAGAAAACCCTTGATTTATCGGCAATGACAAAAGTGACTGAGAGTGTGAAGATGGAGAGCGATAAAAATAGTACAGTTTCAGAGTCAGGAAACGGCAACCTTAAATGGCTTAAAGAAGCCTCGGCGCAGTTTAAACAATACATAAAGTCATGATCGAACAAATCCCCACACTGGGGTTTTCTTCACAACAAGAACACTTTCTCGGTGAAAATCTGGCTGTAACCTACGCCCAAACCTGGCCAGCTTATCATCGCTGGTTAAGCCGAGCCCCAGAACGTGTTAGTGCTCAAGAAGGTCGAGAAAAAATACAGCAATATATGCCCAAGTTGCTCACCACCTACGATGGTTTATGCCATGCCTTTGGTGCCAATGAGCAAACCTGTGCATTTTTATGTTTATATAAACCACCTGTTTTTCGCTCTGGTTGTTCACAAGCCTGCAAAACAAATTACGGTATTGAACTGGTGCGCAATTATGATTTCCCATCACAATTATGTGATCGCTTATTGCTGCATACCCATTGGAATGGCACCCGGGTAATTGCAATGACCGATTGTTTGTGGGGAGTCATTGATGGCATGAATGAGCATGGCTTAGCGGTTTCGCTGGCCTACGGTGGCCTTCAGGCGCATGGTGACGGTTTTGCCATTACTATTGTGCTGCGCTACATTTTAGAGTTCTGTCGCACCACCGTTGAAGCCGTTGAAGTGTTAACCCATGTACCTATTCATATGCCGTATAACGTCACCGTAGTCGATAGACAAGGCGACAACAAAACCGTTGTCATTTGCCCTGGCGAAAAAGTTCAGGTTAACTCCCTTGCCTTTGCTACCAACCATCAAGACGGCAGCGCCATCGAAAACATTGACGCCATTGCCGATAGCTACATTCGGGCGCAGTATTTGTCCGCTCGCATCGCCGACCCCAGGGAAGCAAAAAACTCCTTGGTTAATTTATTTCTGCAACCGCCATTGTTAAGAAAGTCCAGCGACTGGCATGGCTGGGGAACGTTATACACGGCTCGCTATCAGCCATTACTGGGCGTGGTAGAATTACACTGGCCCGATGGTCAAATTTTGCGACAAAGTTTTGAACACTTTATTGAAGGCGATATTAGCGTCAGTTCACCAGCATACCTTTAATGCCAATTCTACCGACTTGGTATAAAGTCGATGTGGTAGCCTAATCTAACGTCGATAGGATAACTGCATTAACCTACATCACTTCGACTTCAAGCCGATTAATTAAGCGTTCTCTTTTCTGCATTTTTGCTGTATAGATAGATATTATCTCAACGAATATCCACAGCATTTAGCGACTTAATTGAACGGCTAAATGATGCAATTCCAATGGAAAAATGCAATGAAATTAATCACGGAACGTCACAATCATGTTGCCCTGTTCATTTTTGCAGTCGGTCTTTGTTGCGCCCTTTACATCGATAAAAATGTCAGCAAAACCTGGGTAGAACAATCTTATATTTACAACATATACACCTCCGCCTCAGGTCTGCCAGCTTATAAATATAAAGGTCAGGAAATTGTTATCACTAACAGCGTACCTTACGAGCAATCGTTACTGAGCCAGGAAAATTTAAACAACCGACAACCACCGCCCGAACTAAAGCAGCAGTGGGTGGTTGACGATAACCAACAATTAACTCTGCTAAAGCCGGCGTTTCATTTTAGCCTTTGGTCATTATTGCCGGCGTTTATCACTATTGCCTTGTGTTTGTTAACCCGCGAACCGATTACCGCCTTGTTTAGCGGCGTAGTGGTGGGCGCGGTTATGTTGGGAGAGTACAACCTTACCGATAATGTGATAATTCCAAATCTTGCCAAAGAAGGAACCGCGGCCATTTTATTGCTGTATTTATGGTTATTGGGCGGCTTATTGGGGGTTTGGACAAAAACAGGAGCCGCACAGGCGTTTGCCGATTACATGACCCGGCACTTTGTCAGAGGCCCAAGATCGGCCAAAATGGTAACCTGGCTGCTGGGTATTTTATTTTTTCAAGGCGGTACCATGAGTACGGTTCTGGTTGGCACTACGGTAAGGCCGCTGGCAGATAAAGCGGGAGTCAGTCATGAAGAAATGAGTTACATTGTCGACTCTACTGCGTCTCCCATTGCCTCAGTGATAGCCCTAAATGCCTGGCCCGCCTATATCCAAGCGTTAATATTTGTCCCTGGAGTGGCTTTTCTAGCGACGGAAACTGATCGTTTAAAATTCTTTTTTAGCAGTATACCGTTCAGTTTTTACGGCATACTCGCGGTGATCGGCACCTTGTTATTAAGCCTGAACATCACTAAATTTTCCGGAAAAAGAATTAGAGCGGCGCATCAGCGAGCCGCAACAACGGGTGAGTTGGATGGCGCTAACGCAACACCGCTAAGTGCCAAAGAATTACAGCACTGTCATGTGCCTGAGGGCTACCAGCCACATGTGCTGGAGTTTTTCATCCCTCTGCTCAGCCTAATTGCCATTGCAGTAATCACATTTATCGCTTACGGCTCGCCGCAGGTAAACTGGGCCTTTGGCGGCGCCCTTTTATTGTCAATTTTTATCGCTTTAGGCAAAGGCATGTCGCTTACCAATGTTGTCGATGGCTTTGGCACCGGCTTAAAAGGGGTTGTTGTCGCCTCGGTAATTTTGATGCTAGCAGTGATCATTGGCAATATCAGTAAAGAGATAGGTGGCGGACTGTTTTTGGTTTCGCAATTGGGTGAGCAACTGCCGTTTTGGTTATTGCCGGTTATTTTACAATTGATGACTATGGTGATTGCCTTTTCTACCGGCACCAGCTGGGGCACATACGCAATCGCCTTTCCACTTGCCATGCCCTTAGCCTGGGCAATCTGTCAATCGCAAGGGTTGGCGAACCCAGAGCTATTTATGGCGGTGTGTTTTGCCACCGTGCTTAATGGCAGCGTTTATGGCGATCAATGCTCGCCAATTTCTGACACTACCATACTCAGTGCGATGACCACAGGTTGTGATTTAATGGATCATGTGAAGTCACAAATAGTCCCGGCCTCTTTGGCGGCCTTCCTTGCCGCAATCTTATGGACGTTAACTGTGCTGGTATTTGCTTAATACAGATTAATGTAATTGCGATTAATTATACGTTTATATCAACCATTAAATCGTCAGAGATGCTTTCTAATGCGGCAATTAAGTTATCAATTTTCTCTTCACCGTTGATAGCAATGATTGCTGATGCTTTAAAAATAGTTTGGCCAAAATCAGGAGCACTGCCCTGACTACTTGCCAATTTAATCAGATTGCCATGTTGTTTATGGATCACCGCCGAAATTTCGCCAACAATGCCTTGCCGATCGTTGGCGGTAAGCTCTAATGAAATGGTTTTATCGTCGTACTGTGATGGGTGAGTAACGCCAACATTCACGTCTAAACCATCAATTTTTTTAATGTCAGTCACTAATGCTTCTGCATTTTCTTCACTCACCAGTACTTCAACAATGCCCGCAAAAAAACCGGACAAATGACGCAAGTTACTGGTTTGCCAGTTACCGTTATGCTGCTTGATAATAGTCGCTAAATTGTCGACGATACCTGGACGATCTTTACCCAAAAAAGAAATTACTGCATGTCTCATAAATCATCCCCTTGATGCTGAATACATTGATAACGATTAGGTTAATGGTAATAGGTTTAAGTGTAGTACTTATTGAAAATATTTAACCGCGTCATTTGCTTAACTTACTTAATTAATAACAGAGCATTTGTGCTAGCGCAAAGACTTTCGCATTAGTGAATTAAATAATTGCTTAAACGACAAATATTTTTTAGTCTTGATGCATAAATACCATTTAATACCTAAATGGTATTACAAGGAATATTATGAAACTAACAAAAATTGCTGCTGCGCTGGTATTAACGTCAACGTTAATTACCGGTTGTGGCGACACAATATCAGATAGCGCCCAACAACACAGCCTGTTACCAGAAGCGCAACATCGGTTAAACATCTATAAAGAAGTTACCTTAAATGCCGATTTAAGCCATCTAAGTAGCAATCAAAAGCAGATGCTATCGTTATTAATCGATGCATCAAAAGTCATTGATGACTTATTTTGGCAACAAGCGTTTGGCGATAATAAAAAACAGTTTCTAGCCAGCATTAACGATCCGGCGACTCGTCGCTTTGTCGAAATTAACTACGGCCCCTGGGACCGATTGAATGGCGACAAGCCATTATTAACCAATATTACCGAAAAGCCATTAGGCGCACAGTTTTATCCAGAAGATATGAGTAAAGTCGAATTTGAAAAAACTGAATTTGCCGGTAACACGTCGCTCTATTCGATGATTAAGCGCAACGAACAAGGCAAGTTATATGCCATTCCTTATTCAGAAGCTTTTGCAAAGCCTTTGGAAAGAGCGGCAGCACTGTTGGAAAAAGCGGCAACCTTTGCCGATAATAAAGAGTTTGCCAACTACTTAACCATGCGGGCCGAAGCGTTTAGAACTGATGACTACCAGGCGTCAGATTTTGCCTGGATGGATATGAAAAATAACCCCATTGACGTAGTAATTGGCCCCATTGAAACTTATGAAGACTTGCTTTATGGCTACCGTGCCGGTTTTGAGAGTTATGTACTGATCAAAGATTTAAGCTGGAGCGAACGCCTGGCCAAGTACACCGCGTTTTTGCCGGAACTGCAAAAAGGCTTACAGGTGAACAAAAAATACAAAGCCGAAGTGCCCGGCTCAGATGCCGACTTAAATGCCTATGATGTCATTTATTACGCCGGTCATTCCAATGCGGGCAGCAAAACCATTGCCATTAACTTACCCAATGATGAACAAGTGCAACTGGAAAAAGGCACACGTCGTTTACAGCTAAAAAATGCCATGCAAGCCAAGTTCGATGCCATTATGCTACCCATTGCCGAACAGCTGATTAGCGTTGAGGATCGTAAACACGTTACCTTTACTGCGTTTTTTGCCAATACCATGTTTCATGAAGTGGCTCACGGTTTAGGCATTAAGAACACCATTAATGATAAAGGCACGGTACGTCAGGCGTTAAAAGAACACGCTTCCGCGTTAGAAGAAGGCAAAGCCGACATTCTAGGTTTGTATATGATCCGCCAATTATTAGAAAAAGGCGAGATCAGTGAAGGGGTACTAAAAGATTATTACACCACTTTTATGGCCGGTATTTTCCGTTCCGTTCGCTTTGGTGCATCCAGCGCTCATGGTAAAGCGAATATGGTGCGGTTTAATTATTTCGCCGATAATGGCGCGTTCACTCTAGATGACAATGGTCTTTACAAAGTGGACTTGAAAAAAATGACCAAAGCCATTGATTCATTATCTGAACTGATCCTTACCCTACAAGGTAATGGTGATTATGAGGGCGTCGCTAAACTAGTTGCCGAGATGGGTGTTATCCGTGAAAACTTAGCTACCGATTTGGCTAAGTTAGAAGCGGCTAAGATACCGGTAGATATTGTCTTTAAGCAAGGCAAGATGGTATTAGATTTATAAACTGAAGTAACCGGTTGGCGGGACTTTAGTCTCGCATTAAGGCGAAAGCCACTTCAGATTACCTGCGGTAACTGTGCGAGGTTGAACCCCCGCCAACCTAGCGCTATAAATAGCGCTGTTTTTCTGGCGCTAAATCTTATGGGCGGTAAACCTTGACGTTACTAAAACCATTGTCGTGTAGATATAACGCTTGTAGCTTACTCATTACGCCACGGTCGCAATATAACAGATAGGTTTTATCTTTCGGCAAATCACCAAATTGGGTGGCAAGTTTATAAAATGGGATGTGCTTTACATCAATCTGATCAAGCTCTAGCGGGTTAGCATCCTCTTCTTCCGGGCTGCGAATATCGATAATCACATTGTCATGACCGGCACTGTCTACCGTTTCAACACTGGATACGGTATTTACTTCTTGTTCCGCCTCATCACCAATGTCACGAATATCGAGCATACGAGTGTTTTCTACCACTCCATCTAGAATGCTCATATCAAAGTTGGCTTCTTCGGCTTCAATTTTTTTCAATACCGCTTTTACGGTTGGCTTTTTCGAGATCACACCACAGTATTCAGGGATGGTTTTGGAGAACTCTTCAGTACCAATTTTACGGGCAATATCGATGATATCTTGTTTGTCATAAGCCGCTAACGGGCGCAGAATAAGCGTTTCAGTGACTCGGTCAATCACATTCAAGTTGGTCAGCGTTTGGCTAGACACCTGACCTAATGCTTCCCCGGTAACCAGTGCTTGTATGCCACGTTTCTCAGCAATGGTTGCTGCGGCACGCATCATCATACGCTTTAACACCACACCCATCTGGCCGTTCTCCACTTTTTCAAGAATTTCAGCAACCACCGGCTCAAAATCCACGGCGAAAAACTTAATCCGATGTGAAGCGCCAAACTTATTCCATAAATAGTGACTAATTTGCTTCACCCCTAACTCATGGGCCGAGCCACCTAAGTTAAAGAAACAGTAATGGGTACGCGCCCCTTTTTTAATCATTTGGTAGCTGGCAACGGCTGAGTCAAAGCCACCAGACATCAAGGATAATACATCTTCTTGGGTGGCAATTGGAAAACCACCCAGGGCTTCATGGCGCTCAGTGATGATGTATAAAATGTCTTTGTTGACATCAACGCGAACGGTCACATCTGGCTTCTTCAGTTGCACCCGGGCCGATTCAACGTTTTGATTCAAACCGCCACCAACGTATTGCTCTATCTCTAATGAGGTAAAGTCGTGTTCACCGACGCGTTTGGCGCGAACACAAAAGCTTTTATTGACAATAGTTTCTTTATGAACCGCTAAGGTTTTTTCAAAAATATCGTGCAAATCGGTAAATTCAAACTGTTGTACTTCCAAAAAGTGCGGAATACCGGGAATGCATTTGAGCGATTCAATTAACGCCAAACGATTTTCTTCACTGGTATTTTTACTGGTAACTTCTATGCTGTCCCAGTTCATTTTAGTGCGCACTTCTTCGTCTACACGGCGCAGTACATTTTTAATGTTTGACTCTAAAATTTTAGTGAAACGCTTACGTACCGGGCGTGACTTGATAGTAATTTCAGATTGCAACTTAACGATAAATTTCATCAATAAAACCATTTAAATAAAAAACCGGCGCATTATACAACAATCAGGCGATGAAGTAATGCAATTTGAAATATTTAAGTGTATACCAATTCTTTAAAATTCAAGGTAAAATGGCTCAACAAATATAATTATACCAAGCGACATAAATCTGCATTTAGCGTTTGTCTACATGATAAACTCCAGCAGAAGGCATTTTAGTTTAGGCGATATATCGTGAAAAAACCTGAAAATCAAAGCTTTGAAGAGTCAATGAATGAGCTTGAAAACATTGTAGAAAACCTTGAACAGGGTGATTTATCACTCGAAGATTCGATGAAGTTATTTGAGCGTGGTTTATCATTAAGCCAGGTTAGCCAAAGCAAACTGAGTCAGGCGGAACAAAAAATCCAAATTTTGTTAAACAAAAATGGTGAACAACAACTTGCCGATTTTGACGACAGTGAGAGCCAACGATAGTGTTTCAACTTGAAAACCTTGCTACCTTTCAGCAGCGAATTGATAAGTTTCTTAAGCAAAAACTCGCCGAAATAGCCATTAACGATCAACGATTATTTGATGCCATGAGCTACGGGTTACTCATCGGCGGCAAGCGCATGCGTCCCTATTTGACTTATGTAACGGCAGAAATGTTAGAGCTGGATCTTGATGACATTGATCCCATAGCCGCGGCGTTAGAATGCATTCATGCTTATTCATTATTGCACGATGATTTACCCGCCATGGACGATGATGATTTGCGTCGCGGGCAAGCCACTTGCCATGTTAAGTTTGATGAAGCGACGGCAATTTTGGCCGGCGATAGTTTACAAAGCCTCGCCTTTGATATTATTTCAAATCATCCATTTAATCATGTCAGCGCCAAGACTCAGATCCAGTTAATTCAGATGCTCAGTAAAGCCGCTGGCTATCAAGGTATGTGTGGCGGTCAGGCGATGGACTTGGCGGCGACCGACAAACAAGTCCCGTTAGAGCAGTTACAAACCATCCATAAATTAAAAACCGGCGCGTTATTACAAGCCGCTATTTTAATGCCGGCAAAATGTCGTGAAGACTTGCCTGAACCTACGTTTCACGGTTTACAAGAGTTTGCTCAGCAAATTGGTTTAGCTTATCAGGTGCATGACGATATCATCGACATCACCAGTAGCGAAGAAACCTTAGGCAAACCAGCTGGCTCAGATGTTGATGCCAATAAATCCACATATCCTGCGTTGTTAGGTTTAGAAGGGGCGATGCAAAAAGAACAGCAGTTATTTCAACAAGCCCTTTCAGCTTTAGAAACTTTACCCTACAATACACGCAACTTATCTAATTTTTCGACGTTTATCATTAAACGTGCACACTAACACTGGTTTTTTATGACTACAGAGCTGTCTCACTATCCCCTACTCGCGCAAATTGATAAGCCAGAGCAATTGCGAGATTTACCACAAGACAAACTGAAAGCAGTTAGCGATGAACTTCGCTCTTACTTATTAAATTCGGTGAGTAAAAGTAGTGGTCACTTTGCTTCGGGATTAGGCACCATTGAATTAACCGTTGCCCTGCATTACGTATACAACACGCCGTTTGATAATTTAATTTGGGATGTTGGTCATCAGGCTTACCCACACAAAATTTTAACCGGTCGTCGTGATCAAATGCAAAGCATACGCCAAAAAGAAGGCTTACACCCATTTCCGTGGCGTGAAGAAAGTGAATACGACGTACTTAGCGTAGGTCATTCAAGCACGTCAATTTCAGCTGCGTTAGGCATGGCCGTTGCCGCGGATAAAGAAAACAAAAATCGTAAAACCGTGGCGGTTATTGGTGATGGCGCGATGACTGCGGGTATGGCATTTGAAGCGTTAAACCACGGCGGTGATATCCACAAAGATATGCTTATCGTGCTCAACGATAACGATATGTCGATTTCAGAAAACGTCGGCGCATTAAATAATCATTTAGCCAAATTACTCTCTGGCAGCTTGTACACTGGCCTTAGAGAAAAATCGAAACGCATACTTGGTTCCATTCCACCAATTAAAGAATTAGCGTCAAAGGCCGAAGAACATTTGAAAGGCATGGTAGTACCATCGACGTTTTTTGAAGAACTTGGTTTTAATTACATCGGCCCAATTGACGGTCACGATGTTGACTCTATGGTAGATACCATCCGCAATATGAGTACCTTAAAAGGTCCGCAAATTCTGCACGTAATTACCACCAAAGGTAAAGGCTACGAACAGGCCGAGCAAGACCCGATCAAATACCATGCGGTGCCAAAATTTGACCCAAGCAGCGAAAGCTTGCCAAAAAGTGCGCCAAGTTTACCCAGTTACTCGAACATTTTTGGCAATTGGCTTTGTGACATGGTCCAAATCGACGACAAATTAGTGGCTATTACTCCGGCGATGCGTGAAGGTTCAGGCATGGTGGAGTTCAGTAGACGTTTCCCAGATAAATATTTTGACGTTGCCATTGCCGAGCAGCATGCCGTTACTTTTGCTGCTGGTCTTGCCATTGGTGGTAACAATCCGGTAGTCGCGATTTATTCAAGCTTTTTGCAGCGTGCTTATGATCAGTTGATCCACGACGTTGCCATACAAAATTTACCCGTGTTATTTGCCATCGATCGTGCCGGCGTTGTTGGTGCGGATGGCGCAACCCACCAGGGTGCTTTCGATTTATCCTTTATGCGCTGCATTCCTAATTTGGTGATCATGTCTCCATCCAACGAAGCCGAGTGTCGGTTAATGCTGAGTACTGGCCATAAGCACAATGGACCGGCAGCGGTGCGTTACCCCCGTGGCAATGGTACCGGCGTTGATTTACCGAGTGTTGAAGACACTATCGAAATTGGTAAAGGTAAAATTATCAATCACGGCGAAAAGCTGGCCATTTTATCGTTTGGCACCATGTTAACGGCGGCTGAACAAACGGCTAGCGAATTAAATGCGACTTTAGTGGATATGCGCTTTGTTAAACCACTCGATCAAAGTTTACTTATTGAGCTTGCCAAAACGCATAGCCACTTTATTACCGTTGAAGATAATGCCATAGCTGGTGGCGCCGGCTCTGCAGTGAATGAGTTTGTTCTGGCCAAACAGTTAGATGTTAAATTATTAAATATCGGCTTGCCGGATGAGTTCATTAAACATGGCACGCAAGATGAAATTCATCGCGAACTTGCCCTTGATAGCGCTGGTATATTAGTAAAAGCGAAGCAATTTATTGGTTAATCGTTTCACTATGCGAAAACAAGCGAAGCAAAGGAATTTACAAAACATATACCAAAAAAAGAAAGCCCTGATATGATGATTATCAGGGCTTTTTAATAAAAGGAAAGGTAATGGCCGGTTCTAGCCTGTTTGCATTAATAGACAAAATAGCGGTCGCACTAGATGACGTTGCATTGATGACCAAAATTGCGGCGAAGAAAACCGCGGGGGTACTTGGTGATGACTTAGCGTTAAATGCCCAACAAGTGCAAGGCGTTAATGCCGATAGGGAGTTACCGGTAGTTTGGGCCGTCGCCAAAGGCTCTTTTATCAATAAGCTTATTCTTGTTCCCTCCGCCCTGCTTATTAGTGCTTTCATTCCTTGGCTGATCACACCTTTGTTAATGATTGGCGGTTTGTATTTGTGTTTCGAAGGGGTTGAAAAAATTGCCCACAGCTTTTTTACCTCAAAAGAAGATAAAGAAGCGGAACACCAACAAGATCTCGAAGCGTTGACTGACCCACAGATTGATATGCTTGAATACGAACAAGAAAAAGTCAAAGGTGCAATTAAAACTGACTTCATCTTGTCCGCTGAAATCATCGTTATCGCGTTAGGCACGGTGCAAGATAAATCGATATTGGAGCAAACCAGTGTGGTATCACTTATCGCGATATTAATGACAGTTGGTGTCTATGGTTTAGTTGCCGCTATCGTTAAACTTGACGATTTGGGCTTATATTTAATTAAACAACCTATCGAAAATAGTTTCAGTACAGTTAAGCAATTTTTTGGAAAAATGTTATTGGGCTTTGCCCCAAAGTTGATGAAAACACTCGCCATTGTTGGCACTGCGGCAATGTTTTTAGTCGGTGGTGGAATTATTGTCCATGGCTTACCATTTTTACATCACTGGGCAGAAAGCTTTGAAAATAGCATAACCATTGATGCCTTATCGTGGGTAACAGCCCCTATATTTAGTGGCGTAATTGGTGTCATTTGTGGCGCTGTAGCTTTAGTTGTAGTTTTAGCTTTTAGTAAGTTATTTAACCTTCGGCCTAAGTAAATTTAACTTGAGCCTACCACCATAAAATCAAGAAAAACCTACCTTCTAGAACTGAATTAGGGATTTTCTGACTGTCTCTGATGAGCGATCAAGAGACGGTCATAACTAACCAATTAGAAGTTATATTGTGCATTGATGGCATTCGCTATTGATTACTCTTTACGTTCACCGTTTCGTTAAAGCTGACCTTAAGTTTAATGCCTGTAATGGCAACTGGGAGCAAAACGGTCATTAGGTTTTTAAAGTGATTAACTTTCATAAAGTAAAGAGGCTTAACTTTTTATATGTGATAATTCTTCGTAAAGAACAGACACTGCTAGTTGTGCTTTATCAGCTAATTCACGAGAGTTATCCTCAGTTAAACCTTTTGTAGATATAGGAGTGCCAATTCGAATACGAATAGTGCCAGGTTTAAGAGAAATTGATTTGAGTGGCATAAGTTTTTGCCCACCATGAAATGCTATAGGTATTAATGGCTTTTTCGATCGAATAGCTAATAACGCGCTACCAACCTTAAATCGTGATACCCCATCAATACCAGATAAGCGCCCTTCTCCACCCCAAATTACACGTTTCCCACTTTTTAGTGAATTAGTTAAGTCATGTAATACTAGATCTACTCCTGCTCGATCACCTCTTGGAACAAGAGCTATTCCAGCAACTTTACAAGCTTTTTTCATAAAAGGAATCAAAGCATATTCATTTGCTACAGCCGAATGGTCAATATAGTCATTATACAATGCAGCTTGTAAAGCTATAACATCTGGCCATGAAGTTTCATTGTACACAGCAACATATCCATCACTCATAGAAAGGTTTTCATCTCCATCTACTTCAACTTTAATATTTACTACACTTAATCCCTTTTGGGATAGCCTTTTAAAAACATCTAAGGCTTCACGGCTATCACACCTACGTACGAGAATAATTATTGATCCAACAAAGGCAGCACCAAAGAAAAAGAATAAGAAACAAACCCCTCTTAATTTATCCATACTTTAACTAGCCATTGTGAGTAAACTAGTGTTAATTAAAGCAAAGTGTCTCTGATTATTCAACTTTCGCTATTGGCACTGACTTGACCATAAGCTACTGAAAAGGTTAAGGTCTCAAAAGAGCGAGCAGCAGCCGTTGGCTCAATAGATTATTTTTGGCAGCTAATGCCACTGAATCAAGTTGTTAGGTTTTTGAAGTTTGCCTCTAATCAGTGATGATTTGACGACGAAATTCATCCTATATATTTTTTTTCAAATGTTCATGCCTCATAAAACTAAGTGTGACAGAACCCCAAGATAGTAACAAAAAGCCTTTTCTCTTGCCTTACTACATGATTCTAACGGCATACGTACCTTTAGCCTTCGCGACAACTTCACCATCAGTATTTTTTATCGTAGAACTTAGCTCAAAGTCATAACGACCATTATTTTTCATGGCCGAGTTCATCTTCTCAACATCTTGTTCTGAAAAGAAAGCTTCAGAACTAATATCTGTAAACGCGGGCCGCATAAATTCAATGTCCAAGCTTCGTATTACTGGCACATATTGCTTGCTTGAACGCTTCGTCAATACGATCAAGCCGCCTAACATTTCTGCGGCAGCCCATTGAAATGCAGCATGAACAGTATTGATATGGTTGCCTGTGTTTTTGTTTAGGGGAATAACGCATTTATATAAGCCATTTGATACGCTAATCACCGTAACATCCATAAATTGGTATGCAGGGATTGAAGATCTTGCCCAGTCTTCTATATCTTTTTCGATTATGTTCATAAATTATTTTTAAATATTCCTATTTTTTGCTGAAACTATTTCATATTGCTAAAACAACTGTAAATAATAGGCTATGTTCCATTCTAGTGTGGGTGATGTCAAATATTCCACCCCCTCGACGCCGAACGATTCTTTATCGGCTCCATTTATCCTACAAATCATTTTCAGTAGTAATTTGACAAGTGCATGAATATCATTAGGATGAACTTAAGTAAGCGGTGATGTACTTCCGCTTTGAGCGAGCAGCGGTCGTTGACTAGCAAAGTAAATAAGGGTTGTTTGTGGTAGTTGTTATATTCATATCACTGGTTATTGTTGCTTTATATTTTAAATACCAATTTAACCAGTCCATTAATAAAGTGCAGGATATAAGCAACCAACATCAGTTGGAAATATTTCAAATGAAATATAAGACAGCATCTCAAATGCGTAGCAATATTACTTTTCTAAATGAGCTATGGTTGGGAATATCTATAGATAAGGTTGAAGACCTTGCACTAAAAAACGAATTATTAAATGCACGAAAGTTTTTTCGATACCAATTATTATTTGGATTTTTGGGATTTCTTTCAATAGTAATAAATGGATTCGCAACAGCCTGATGTCTGCTGCGAGCAGTGGACGCTGAATGACTCAAAATTTAAAATGTAATAGGCATCATTATGATTAGACTGTTCCTCCTTCTTTTACTTACCAATTTTGATGCGATAGCTAGCGATGAAGATATTTTAAGTTTTGATAAAACCTATGAAATAGCTAAAAAAAGTTCTACAGACCAATTGAGATTTTATGGATATATTAGGTCTGAAACTATGAATGATGGAAAAAGCTGGGCATATTTTATATATAGAAACGAAGAGCATTCAATCGAAGATACGCGTAAAGAAGCAATTCATTTATTTGGAAAGCAATCTGAGAGTTATAATTTAAACCTAATTGATTGTTTTAACAAAGAGCTATTAATAATCGGCACTTTTTATAAAGAAAGCCCGTACATAACTATTGAAAAACTAGAAGATATATTGGTCTATCATGAAGGTGGCTTTATCAAAAGCTGTGTAAATAAAATATTCAGGGATTAGGCTATTATCGACTGTCGGCAATTGGCACATTTGACACGTTCAAGATGATTCCAACATAAGTTTGGAATTATGGTTTTCTTAATTTCATAATGGTCGCAGATTAGCTCTGAGCGGCAACTTGAAACTGATTAGATTAAGTATCAGTTAAGATTCAAATTTGACAAACAGAATTTAAACCATATCCTTGGCAATTCTAAGTTAATTATTCCCTGAATTAAAAACCCGAACATAAATATTCGGGTTTGTGTGTTTAGAGCCGCTTGAAGTTAAACAAACTTATTCAGAGATGTATTCCACTATCTCTAAGCCAAAGCCTGATAATGAGTGGTATTTGGTTTGCGAGCTCAGTAAACGCATTTTGTGTACGCCAAGGTTTGCTAGAATTTGTGAACCAACACCTACATTTCTTGAGCCAACGTGTTTTTCAACTTCGCTGATTTCAATACCTTCGTCTTGCTTGGCATACTTCTCAACTTGCTGAATTAGCTGTTGTGGTGTTTCATGCTTACCTAGTAACACCAAAACACCACCTTCTTTGCCTATTTTTTCCAGGGCATGACCAATTGGCCAAGTGTTTTTATTGTCACGAGTTGAGAACAATAAGTCACGGAAAGTGTTTTCTAAATGCACTCTAACTAGCGTTGGCTGATCAGCTTTGATCTCACCTTTAGTTAAGGCAAAATGCGTTTGACCGTCAATGGTATCGGTGAACGATACTAAATCAAACTCACCAAATTGAGTTGGCAGTTTGCATTCGCTTACCCGAGCAATGGTAGTTTCGGTGGCATTACGATATTCAATTAAATCGGCAATGGTGCCCATTTTCACATCGTGTTTTTTGGCGATGATTTCTAAATCGGGACGGCGCGCCATGGTGCCATCTTCATTCAGAATTTCAACAATTACCGCTGCGGGTTCACAACCTGCCATACTAGCCAAATCAACACCAGCTTCGGTGTGGCCGGCGCGGTTAAGTACACCGCCGTCTTTGGCAATAAGAGGGAAAATATGACCCGGTTGGACAATGGAGCGCTTATCGGCATCTTTATCACAAGCCGCTAATACGGTAGTTGCTCGGTCTGCTGCCGAAATACCTGTGGTAACACCACGAGCGGCTTCAATTGACACGGTGAAGTTTGTCGTAAATTGCGCATCATTTTTATCTACCATTAATGGTAAATCTAACGTCTCACATTTTTCACGAGACATAGGCATACAAATTAAGCCGCGGCCATGTGTTGCCATAAAGTTAATCGCTTCAGGCGTTACTTTTTCAGCAGCCATGATGAAATCGCCTTCATTTTCACGATCTTCATCATCCATCAAGATAACCATTTTACCTAACGCGATATCTGCAATGATCTCTTGTGGGGTATTTAATTTCATTTGAACCTCTAATTTATTTGATAAAACCGCTATTTAATAACAACTCTTTACTTATACCGGAACTGGTAGCTTGATTGCTGTCCTGTTCGCGACAAAATAATAACCTTTCTATATAACGAGCAATTAAATCGACTTCTAAATTAACCAACTGCCCTACTTTGTATGTACTAATAATAGTTTGTTCTGTGGTGTGTGGCACTATGGTTAAACGAAACTTGTTTTCATCAACACTGTTCACCGTAAGTGACGTGCCATCTACGGTAATAGAACCTTTCTCTGCCACATATTGCTTTAGGTTATCGGCTAATTCGATCCAATATTCAATCGAATTACCCACAGGGTTTATTGCTGTTATTTTCCCAATACCATCAACATGACCACTGATCATATGACCACCAAAACGAGTGGTGGGTAGCATGGCTTTTTCAAGGTTTACCCTGGTGCCAGATGAATAATGGGTAAATCCAGTACGGGTTAACGTTTCTTTTGAAACGTCGGCGCTGTAACTTGCGCCATCTATATCTACAACCGTTAAACAGATGCCGTTGGTAGCGATAGAGTCGCCCAACTTAACATCACTGAGATCTAAGTTGCCACTGGCGATCATAACTCGAGCACCTGACGCGTTCAGTTTGATCGATTTTACTTTGCCTACTGCTTCAATAATTCCGGTAAACATTTACTTAGTGCCTTTGTATTTTATTTGTGTTTTCAACGTTACTGATAATACGTATGTCTTTACCGATCATACGTACATCTTGAATTTCAAGTGCGATGGCATCGACTAAATGGTTTAATGATTTGATATCAAATAAACCCAAGGCATTTTCACCCATTAGTTTAGGTGCTTGATACAATATCAGTTCATCAACTAATCCTGATTGAAGAAATGCACCCGCCAGGCGTGCACCACTTTCTAACCACAAGTTGTTAAAGCCCATATCGGCAAGCTGTTTTACCAATTCGGTTAAATCGGCCTTGCCCTTAGTTTCAGCAACGTTACTTTCTTTAACGACTAGCTGTTTTACAAAATGCGGCCACTCATGGATATTTTCAAGGGCTGTGCGAACTAAAATTATCGATGTAGTTTGATTGAATAACGCCAACTCTGGTGTTAGCCGGTTTTGCGTGTCAATGATCACACGTACTGGTTGCCTAACTTGTTGCTCTTCAATGTCATTTGCGGCGAATCCCAACTCGTGATAACGCACATTTAAATTGGCATTATCGGTGATCACCGTATCGGCACCGCTAATTATCGCGCAACTCTTGGCGCGAAACCTTTGTACGTCCTGACGAGCCTCGCTACCGGTGATCCATTTACTTTCACCGTTACTCATTGCCGTTTTACCATCAAGGCTTGCCGCCATTTTGCAACGAACTAATGGCATACCGGTTTGCATGCGTTTGATAAAACCAGGGTTTAACGCTTTCGCAGCTTGTTCAAGCACTGCCACCTTAGTACTGATACCGGCATCTTCCAACATTTTGATACCACGACCAGAAACCAAAGGGTTTGGGTCTTGCATGCCAATAACCACGTGGCTTACGCCCGCCTCAATTAATCCTTTGGCGCAGGGTGGTGTACGACCAAAGTGACTACAGGGCTCTAAAGTCACATAGGCGGTTGCGTCTTTAGCGGCGCTACCTGCGGCTTTTAAGGCATTAACTTCGGCATGACCTTCGCCTGCTTTTTGATGCCAGCCTTCACCAATCACGATATTATCTTTTACCAATACGCAGCCCACGGCAGGGTTAGGTGACGTGGTGTATTCACCCTTTTTTGCCAGAGCAATAGCTCTTTGCATAAAGTGTTCATCAATGTGTTGCTGTTTATCCACAACGTTTTCCTGCAGCAGTGATAATAGTATCGTTGATATTGATGGCGAAACTAATCATCATCGCCTAAGCGGGCAATTTCTTCGCCAAATTCACGAATGTCTTCAAATGAGCGATATACCGAGGCAAAACGAACATAAGCCACTTTATCCAAGGCTTTCAATTCATCCATAATGAGGTTGCCAAGCATTTCACTAGAGATCTCGCGCTCACCTGTCGCTCGTAATTTCGATTTTAAGGTATTAATCGATAACTCTATTTTTTCGATACTCACCGGACGCTTTTCTAATGCGCGTAATAAGCCATTGCGCATCTTCTCTTCATTGAAGGGTTCACGTGAGCCATCACGCTTGATGATCCTCGGCATGACTAATTCTGCCGATTCAAAAGTAGTATAACGTTCGTGACACTGCAGACACTCTCGGCGGCGTCTAACTTGATGACCGTCTGAAACCAGTCGTGAGTCGATGACTTTGGTATCAGTAGCGGAACAGAATGGACAATACATAAGCCTCTCGATGTTATGCTAATAAATTGATATTTTTTATTATTTAGATAATTTTCACTGATTATATATCAATCCGAACGGCTCCACCATCTTAGGATTATCGATATTAATTTTATCATTTACTTGCAATTACGCGAGGTTGAACCCCCGCCAACCGGGTACGGAGTCGGTTGCCGGGAATTCATTCTCGCGTTATGGCGATAGCCACTTTAGTTTACCTGGGGTAATTACGCGAGGTTTAAACCCCGGAAACCATTTGCATTCCTTCATCCCTGAGGTAAAAAAAATGGCCGCTTGCGCGACCATTCATGATTTTTTTTAACGACTATATTATGCGTAAACAGGGAAGCGAGCACAAAGCTCTTTAACGTTTTCACGGACTGTTGCAATCGTGTCTTCATTTGCTAAGTCATCAAGAATGTCACAAATCCAACCAGTTAATGCAGTAGTTTCTTCAGTGCCAAAACCACGACGAGAAATCGCTGGCGTACCTAAACGTAGACCAGAGGTAACAAACGGAGACCGCGGGTCGTTTGGAACCGAGTTTTTGTTTACTGTGATATACGCTTTACCAAGCGCAGCATCTGCGTCTTTACCAGTAATGTCTTTGTCGATCAGATCAAGAAGTAATAAATGGTTTTCAGTACCATTTGATACGACTTTGTAACCACGGTTTTGTAATACCGACACCATAGTTTTGGCGTTATCTAACACTTTTTGTTGGTACACTTTAAACTCTGGTTGTAACGCTTCTTTAAATGCTACCGCTTTCGCTGCGATAATATGCATTAACGGACCACCTTGACCACCAGGAAAAACTGCCGAATTTAATTTTTTCTCGATAGTTTCGTCATTACAACCCGAAATAATTAAACCACCACGAGGGCCCGCTAAGGTTTTATGCGTTGTTGTCGTAACAACGTGTGCATGTGGTACTGGGTTAGGATATAAGCCTGCTGCAATAAGACCTGCAACATGAGCCATATCAACCATAAAGTAGGCATCTACTTTATCAGCGATTTCACGCATTCTTGCCCAATCAACAACACCAGAGAATGCAGAAAAACCACCAATGATCATTTCAGGCTTGTGTTCAAACGCTAAACGCTCAAGTTCTTCATAGTCTATATCACCAGTTTCTGGGTTAAGACCATATTGAAATGCTTCGTAAGATTTACCAGAAAAATTTACGTGTGAGCCATGAGTTAAATGACCACCATGAGCCAAGCTCATACCCAATACTTTTCCACCAGGGGTAACTAGGGCTTGGAATACAGCAGCATTTGCTTGAGAACCAGCATGCGGTTGTACGTTAGCGTATGTTGCACCAAATAATTCTTTAGCACGGTCTATTGCTAATTGCTCAGCAATATCAACGTATTCACAACCACCGTAGTAACGCTTACCCGGGTAACCTTCAGCGTATTTATTGGTTAATTGAGAACCTTGAGCTTCAAGAACGCGAGGGCTACAATAGTTTTCAGATGCAATTAATTCAATATGGTGTTCTTGGCGTTCAACTTCTTTGGTCATTGCTTGATAAAGTTCAGCATCAAAATCAGCAATATTCATATCACGTTTAAGCATTGGTTTTCCTCACTCACTGCGTTTTCAGGGCGTTGTGCACTGCTGTGCATTTAAATTATAGGCGGCTATTTTGCCTTAAGAACTGACTGTTGTATATGACTATTTTTGTACTCAGATAACTATTTTTATATAACTTATTGCTCCATTGGCGCTATAAGCATAAGCAATAGAATTAATAAAATAAGCCAACGAATTGCTTTTTAAACGACGGTGGTTGCCCGTTTAAGGTCGTAAATGGCTTAGTTGCATCTATGATTAACGTTCTAAACTTGAATGGTTGAAAATTGTTCGAAACAGAACAACAACATGAAACTAACACAAAAAAGAAACGGCGAATTACCCACTGGAGAATAACGAATGAAAGTATCCACCCCTTTATTAGGTTTATTATTAGCAAGCTCGACCACGGCCTGGACGGCCCAAGCAGATGATAAAACACAGAGACTAGAACAACTTGAGCAACAAATTGCTGAGCTTAAAAAGGAAGTTAACGCCAATACCAAAAGCAGCGCAGATTTAACTCCTAAAATTAAAATTGGCGGCGCCGTGCGTTTTCAATATAGCTATGAAGACTATGATGATGACAATAAAGACAGGGGTGGCGACTTTGATTTTGACACCTTCCGTCTCGACGTGAATGGCAGCATTGGGGATGTTAGAGTTTCTGCGCAATATCGCTGGTACCAGTATATGGATGTTGTGCATCATGCCTATGCCGCTTATGACTTTAACGAGAACGGGGAAGGCCAGGTAGGTATCACCCAAGTGCCTTTTGGTAATTTAAATTATAACTCTAACAGTTTCTTCTTTAGCTCGGCGTATTACACCGGACTCGAGGATGATTATGATACTGGCTTATCATTTATCGGTAAGTATGATAATCATGACATTCGCATCGCCTATTTCGTCAATGATGAACTCGGTGGTTTAGACGGTTATGTGGATAATAGAACCGATCGTTATTCTTAGATGTGATTGGTGTTCGTGGTGAAGACGAAGGCATTTATGATTCTGTAGGAGATGGGATGGGGATTGCTGAAAGCAATACCATTAATTTACGTTACGCTTATAAATTCGACAATACCGAAATTGGCGCTTCACTACTCTCTGGTGATTTAGAGGGTTCTGGCTGTTCAGTTGGTGATCATAATGCCTATGCCGTACATCTTAAAAGTAATATTGGCAAATTTGGGGTGATGTTTGAATACACCACGTACGAATATGACTTAGACGATAACAGTGATTCAGTTGTTGTTGGTGCTTATAGCTTCCACGATACGATTCCTGCAGAAGCGACGTTATATAATCTTAACTTGTCGTATTCAAAAGACGTAACGTTTGGCCCAATTACCAACCTTACCTTTTATAACGACTACAACTTGATGACTGACAAGTCGGGTTCTTATGAAGAAGATACGATGATGAACGTGACTGGTGTTGCCATTAGCGCCGGTGGAATTTACGCCTACGTTGATTACATCATGGCGAAAAACCAACCATTTATCGCGGCACCATGGCCGGTGATTCTGACGAAACCAACAATCGTTTGAACATCAATATAGGTTATTATTTCTAAATAAACTGAACTCGGGATAAACAGTATCTATTCAATATCTCGAATTCAAGTTAAAGAGTTCCCAACTTATGCCGTATTTTAGTGCCAACCTGCTTTAATACGGCATATCCACACACTTCTCCCCCCTCGATTCCTAATTCCTAATTCCTAATCCATTTTGGCTCAGATCCAAATATAGCGGCACGGCCGCCAACGATAAATTAACTCAGTACTTATCAAACGATCATGAACAATTAAAATTAAATTTAAATTTAAATTTAAATTTTGAGCCGTTATCGTGGCTTTGTTATGCCACAAAGGCGATGTTAAAAGAGTTTTAAGCGGTGTTAAACATTTTTTCAGTCGACAGAATCGCTTGGTAATTAAGATACGACAAAGTCGCTTGGTGTTAACCGCTTTAGATGGATTAGTCGCGATTCTATCTGACATGTTTGAGCCGAATTATCTCATGTGGGATTGGTACAATCTAGACTTAGCTAGTTTGATTCACGATCCATGTTGCTCTGAAGATTGATCATCGCCTGCTGCCCTACCATTATTAATCCTGTTTGAGGACGATCAAGATCCACAACGAGCACAAATAGTGCTGCAAAAGCCATTGATAAAGGGATCACTGCAATTAGTCTTCGCTTTCCCGTAAGTCCAATCTGTATCCCCATGGTTATCATCGTGAGGATGCAAATAACTAATACTGCGATCCAGATACTGCTGGGAATTCGATTGTGTAACCCAGCCGTCACTCGCTTTTCGTTCATTTCAATGACGTTGTTGATTGATTTAATCATTAATGAGGTATTTAAACTGGGGGCCTTTGCCGCTGCTGTCGACACCTGAGTCCATAAAAGCTGATGGATCTCTATTGAATTCGAAAATGCAGCATCAAAATGGGTGCCACTTACTCCCTTCAAGCGAATGTCTACGACTGCCTGCAAGCGAATGTCTACATATTTTCGCAATAGGCGCTTCACTTCTTTTTTGTATTGCATTTGTAGCAAATCGGCACGCAGGTATGCAGTGCCGACAACATTAGCTTCATCGATAACATATGTTTTTCTGAGATTGTGATGTGAAGCTGCCATGGAAAACGTGAAGGCAAGAACAAAAGCCAGCATTCCCAACAACCCCACGACCATCGGGCCTAAAGAGATCATCGCATATCTATCTTTCCTCGTCTGAAAATGCTTACCTAGCTGGTAACCAACTTCGCAAGAAACCAACATGGCCAGCACTACACAAAAGAACACAACGATTATAGGCAAGGTTTCGAACATTCCGAAATTCATAGGTTTCTCAATTGTCTATCTGCTTGGTTAAAAGCTAATTATATACCTTACAAGAATAGCATTAAATTTGTCGCCCTCTGAACTGGCCGGGGAACTTTTGCTCATAAAAACCAACAGTAATGACGGTTTTTTTCAGAGATTTGTTTGATGTTTAAAATTTCCCACAAGTTAGCTTTTTAATCTTTATTCGGGTTTAGGCAATAAAGAACTGAGATTTGAATTTAGGATTTAGGCAACAAATAGTAAGGCTAGCGCTAGTAGAGTTATCTTGATGAGCGGCGTTTTTCAAGCTAGTTGTCGCCTAAAGTTTAAATTTATGCCGCCTTGCTTTCCTTTATCTCTGATTTTCCTTTTTCAGGGTTGAGATGAACTTCTTTAATATGATCCCA
>MABC01000072.1 GCA_002162925.1 Thalassotalea sp. 42_200_T64 | reverse complement strand
TTAATAGGCCGGATATACGTATGTAGTTTATTCCTGTTCTTTATAACGAAACGAGTTTTAAGATAAAAATAGTTATCAGAAAGCATTGCGTTTTTTGAGGTGTACATATATGTATTTATCCACGACAGGCAGGAAAGCCTTTAGAGTGGGTTTAATTCACGGATGAATTAACTTAGAAGCTCCATGGATGGAAAAGCTTCTGTTTTCATGGATGATGGAATGCAAACCACCAAGGACGGTTTTAGGTTTGTAGCAGATATGAAAACTTCCAGTCAAGAAAACGTTTAAAATTCAACTTTCAAATTGGTCTTACCATTGCTGTTTTTTGCCTATATCTCTTCTGGTTTGAATAATTAAAACTGAGGTTAACTCGGCTAAAGATTTTACATTCTGAAAAAAGTCTGTTACTTTAGATGCATACATTTACTTATTGGTAAGACCAATTTACCAATGCTTCAAGGGTTAAATTCAAGCGTTAAGTTTGATTTTTTCTTTGTTGTTTGACTAATTTCATCAGAGGTTGTGATTAAAAACAATGGTTTATCAGAAGATACAACAGCCTAAATTGTCGGATGTGATCTTGAATCAGCTGGAAGAGATGATTTTAGAAGGCAGCTTACAACCTGGTCAAAAGCTACCTGCTGAGCGGGAATTAGCGGTGCAATTTGCCGTGTCACGACCATCGCTCAGAGAAGCAATGCAAAAACTTGAAGCCAAAGGTCTGGTTTCTCGTCGCCAGGGTGGCGGGACTTTTGTTTGCGATAATTTATTATCCGGGCTGGCAGATCCCTTATTCGATTTAATGGCCAATAAAGCGGAAGCTCAATACGATTTATTAGAGTTTCGGCATGGCATTCAGGGCATGGCCGCTTATTATGCGGCGATGCGCGGCACCAAAAAAGACTTTGAACATATTGCCGAAAAATACGAAGCAATCACGGTAGCGCAAATTGAAAACACCACGATCAGTGAAAACTACCGTGGCGAAGCGGAAACGGTATTCGAATTTTATTTAGCCATTTGCGTCGCTTCTCATAATGCCGTGATTTTGCATTTAGCCCGTGCCATGGGTGAATTGCTCATCGATAACATTGAAAAAAACCTACAAGTGCTGGCCAAACGTCCAGAGGTGCCCGGTCGCATTGCTAACTATCGGAAGAAGTTAATGGAAAGCATTATCAGTGGTGAACCGAATAAAGCCTGGGGCGCAAGCCATAAAAACCTGGCATATATAGAAGAAGTTATGCTCAACCTCGGTGAAGAAAACAGCCGGGTAACCCGTTCACTGCGACGACTGAAAACCAATTAGTCGCAGCGAACACTGATGACTTTGAAAACATTGCTTGTTTCGCTATTTAACATCTAGTGAAACAATAAAAAAATACTGAAGCTAGTGAGATTTTTGAACTATCTTTAATGCATTAAAATTTAAATATATTATTTACTAAGCGGAGATGAAAAATCGTTATGACTGATCCAATCAATCACGATATTGATCCAATTGAGACACAAGAATGGGTAGAATCGTTAGAAGCGGTACTTGAGCAAGAAGGCCCAGAACGTGCCCATCAATTACTAGAAACCTTAATCGACAGAGCTCGTCGTGGTGGTACGCATTTACCATTTGAAGCAAAAACTGCTTATGTGAATACTATCCCGGTAAACCAGGAACCGCATATGCCAGCCGATCTAACCATTGAAGCGCGTATTCGTGCCGCAATTCGTTGGAACGCTTTGGTATTGGTGTTACGTGCCTCGAAAAAAGATTTAGAACTTGGTGGCCATATTGGTTCATTTGCTTCATCGGCAATGCTTTATGATGTGGGCTTTAACCATTTCTTTAAAGCGTCTTCTGAAAAAGATGGTGGTGATTTTATTTTTGCCCAGGGTCATATTTCTCCAGGTATCTATTCACGCGCTTTCATCGAAGGTCGTTTAACCGAAGAGCAAATGAACAATTTCCGTCAAGAATGTGACGGCAAGGGGTTATCTTCGTACCCGCACCCACACTTAATGCCTGATTTTTGGCAGTTTCCAACCGTGTCTATGGGCTTGGGTCCATTACAAGCTATTTATACTGCACGCTTCTTAAAATACTTAACCGACCGTGGCATTAAAGATTGTTCAGGCCAACGTGTGTATTGTTTCTTGGGTGACGGCGAAACCGATGAGCCAGAATCGTTAGGTGCCATTGGTTTAGCATCACGCGAAAACCTGGATAACTTAACCTTCGTGATCAACTGTAACTTACAGCGTCTTGACGGTCCGGTACGTGGTAACGGCAAGATCATCCAAGAGCTTGAAGGCACATTCCGTGGCGCTGGCTGGGAAGTGGTTAAAGTCATTTGGGGCAGTTACTGGGATTCATTAATTGCCCGTGATACTTCTGGCAAGCTATTGCAGCTAATGAACGAAACGGTTGATGGTGAATACCAAAACTGTAAAGCCAAAGGCGGCAAGTACACGCGTGAAAATTTCTTCAACAAGTACCCGGAAACTGCGGCATTAGTTGCCAATATGTCGGACGAAGACATTTACCGTTTGAACCGTGGTGGTCATGACCCGATTAAAGTGTACGCCGCTTATAAAAAAGCGATGGAAACCAAAGGTCGTCCAACGGTAATTCTTGCGAAAACCGTTAAAGGTTTTGGTTTAGGCGCATCGGGTGAAGCATTAAACATTGCTCATAACGTCAAGAAAATGGATGTGGAATCGATTAAGCATTACCGCGACCGTTTTAACATTCCGGTAAAAGACGAAGACATTGCCGACTTGCCTTATTACAAATTCCCGGAAGACTCTGATGAATACAAGTATATGCAAGCGCGTCGTGCTGCCTTAGGCGGTTCACTACCTGCACGTAGACAGCAACCAGAAGAATCATTAGAAATTCCACCACTGAAAATCTTTGACGCCATCTTAAAAGGCTCAGGTGAACGTCAAGTTTCATCGACGATGACCTTTGTACGTGTACTCAACAGCTTATTAAAAGATAAGAAAATTGGTAAGCGCATCGTCCCTATCATCCCAGATGAAGCCCGTACCTTTGGTATGGAAGGTTTGTTCCGTCAAGTGGGTATTTACGCCAATGAAGGGCAAAAGTACGTACCACAAGATGCGGATCAAGTAGCTTACTACCGCGAAGACAAGAAAGGCCAGGTACTGCAAGAAGGTATTAACGAGCTAGGCGCCATGGCTTCATGGGTGGCATCGGGTACGTCTTACTCAACGTGTAACGCAACGACTATTCCGTTCTACATTTACTACTCAATGTTTGGTTTCCAGCGTGTTGGCGATTTAGCCTGGGCGGCAGGGGACAGCCAGGCACGTGGTTTCTTATTAGGTGCTACCGCGGGGAGAACGACTCTTAACGGCGAAGGCTTGCAACACCAAGATGGTCATTCCCATGTACAAGCGGGCTTAATTCCAAATTGTGTGACTTACGATCCAACCTACGGCTATGAAGTTGCGGTTATCGTTCGTGAAGGTTTACGCCGCATGTACGAAGAAAACGAAAATGTGTTCTTCTATATGACCCTGATGAATGAAAACTACCAACATCCTGAAATGCCAAAAGGCAGCGAAGATGACATCATTAAAGGTATTTACAAGTTAGATACGGTTAAGCCGGCGAAGAAAGCGAAAGCCAATGTACAGTTAATGGGCTCGGGTACTATTTTATTACAAGTACGTGAAGCTGCTCGCATCTTGGCCGCTGATTTTGGTATTTCTTCTGATGTTTATTCAGTAACCAGTTACAACGAGTTAGCCCGTGAAGGCCAGGAAGTCGCGCGTTGGAACATGTTGCACCCTGAAGCGGAGCAAAAAGTACCATTCATCAGCCAGATAATTACCAAAGATAATGGTCCTGCCATTTCTGCCACCGATTACGTTAAATCGTACTCAGACCAGTTACGTGGCTTTATTGATACCGATTACCGAGTATTAGGTACCGATGGTTTTGGTCGAAGTGACAGCCGGGTAAACTTACGTCGCCACTTTGAAGTGGATCACAACTACATTGTTGTTGCCTCGTTATACGAGCTGGCACAACGTGGTGAAATTAAAATGAGCGTTGTGACTAAAGCAATTAAAGACTTTGGTATCGATAGCGAAAAACTTAACCCGCTATACGCATAATTGGCTAGGAAGGAAATACAGATGTCTGATATTAAAGAAATTCTAGTCCCTGATGTGGGTGGCGATGAAGTTGAAATTATTGAGCTTTGTGTTGCCGTTGGCGACACAGTAGAAGCAGAAGATGCATTAGTGAGTGTTGAAACTGACAAAGCGTCGATGGATATTCCGGCACCCTTTGCCGGAATCATCACTGAAATAAAAGTCGCCGTTGGCGATAAACTTAACGAAGGCGACTTAATTGTCATGATTGCAGCGGCTGTCGCCAGTGCAGAAGCCGCACCAGAAGTTGCAACTGCAGTGCCTGTTGAAGCCCCTGTGGTAGAAGCCCCAGCCGCAGTTGAAGCACCTGCAGCAAGTGCTGCCAGTGCCGTCATCGAAGTAACCGTTCCGGATATTGGTGAAGATGGCGAAGTTGATGTTATCGAAGTATTGGTAGCCGTTGGTGACGTAATTGAGGCCGAAGATGGGTTAATTACCCTGGAAACCGACAAAGCGACTATGGATGTACCATCTCCTGAAGCGGGTAAAGTGGTCGAGGTGAAAATAGCTGTTGGTGATAAAGTTGCTCAGGGCAGTTTAGTGATTATGTTAGAAACTGCTGGCGGCTCGGCGGTAGAAGTACCAGCTCCGGTAGCGGCGGCTCCTGCACCGGTAAAAGAGCAAACGGTCGTTGCCGCTCCGGCGCCAATGCAGCAAAAATCAGCGCCAGTACCACATCATCCAGGTGCGGGTACTAAGCAAAGCAAAGGCGCCATTTATGCGTCACCTTCTATTCGTCGTATTGCGCGCGAGTTTGGCGTTGATTTAACTCTGGTGAAAGGCACCGGCATTAAAAACCGAATCCTTAAAGAAGATGTACAGTCATACGTTAAATATGAATTGTCTCGTCCGAAAGCGACGGCCAGTACCTCAGTATCTGGTGGTGCGGGTGGTTTGCAGGTAATTAGGTCGAAAGCAATCGATTTCTCTAAATTTGGCGAAATTGAAACGCTACCATTAACCCGCATTCAAAAAATATCTGGTCCATTTTTACATCGTAACTGGGTAACAATTCCACACGTTACCCAATTCGATGAAGCCGATATCACTAATATTGAAGCGTTCCGTAAACAACAAAACGTGATCGCCGAAAAGAAAAAGCTTGGTTTTAAAATCACCCCATTGGTGTTTATTTTAAAAGCTGCCGCTGACGCGTTACGTGAGTTCCCGGTATTCAATTCAAGCTTGAGTGAAGATGGCGAAAGCTTGATCATGAAAAAGTACATTCACATTGGTGTGGCAGTAGATACGCCTAATGGTTTAGTAGTACCTGTAGTACGTGATGTTGATCAAAAAGGCATTCACCAGTTATCGAAAGAGCTGTTAGAAATCAGTATGAAAGCTCGTGATGGCAAACTTAAAGCCCAAGATATGCAAGGTGGTTGTTTCACTATTTCATCACTGGGTGGTATTGGCGGTACGGCGTTTACGCCAATTGTCAACGCGCCAGAAGTGGCTATTTTGGGTGTGTCGAAATCTGAAATGAAACCTAAGTGGAACGGCAAAGAATTTGAGCCTAAGTTAATGCTGCCATTATCGATGTCATACGATCATCGAGTCATTGATGGCGCCCTGGCGGCACGCTTTACCGTACATTTAGCGTCAGTAATGACGGATATTCGCCAACTAATTTTATAGTTTGCGTGGTGCTGCCAACAAGCTTTATCTTTTTGACGGCATAGTAAACCATCGGGTGGATAAATAGGATTTTATCGCCTGGTGCAAAGCGAGTTTTGCCAGTGCTGCTGAAAACTTACAATAATTAGTCGAGTATTGATGTGTTTTCCATATTAATGTTGGCGATTTATTGTCACACACGGTAAACTTGCCCCCGAAAATAGCAGCGAAAGAAGGTTATTAACAACCTTCTTTCGCTATGATAAAAAATTTATATATCATGCCAATATGGGGTGATATCAAATTGGTTAATCAATAATACAGTTGTTAACCAACTACTTTAAAAAATTTGAGGTATACATGAGTAACGATATAAAAACCCAAGTCGTTGTTTTAGGCGCAGGTCCTGGTGGCTATTCAGCAGCATTTCGTGCAGCTGATCTTGGTTTAGACGTAATACTAGTTGAGAGCCGTGCTACTTTAGGTGGTGTTTGTTTGAACGTAGGTTGTATCCCTTCGAAAGCACTACTTCATGTTGCTAAAGTCATTGATGATGCTGCCGCTATGGCATCTCACGGTGTGACTTTTGGCGCACCAAAAATTGATTTAGACAAAATCCGCAGTTGGAAAGAAGACGTAATTGGTCAACTCACCGGTGGTTTAGCCGGTATGTCGAAAGCGCGTAAAGTGAAAACAGTAACGGGTTTCGGAAAATTCACCGGCAGCAACACTATTGCTGTTGAAGGCAGCGACGGCATTACTAACATCACGTTCGATAACGCTATCATCGCTGCCGGTTCTTCAGTGGTTGATTTACCATTTATTCCAAAAGATGACCCACGTGTTATCGATTCAACTGGCGCACTTGAATTACAAGACGTTCCAGCTAAAATGCTTGTTCTCGGTGGTGGTATCATCGGTTTAGAAATGGGCACTGTCTATAAAGCGTTAGGTTCAAACGTTTCTGTTGTTGAGTTTGCTGATCAGTTAGTTCCTGCTGCCGATAAAGACATTGTTAAAGTTTACAACAACTATAACAAGAAAAAATTCAACATCATGCTATCCACCAAAGTGGTTGCCGTTGATGCCAAAGACGATGGTTTATACGTAACGTTTGAAGGCAAAAATGCGCCGGCAGAACAAGTACGTTATGACAAAATCTTAGTTGCTGTTGGTCGTAAGCCAAATGGTCACTTAGTTGCCGCTGATAAAGCCGGTGTTAATGTTGACGAGCGTGGCTTCATCAACGTTACAAACGAATTACGTACTAACGTTAACCACATCTTCGCCATTGGTGATGTTGTTGGTCAACCAATGCTTGCGCACAAAGCGGTACATGAAGCACATTGTGCTGCAGAAGTTATCTCAGGTAAGAAACACGTATTTGACCCGCGTTGTATTCCTTCTATTGCTTATACCGATCCAGAAATGGCTTGGGTTGGCGTTACTGAACGTGAAGCGAAAGAGCAAGGCTTGAACATCGAAGTTGCTAACTTCCCATGGGCGGCTTCTGGTCGTGCCATCGCTTCAGCGCGTACTGAAGGCAAAACTAAGATGATCTTCGAAAAAGACACTGGCCGTGTATTAGGTGGTGCTATCGTTGGTATCAATGCTGGTGAAATGTTAGGTGAAATTTGTTTAGCCGTTGAAATGGGTGCCGATGCAGAAGATATTGGTTTAACCATTCAC
Source organism: Thalassotalea sp. 42_200_T64 (assembly GCA_002162925.1). GTDB lineage: Bacteria > Pseudomonadota > Gammaproteobacteria > Enterobacterales > Alteromonadaceae > Thalassotalea_A. The sequence continues at coordinate 12,678 of MABC01000072.1, read as the reverse complement.
GCTCACCCTACGCTAAATGAATCTATCGGTTTAGCCGCTGAAATCTTTGAAGGTTCAATCACTGATTTACCGAATGCGAAAGCAGTGAAAAAGAAATAATTTTTCTTAATTAATTACAGAATTAAAAAAGCCTGTCTCAGACAGGCTTTTTTGATTCTGTAATCAGGGATTAGCGTTTTCGATGCGCTTTAAAAATGGCGTGGCCAAATATGTGGTAAAAATAATATAGCCGCAAGCAGCGGCTATTTGTAAAATTCGAATGTAAAACTTTTCACCAGCGCCGGCATCGCTCAGGCTACCGGCGGCAATTAATATGATGATGGTAGAGTGTGCCATGGCATAAATTGGCGCCAGTGGTCGGTCAGAAAAGGTCAATTTGGCAAAATAGATATTGATGCAGGCAAACAGCAGAATAAGAAAAACAAAATCAGGCACTATCACTAATAAGCTATAGGCAATGATGGCAAACAAGCCGCCGATTGAATTACCTACAAGTAAGGCTTTACTACCCTTTAAGCCCACCAGTAAATCGGGTTTTTGCGCTAAAATGGCGACAAAAATCAAGATCAGCAAAGAACTCGTCAGTCCATAATATAAAAAGAATACTAATACCGGCATGATGATAATAGTGCTCAAAACCGCCAGTTGAAAACGAGTTTCCACCGGCTTTAACTCTGGCTTTATTGGCGTCGATTGCGGCACATCCTCGGCATTGTCGGGGATGATTTCGTGCATTATCATGGTGGTTAATAACGCGATAAAAAACGAGAATAAAAAGCCAGTAATCACAACATTTGCCACATCTACATGCACCAACGCCAGCATCGGCACTAACGTGAAGCCAATCAATAACATGGTAATGACAAATTCATTGCCACCGGAGTGACTCCAATAGGAGACTAAAAAGATTAGCAAGGTGGTGATCAGAATAAACACCCCGGGGTAGGGGAGAAACATACTGGTGATTAATATACCACTGCAAAAAGCAACAACACCGACCAGCAATATCGCAACTAACATTTTAAACGGCATTTTCGGTTTTTTATTACCCAAAAACTTCGCCGCAAAAACCGGCGCAATAAAGGATAATGGCCAATTAACACCAAAAGCAATAGCAATGCAGAATGTCAGGCCAATGGTTAACCGAATGGCCCGAACGCTATTGGCCCTTTGCGTCTTTAAGTTAAACAACATAAGTTAAAAAACATAAGATAAATAAGTATTTATCCACACCCAAAGTTTCCCTAGGGTATTAAAGATGAAATGGCTACCGGTATACGCAATAACATCCGCCTGGCCGCCTTCACGCAATAACTTTTTGTGATCATAATTGTCAAATTTCAAGATCACGGTAAAGCGTTGTGGGTCTTTCATCCAGCCTTTAGGTTTCTCAGGGGTTGGCAGGCTTCCAGGCTTACTTTTGTCAAAGCTTACGCCAAACCCTATTGAAATTACCGAACCTGGAAATACTTCGCCTGGGGCGGAGTCTAAAATGATATCAACACGGTCATCTTTTTTCAGGTTGCCTAAGCTGTTTTCTTTAAACGCGGCTTCTACCCAGACATACTGAGTTGAAATAAACGTCATTATTTGTTGGCCCTTGGCCGCATAATAACCGACATTGACTTTTGCATAGGAGATCACCCCATCACTTGGGGCTCTGACTTTAGTTCGTTCCAGATCCAATTTTGCTTTCGAAAGTTCCACTAATGCTGACTGAATTTTAGGATTGCCCTGACCTGATTTACCCAGTTTTTGTTGAGCTTCATCATAAGCCGCTTGCGCAGTGATGATTTCGAGTTCCGCCTGAGTAATAACCCCTCGTGTTCTGTCGGCATCGGAACCAGAAATAATGCCTTCTTTTTCCATTGCAAAAATACGGCTGGCATTCATTTCTTTCGTCACCAAATCGGCTTCTGATTTATCTAACCTGGCTTTTGCCGCGGCTACAGCCGCTGTGCTCGCACCAACATCCTGGCCGGCCATTTCAAGTTTGGCCTCTGCGTCTTCAACTTTTAAACGATAATCTCTGCCATCAATTTCAAATAAAATATCCCCTTCGTTAACTCGTTTATCACCGCCAATATAAATTTTTGATATTTGCCCAGATACCTGCGGCACAATAGGGATGACAAAGGCACGTACCCTGCCTTGATCCGAAATTGGGGTTAAGCGATCACCAATCACATACCAAAGAAAATACAATGCCGCTAAAATCAAAATGATTTTACTTAATCGTTGGGCAAAATCCGGTTTGTCAGGGGTAGCGTTAGTGTTATCCTTTTCGACTTCCCCACTTGTCGTGTTTTTCGTGTCAGCAGGGATAGCTTCATTGGTGATCTTGTCGGTCATATGACTATTTTCCTTTATGATTCTTTACTCGCTTGTGCTTCATCGTTATTCGGCACTTGGTCTAACCACATCGTCATTAACTGGTAACCTAAGGCAAGCACCACAGCACCGGTAAATAAGCCAATAATGCCTGACAATATCATCCCGCCGATGGCGCCTAATAAAATTACCAGCATTGGGATATCGGTACCTCGGCCGAGAAATATTGGTTTTAACACCGCATCACTGCTACTGACAATTATGCTGTATACCAAAAAGATCACCGCAGGGGTGGTCTCAGCGACTGAGAAATAATAGGCGGCAATAGGTCCTAAAATAATGATTGGCGGCAGTTGGATGATGGCCACCAGTAACACTAACAGCACCCATAAGCCAGCGGCTGGGATATCTGCTACCACTAACCCTATGCCGGACAATACCGCTTGGGTAAAGGCAATACCCAATATGCCGGCGGCGACACTGCGAATCGTTGCTACTGAGTTCGCTACAGCCGGTTTTCCGGTATCTCCCATTAATCGGGTGAAAAATGCCTGGCAGCCTCGAGAACAAACCTCTGATTTTGCCATCAACATTGCCGCTATTATCACCGAGAAAATAAATTGCAGTATCACCCCGCCAGCGCTGGCTGCTACGGCTAATATTTTTGACACAATATCTTTAATTTGTTCTGAGTACTTAGCCGCGAAGCCTTCAAGATTATCGGATGCTGCTAACCAGGCTGGATAAATTTTTTCGCCAATTAATGGCCATTCCTTTACGCTTTCAGCGGGTTCGGGGATATTCAACGTCCCTTCTTGTAAACCCGTAGAAAGTTGGCTTACCGAATCGATAGTTGATGCTGAAAACTTATAGGTTGGGATCACCAGAATGGAAATGCCAATAATGGCAAATACTCCGGCAGCCAAGCCTTTTCTGTTACCACACCATTTCACTAACTTTTTATAAAATGGAAACAGTGCAATTGCTAAAATAGCGCCCCACGCCATTGGCATGATAAATGGCTTTAAAATATCAATACACCAAGATCCTAACAATATAATGGCGATGATTTTTATCGCTGCATCAATCATCTGGGCAGAAAATAATTTACCTTCTGCGTTGGTTAAATCTTTACTCATGTGTCTCTCCATCATTAGTCGTATTATGATTTTTATTTTGGCTTGTCGTCATTCTAGAGCCGACCAGGCTGGCGACTAAAATGGCGATATAAAATTGTCCAACCATGGCCTCAAAATATACCAAAAAACGAGTGATTGGCATGGCTGGCGAGATATCACCATAGCCAAGAGTGGTTAGGGTAACAAAAGAAAAATAGATAAAATCTGGCAATACGTCATACCACAGGTGGCTATCCGATATACCATTGAACGCTTGCGTCGATGTTAAATGAATTAAGGTATACAATAATGACCAAATCAGTCCGATTAAGATGAAAAGGCAAATAGCGCCGAGTATTTTATTGCCATCTATTTCACCGGTAAACAACACTTGCCGTGCCGTTTGTTTGGCGGCGATAACAAAAAAAATCAACATCAAAAACAAGTGAGCGTAATTAAGATCTAAATTATCGAGATAGTAGCTAAACAGTGAAGTGGCAATAATTGCAATCGGGAAAATAAAATTTTTTCGAAAGATAAATGCCTCATCTCCTGCTCCCCATACGGCAACCAATAAGGTGAACACAGTCGCCGACTGCACTAATCGTTGTGCAGAGGCGTCAAAAAACTGTTGTGCCAGGGCAGTGCCCAACAATAACAATACTAACGAACAGGTTAGATAGATGAAATTATCGTTGCGGGTCATTCTCTTCATCGGAAAATCTCGTAATAAGCTTTAAATTATTTTTCTCTATTAATGCTAGCCTATTTAAAAAATACCACTATAAATATCATTTATAGTAAATATAACCCGCAACATTCGTAATGTTATTCAGTTTTAAACCGTTATCAAGTATAATCCTCGCGACCCAAATTAACCCAAAATGCAGAAACAATACGTTCACCGTAAGGTTTATCTGTATCTATATATGAGGAAAGCACCGTGCTTCAAGATTATCGCAAACACGTAGAAGAGCGTGCGGCTGAAGGGATTGTTCCTAAGCCATTAGATGCTGAGCAAGTCGCTCAATTAGTTGAATTAGTTAAAAATCCACCAGCAGGCGAAGAAGAAGTACTACTAGACTTATTAGTAAACCGTGTGCCTCCTGGTGTTGATGATGCCGCTTACGTAAAAGCCGGTTTCTTAGCCGCTATCACTAAAGGTGAAGTAAGCTCACCAATTTTATCCACTGAACGTGCGACTGAGTTACTTGGTACCATGCTAGGTGGTTATAACATCCAGCCAATGATTGATCTTTTAGAAGATGAAGCACTTGCTGCTACCGCTGCCGCTGGTTTATCAAAAACATTATTAATGTTTGATGCCTTCCATGACGTAAAAGAAAAAGCGGAAGCGGGCAATGCGCAAGCGCAAGCAGTAATGCAGTCTTGGGCAAATGGCGAATGGTTTACCAATCGCAATAAAGTTGCCGAGAAAATCACCGTTAAAGTCTTTAAAGTGACGGGTGAAACTAACACCGATGACTTATCTCCAGCACCAGATGCATGGTCTCGTCCTGATATCCCATTACACGCAAAAGCGATGATCAAAATTGGTCGTGATGGTATTACTCCAGATGAAGAAGGTGTTGTTGGTCCAATTACCCAAATTGAAGACCTGCAAAAAGATGGTATCCCATTAGCGTATGTTGGCGATGTTGTCGGTACTGGTTCTTCTCGTAAGTCTGCTACCAACTCAGTGTTATGGTTTATGGGTGATGATATCCCATATATCCCTAACAAACGTGGTGGTGGTGTATGTTTAGGCGGTAAAATCGCTCCCATCTTCTACAATACGATGGAAGATTCTGGCGCATTACCGATTGAATTAGACGTACAAGCGATGAACATGGGCGATGTTATCGATATTTTCCCATACGAAGGCGTAGTTAAGCGCAGCGGCACTGATGAAGTAATTTCAACGTTCGAGCTGAGCCCGGTATTATTAGACGAAGTTCGCGCCGGTGGCCGTATTCCTCTAATCATAGGTCGTGGTTTAACTGGCCGTGCTCGTGAAGCATTAGGCCTAGGCGAAACTGAGTTATTTAACAAGCCAGTAGATATTGCCGATACCGGTAAAGGTTACACCTTAGCACAGAAAATGGTTGGTAAAGCCTGTGGCGTTGACGGTATCCGTCCAGGTCAATACTGTGAACCGAAAATGACGACTGTTGGTTCGCAAGATACTACCGGTCCAATGACTCGTGATGAATTAAAAGATTTAGCCTGTTTAGGTTTCTCTGCAGACTTAACGATGCAATCTTTCTGTCACACCTCAGCGTATCCAAAACCGATTGATGTAAACACTCATCATACACTACCGGATTTCATCATGAACCGTGGCGGTGTATCACTTCGTCCAGGTGACGGTGTAATTCACTCTTGGTTAAACCGTATGTTGTTACCTGATACCGTTGGTACTGGTGGTGATTCACATACTCGCTTCCCATTAGGTATCTCTTTCCCTGCCGGTTCTGGTTTAGTCGCCTTCGCGGCGGCAACTGGTGTTATGCCACTTGATATGCCTGAATCAGTATTGGTTCGTTTTAAAGGCGAAATGCAACCAGGCATCACCTTACGTGATCTGGTACATGCTATCCCTTACTACGGCATCAAAAATGGTTTATTAACGGTTGAGAAAGCCGGTAAAATCAACGAATTCTCTGGTCGCGTACTAGAAATTGAAGGTCTTAAAGGTCTTACTGTTGAGCAAGCGTTCGAATTATCTGACGCGTCAGCTGAGCGCTCTGCAGCGGGCTGTTCAATCAAACTTGAAGAAGCTGCGGTTGCTGAATATCTTGAGTCTAACATTGTTATGCTTAAGTGGATGATCAGTGAAGGTTACGGTGATGTACGTACTATCGAACGTCGTATCCTGGGCATGCAAGAGTGGTTGGCTAATCCTTCATTAATGGAAGGTGACGCGGATGCTGAATACGCACACGTTATTGAAATCGACTTAGCCGACATCAAAGAGCCAATCGTATGTTGTCCAAATGATCCTGATGATGCGAAATTATTATCAGAAGTTGCCGGTGTTGCTGTCGATGAAGTATTCATCGGTTCTTGTATGACTAACATCGGACACTTCCGTGCCGCTGGTAAGTTATTAGAAGATTTTGGTGGCGTTCTGAATACTCGTATGTGGGTTGCTCCGCCAACTAAGATGGACAGAGACCAACTTACTGAAGAAGGTTACTATTTCACTTACGGTAAAGCGGGTGTTCGTATTGAAACTCCAGGTTGTTCATTATGTATGGGTAACCAGGCACGTGTTGCAGAAAAGTCTACTGTACTTTCAACCTCTACTCGAAACTTCCCGAACCGTTTAGGTAATGGCGCGAACGTATACTTAACTTCGGCTGAATTAGCCGCTGTTGGCGCTATCGTTGGTCGCTTGCCAACTGTTGCTGAGTACTTTGAATACGCAAGTAAAATTGATGCCACAGCAGCCGATACTTACCGCTACTTAAACTTCCACAAAATGGACAGTTACACTAAGAAAGCGAAAGAAGTGGTGATTGCTCAAAGCGTAGCTTAAGCATAAATTTTTCGTCATCCCATACTTGTATGGGATCTTAAAAAGGTCGCTCTAGCGACCTTTTTTTTTCATAAATTCCCGAAAATACTTTTCATCATCGGTTTCGCCGCAATCGCTGAAGGAGGTGACGCTGCCCAAATTATCGTCTATGTTGCTTAAATCGGTAGTTTGCATGCAGGTGCCATTGCGTTTTACAAAGATTTCGTTGCCGATTTGAGTGGTCGCCTCGGCGTTTAATTGCAACTCGGTTTTATGATAAACACTGGGACTCACCGGCGCTGGCAATTTTTGCATGGCAGAAAAACCACGGCCTTTTGTTTGTTGTTGATTAAAATCGGCAAGCATCTGTTGCTGCAATTTTTCACCATAATTACTTCGGCTTTTATAGGGGTTAAATACCGCTGTAGCTGTTGTTGGCTTAGGCGTACTTACTTGGCTTGTTGGTTGCTGCGCAAATTCGGCAGTGCTCGGCGGAGACGCTTGCTCGACATTTTCCTTGGTTCGCTCATTCACCTTGTTTTCTTGTTTTACTTCATTGTCTTTATCTAGGTCTGCTACTGTGTCAGGCTCATCTTGAACCTGAAGTTCAGTCTTAATTTGCACCTCTTTTTTAACTAGAGGAGGCTGATAAACATAACTTTTTATTGGTGTGGAAAGTTTTTGGGTTATCAGTAGTTTAGGTGCTTGCAACGGGGAAAACGAGAGAGCTGCCAAAATCACTAAATGAATGACGATAGAAATCAATAGTGGTGTTTTAAATCCCTTTTTCACAGTTTTTGTTATTCCAGATAAACAGATGTTAAAATTACGTTAAGAATAAGACGTGCAAATAAAGAAAAAGTTTCCACGTTGCTATTTTATTTACTCATACCAATTTGAATAAGTATGAGCAGATACTTAGTCAACTTGGTATCATGCAATACTATGCGCGCCAGTTAACATGATTAAACCTGATGAGATCAAAGTAAAAATGGAATATAGCTTTCGCACCGACTTTATTACCGGCCAACCCTTAGCGGATTTTAGTTATGGTCATGAGGCCTTTGGTCCCTGGCTTGAGCAAGAGATAGGTAAGGATAGTGTAAAGCTACAAAAGATCACAGATTTAATTGCCAAGGTAATGAATCATGATGAAATCTGCAGGATCGGCAAAGAATACACGCTGACTATCGCCTCTGGTGAGGTTGAGATCAGCGCCAATGCCAACCATATTGACAGTGAATTACCCGACAATTTGGTTAACGATGTCGATGATTTTGTACAAGATTCAACGGCCAGCTGTGGCCTGGAAGATTTTGTTGAAATGCTAAACTCCTGGCAAGAATTTATTTAAATGGTGCTATATCTCTTTTAGCTTTACAATAACTTACAAACCGAAATAGTATTAAAGCTATCTGATCAAAGAGGATGTTGCCAATATCTTTCGACGCAAGCGCAAGCCGCAAACACCCGCTCAAACTGAAGTTCAGCAGGCTTAAATGAGAGCAAATCAGTGAAAATAATTCTCTTACACGGATTGTTTATGAATAAAGTCATCATGGCACCGCTAGCGAAACGGCTAGAGGCGTTAGGCTATGATGTCGAAAATATATCGTACTCAAGCACCAAAGCCGATAAAACCCGCCTATTTAACACCATAGACAAGGCGATTGCTGACGGACCTGCCTTAATGTTAGGCCACTCACTAGGCGGACTGGTGATCACTGATTATTTGTTTACCAAACAAGTAAGCATCAACAAAGTCCCCATGGTGATCACATTAGGCACACCGCACCAAGGTGCACAAATCACCAAAGACATGGAAAAACTTAATATCGATGGTTTGCTGGGCTCGTCACCACAATTTGGTATATTACCGAAAAACTTCAAAAAGTCCTGGCCAGTACCACAGCAATTAATCTCCATTGCCGGTAATGTTAAGCTTGGCGCACGACCGTTACTCGATCGTGTTTGGCGTGAAGAAGTCGCCGAGTCGGATGGTACAGTCAGTATTGCCGAGACTAAAATTCCTGGAATGAGTGAACATATCACAGTTCGACAATCCCACACTTCCATGGTTTATTCTCGCAAAGTGGTCAAAATAATTGATCGCTTTGCTCAGCAACTACGCTGATAACATTGTTTAATCGTTATTGTGTCGTTTGATATTCTCTGATCATTTGATCAATTAAATCATCACAACTTGGAATATCTTCAATACCAGCAACGCCGTGTCCTGCCGACCATACATCTTTCCAGGCTGTTGATGAATCATTTCCTGATGGCGTTAATTTTTGACCAAAGTTAATATCACCCGAGTTGAGCAACGCTTGCATATCATAGCCTGCATTTTTTAAGCTTGCTTTAATAAAGTTGGAATGCACGCCCGTTACGGCTGGGGTATGAATAATATCGGTAGACTTTGATTTTACAATCAAATCTTTGTGGCCCTGCGGTGCTCGACTTTCCAGGGTATTGATAAAACGCGTACCAACATACGCAAGATCGGCGCCCATTAACTCGCTTGCTCGTACTTGATTGCCTTTATTGATGCAGCCACCGAGCAAGATAGTTTTGTCCCAAAAAGAGCGAATCTCTTCTACTAAGGCAAATGGATTTAACGTACCCGCGTGGCCACCGGCACCGCCACTGACGGCAATTAAACCATCAACGCCAGCCGCAGCGGCTTTTTCACCGTGCCGCTTGGTGGTAACATAGTGAAAAACAACCCCGCCATAGTTATGCACCACATCGACAACGTCTTTCACTGCGCCGAGTGCGGTAATGACTAACGGCACTTTATATTTAACACAAAGTGCCAAGTCGTTTTGTAGCCTGGGGTTTGAATCATGCACAATTAAGTTAACACCAAACGGTGCGGCTTTTTTTCCGGTTCCGGATTCAAAAGTTCGAAGTGCTTCGGTGATCTCAATTAGCCATTGCTCAAGCCCCTCACTGGTTCGTTGATTGAGTGCCGGAAACGTGCCAACAATGCCTTTTTTACAACCACTGATAACCATATCTGGACCAGAAACTAAAAACATCGGTGCCATTACAACCGGGATAGTTAGTCGGTCTTGCCATTGCTTGGGTAACATAAATATACTTCCTAAAATTATTTTTTAAAGTTTTTAGGGTCTGTTGACCTTTGCTGTTTGTTTTTGCAGCAGTTTATTAGCCTTTTATACAAGGCAGAGTAAATGACGTGTAGTTATTCTACTCAAATTTTCGATAACGCAGTAGAAATGGCTAATAAATGCTGCCCTACGGGTTCGTTTAACTCGAACAAAAATTAAACATGAAAGGTCAACAGACCCTGGACTGCTGTAACTGCACTAACAGTTACAGCGCTTTCACTTGATTTCCCGTCGTTGTTAGTACTTTTTCAACACGACCATCAACACTCGCTTTCAGTAAATGTTCCATTTTCATTGCTTCGATAATCGCTATTCCCTCACCAGAAGCCACTTTATCACCTGCATTCACCAGAACATCAACCACCACACCATCCATTGACGCGAGTATTTGATTTGATCCCTTTTGTTGTGTTTTATTCGAGGTTAAGGAACGATCAAACAATTGTAGATTGCCGTTTAAATTATTTAACCATAATGAAGGCGCCGGTGTTACTCGCACTCTTGAGCATTTGGAATTGCACGTTTTTAGGAGCGCAATCGCAAGCTATTTTGCCGTATGATCAATCTTTGCACATGCTTTCGGCTTATTTACAACAAGCAGAAATGGAGAGTAACGGTAAATCGGTGAGGAAATCGGCTATCCTACGGTACCTTCTATCAGGGGAGATCTTGGCATTAATGGCCAACATGCATTTTATCAATACCTGCACCAAAGCAATAATATAGTCCCGGCTGACTTTATTGGCTCTGTAGAGAGTGTACTCCGGCACAGGGGCACCACAAAGCGCTAATGGCTAATTTTTTTGCTCAAACTCAGGCATTGATGTTAGGGGTTAACGAGCTGCAAGTACGAACTGATTTAAGGGCCAAAGGACGACAGCCAGACTTCATCGATAAGGTGGCACTTCATAAAGTGCATAAAGGCAATCGGCCAACAAATACCATTTTAATGAAGCGTATTTCTCCACATTCTTTAGGCAATTTAATCGCGTTGTATGAACATAAAATTTTTGTGCAAGGGATTATTTTACAAATTTGCTCATTTGATCAATGAGACGTCGAATTAGGTAAGGGCCTGGCAAATAAAATTGAAGCTGAATTAGATAAAAAACAGAACAATGCTGAACATGACAGCTCAACGAGAGAGCTTATAAAGTATGATCAATCAGTTAGTTGTAAGTTTGAGCAAGAACGATTGAATTGATATAAATTATGCCTTCTGAATAACTCCTTAGGTTCATAGATGAACATTTAGCTATTTCAAATGAAATAGCTTGGGGCAGTAAAGGTTAATACCCGCCTCTTAAAAAAGGGAGATTGTAGTCAAGCCTTTTAGACTTGGTGTACGCATTGATAGAGTGAGGCTTTATTAAGCATTACCGCATATAACTGACATTATGATTCAAATCTTTTAATGTCAGCAATGCGAAATTAAAGCTCCAAAATGTAGCTTGAAATTTATGCTTGTTCATTTCCGGTTTTGGCAAATTGTTAACATTAGACATCCTTATTCTGACGTCAGCTGCTAGCTATGCAATTAACATGAAATATCTTCTTTGTGCTAATAAGTTATCCCTAAATCGCGTAAGAAAAAACATTACACTTCATCATGCGCACTGCCAGCGTAACGTATCTCCCCATTAGTTCTGTCTATAACAGTAATTGTGCTGAGCAAAAGCCAACATGTTGCGCCATTTCTACATACGCTACCTAAGTATTTTCAAGCGAGCCGTTGTATAGCACGGGCAGCGAAACGTAATCCATCCAGTTGCCTACGCAATTTACGTGAGGTGAAGCCTTGCCAACATTACGAAGGTTGGATGGCGGAACTTCAGTCTCGGGAAAAGAAAAAAGTCTCTCTAGTTTTATAAGGATTGTTAAGATCTAAATTAGCATCACGAATTTTTATTAAAATGATGTTTTTAAGTCTTTTAATTAAAAGTTAATGATTACTCTCATTAAATCTAATTAAGTTCTCAAATAATATCGAGATAGCCACATAATTTAGTTAAATTATATACTTAACTAGGATTTTCTAACTGTACTGTATTCGGGTATATAATAAACAATATGATTACTAAAAAGTCTACGTTTGGCAGTTGCTGTGTAAAGATTGTTCACGTGAAAAATAAATTGAATTTATTTAAATAAAAGGGTTGACGGGAGCGCAAAAATCTCTAAAATGCGCATCCACTTCCAAGGGACATCCCAACGAAGTGTTTTGATAAGTTAAGTAGACCAATAAGTTCACTTAACCGCCAACAAAACTTTTGAAAAACTTTTCAAAAAGTAGTTGACACCAAAACTGAGGTGCGTAGAATGCGCCTCCTACTTAAGGCAAGCACAATATGCCTTAAAGTACTAAAGAGCAGCGAATGCGATTGACTCTTTTTACATGAAAGCGGTTAGGTTTATAATCTAACCCGTCGAATAAAACGTTCATCCATGAACTATTCGACATTAATACTTCCATGTATCTATCTTTAACAATTAGTTATCATGCAATTTGTGTGGGCACTCACATTGAGATTAATTTACATAGTCCTTTGCTTTACGGCAAGGACACAAAATT
>MABC01000065.1 GCA_002162925.1 Thalassotalea sp. 42_200_T64 | reverse complement strand
AATACATCAAAGTGGCCGGGATAGCTTCCCACTAAGAGCCCGAATATAAGCACGCATCTAATATTTTTAATATTTTTACTTGTACAATATGAGGAGTCCATATAAGCAGTTGCCGGGAATAACCATTACTACATAACTGCGCCTTGTATTGGAATCGCTCAAGCACTCTGAAACCTGCATCTTGAAGTGGAGCGGGTATAACCATAGTAGCGAAACAGCAAGCAATAGCAAAGATCAAAAATAATAGTTGGTCTCGGTTTTCTCCGTAGGGAACAAAATTTACTAGAACCTATTTCCAAGTTTTTGTTAAACTAGGCGCTCTATCGGTCTATGCGTGTTATTTATGAATTATAGCGAACAACAAATCATCAATCAGTGCAAACAATGGTTAGAGAAAATCATTATTGGTTTAAATTTTTGTCCTTTCGCCAAAAAAGAGTTTGTGCAAAACACTATTGCCTATTCGGTATTTACCAACGTCGATATGGAAACCGCGTTACAAGGAGTAATAGAGGAATGCCAATGCCTCGATGAAAACCCTGAGATGGAAACCAGTTTGTTAATTTACCCGGACAATTTTCAATATTTTGAAGACTATCTTGACTTGGTTCACTTTGCCGAGCAATTGTTGATACGCGAAGGCTATGAAGGCGTTTATCAAATCGCTTCGTTTCACCCTGATTATTATTTTGCTGGAGTCGATGAGGATGATGACAGTAATTATACTAACCGTTCACCATTTCCAATTTTGCATTTGATCAAAGAAGAATCGTTGGCAAAGGCCGTTAAAGCTCATCCTGATGCTGCAGGAATTCCGGATAAAAATATTGAAGTTTGTCAGCAAAAAGGCGGTAATTTTTTTGCCGATTTTCTCAATCACATTAAAAACAACTAGAGAACAGAGTATGCAATTAAGTCTCTATTATGGTGAATTTATCACCATAGCTTTGGTACACTTTCTCGCCGTGGCCAGCCCCGGCCCTGACTTTGCCGTAATTGTAAAACAAAGCCTGACTCGTGGTCGGCAAACAGCACTCTATACCAGTGTTGGTATTGGCAGTGGTATTTTGTTGCACGTCACCTATTCATTGGTAGGGATTGGCCTGTTAATAGCCAGCGACCCATTATACTTCACCGTGTTATCTTACATCGCAGGCCTCTATTTATTTTATCTTGGGATACAGGGCTTGAGAGCAAAACCTATGAGTGCCGGTAATAAGCAAGACTTGGCGCAACATAAACCGCAAAGCCCAGGGAAAGCTTTTTTAACCGGCTTTTTAGTGAATGGTTTAAACATCAAGGCGACGCTGTTTTTTGTGTCCTTATTTTCCATTGTGATATCCCCCGAAACACCAACCCTGGTACAGAGTGTTTACGGTGTTTACATGGCACTGGCAACAGCAATCTGGTTTAGTTTTTTATCGTATATGATGACGATGGATAATTTTCGCCAAAAACTGTTGACCAAAGCCCATGTGATCGACAGATTTATGGGCGTGGTATTAATTGCTCTTGCGATAAAACTGGTGCTCAGTTAAAGCAGTTATGCTGCGAGGCAAAAATTAATCTTACATAAGTAATTACAATCGATAACACTATTTTTATCGGGAATTTGCTATACTTGCCGAAATTTTTTAGAGAACTTATTCTGTGAAAGAAAAACGATTCGTACAAATTGGCTCCAATGTAGAAAAAGCAGTACAAGGCGATTACTCGCTTGATGTACCAGCGATACTAAAAGAAGGTTGGGCTCTTACCCAAAAAAATAAACAATCTATCCTTAGCGGCCTTTCATTCATTCTTCTAATCGGGGTGATCATTACTCTGGTTGCCAGTGAATACATGGGCGGTATTGAGCAGGTAATGCAAGACAATCAAAAACAAATGTTGTTAAATTTTTTGATCACTGTGTTGTTGTGGCCGTTTATTGCTGGGATTGAAATGATGGGGATCTCCCATGCGGTAGGCATCAAAACTCGTACCGGTTTCGTTTTTGCATTTTTAAAACGTAGTGCTTTTATTGCTATGGCGGCATTAATTATAACTTTGATTTCTACGTTGATCATAGGTTCAATTGTGTCGTTTCTAGGTCTACTAAAAATTGATCCATCATTAATTAATTTTGTAACAGTCATTGTTGGATTAATATTGACTATATTTTTATCCGCATCAATTCCATTAATTGTCGAAAAAAATATGACTCCCATTTTATCAATCATATTGTCTGTAAAAGCTATTCGTTTTCAATGGCTAAAACTGCTGCAAATTTACAGCGTATTTATCTTGTTGGCGATTTTAACTTTACTACCAGGTTTAATCGGTATTCCTCCAATATTAAGCTTTTTTATATTTTTAGTTGCGTTGTTTTTTTTAGCGCCTTTTTATTACAATGTGAAGGGGATACTTTACCGGGAAATTTTTGGTGTTCAAATGCAAGTTATTGATAACAATGGTGATCAAGACATGTTCTTCTCAGCATAGTTGAATGCTATAGCAAGGTATTTAAGATGACTAGCCCAAATCGAACTAAACATAACACCATAAAGGGATTACTGCTCATCGCGGTATTCTTTATGGCACTGTTTCCGTTTATTTTTATTAGCGAAACCGAAGTTGAAGTAAGCGAAGCCGATTTAAGCGATAAGCCTAAAAAAGTTACGGTTGAGCAACCAAAGCATAACGTCGATTTACCCAATTTTTTAGCGATTGCAGATATTAACACTCGTAAGCAGCAATTTTTTGATTTTTTAAAGCCGGCAATAGATGCCGAAAATGCAAAACTGGCGAAGCTAAGAGCTCAAATAATGGATATTTTGAATACTCTGTCGAGCCAACAAACGTTATCAGCAGAGCAGCAATTGTTTTTATCAAGCTTAGCAAATAGCTATAACGTTAAGATAACCGCTGATGCTGAGGTATTAAGCCAACAACTATTGTTGAAAGTGGATCAGATACCTCGAGAACTGGTATTAGTGCAAGCGGCTAATGAATCGGCGTGGGGCAGCTCTCGCTTTGCCCGTATTGGTTTAAACTTTTTTGGTATGTGGTGTTTTAAAAAGGGCTGTGGTCTAGTACCAAATGGCAGAGATTCAGGCCGAAATCATGAAGTCGCCGCGTTTGATTCAGTAGAGCAAATGGTCAGTCGTTATTTTCATAATATCAATACCAATCCCGCTTATGATTTGTTTAGAATCATAAGAGCGCAATTACGAGACAATAACTTAGAGCTAAGACCTGATGTACTGGCTACAGGATTATTACCGTATTCTGAACGTGGCATGGATTATATCGTTGAAATCAATACCATGCTCCGTCATAACCATCGCTTCATTAAAGTATAAGTTTAACAATTATGAAAAAGTTTCTGTTCGCGCTCAGCGTATCCTTGTTTAGTATCACCTGTTTCGCTGTTGATCTTGAATATAAAGGTTTTTATCAACGCCTTGATTTGATCAAAGAAAATAAATTAGATCAAATCACCATGGGTTTTTATTTGGTTGATTCTTATAAAAGAACACGTTGTGAAATGGAAAAGGCAACGATGCTGGCACAAGGAACTGAGCCAAGTGATATTGCCATTGCCGATGATGGCCAATTGCTAGTGCCATACTCAAGAGATTTGTATGACAAGTTTGCTCTGCTTAGAGTGAAACTCAAAGATGAGTACCAAAACTGTATTTTGCAAATGCAAATGCAAGTTAAAGATAAGACGAAAAGAGACTTCAGTTTTGCTGAATTGGCATTAATCACCAGCCAAATGCAACAGCTAGTGGATGAGTTTGGCTCATTTTTATGGTTTATGATGCCACAAGTGAGTGGTTTACATATCGAATTATCAAGCCCTGAAAACATTGCCTATATCAATGAAAAATTAAAACCCGCGCTGGTTTGTGAACAAGAAAAGTGCAAGCTGGCAATCGATAATGAAAATCAATCATTTGATAAAGCGATCAGCTTTGACTTAGCACCGAAAATTATCGCACCCTGGATCAAAGATGATTAACAATCTTCATTGAATTTGAGTGATAAAAAACACCTGTTAAGGCGGACTGATACAAAATTTGGGATCTACTTCGGTAGATCCTTTTTTATATACAGCATAAAAAATCAAAGAGTTACAAAACCAAGAGCATAAGGATTTATAAACAAAGACTTATAGTATCTTTTGTAAAGTTTGGACATATTATCAGCTTGCCAGATTAGGAGGCGACAAAGATACTAAACGAAATGGCTTTTCAATTAAAGTTGTATCGTAAGAATGGTTTAAGTTCCCGCGCCTTGATGGTTACCAACTGGCCAAGTCTCTTGGATCAGGCTTGTGCTCAAGAGGCAGACATTAAGCTGGTTTTTGTGTTTATAGAGACTAAGATTAATTTAGTCTTTTTGGTTGGAGAGGGTTTTGTTTTCAAAGGCCTGGTTGTTGTTATTTTGCTGTTTGGGCAGTCCTGTTTTGGCCGCGCCGGCAAAAACTGAGGAATGCCAACCTATTGCTGTTGAATTTAGCCGTGAGCAACTCTTTGATGAGACTGAGCAGCCATTTTATTTTTTCCATCGTTGGGCCAATAGCCTACATATTTATACGCAGCAACAGACCTTGATAAATGAGTCAAACTGGTACCTTTCTCAGTGTAACCTCACCGATCCACAACTTGCCGAATGGGAAAGAAAGCTTAGAAAACTGCGCTATATCGAGCACGCCCGTATTGAGCAGGATAAGAAAAACCGTAAAATATTGATCACAACAACAGATAATTGGTCGTTATTACCAACCTTGGATTTTTCCCGGAAAGGCGGGCAGAATCGATATGCAATTGGTCTGAAAGAGCGCAATTTTATTGGTCGTGGTATTGAGCTAGAGCTAAAGTTCTTTGAAGATGCCAGACGTTCCGGATTTATCGTTGATACTGCTATACCGCACCTGCTCCACAATAACAGTAAATTAGGCATGCGTTTTGCTGATAATGATGATGGCCAGCAAACTGCGTTGCTGTTGCACAAGACATTTGCCAGCAACGCCGATACCTATGCCTATCAACTGGCTTACCATAAAAATGAGCGCATCGATACCTTGTTCCACAATGACGACGATGAGTATGAATATGGCCATGATATCCGTTCATATCTGTTGCGCTATGATTGGTTAGCAGAACACCAGGATGAAAAGCTGTTCCGTCTGGGGCTAGGCTATCAATTCGATCGCCATCAGTTTTTCGTCGTAGAGCAAAATACACCACCATTTTTACCTACAGATCGACAACTGGCCTATCCATTTATCAGCTTTGAATATGAGCGCCAGAACTACCAGGAAATGTCAGACATTTACAATATTAACGCGATTGAAGATATCAATATGGGATGGCGGCTCAATGGCAGGATAGGGCTAAGCGATGGACAAGATGAAAATAGCACAGAAAGCGTTTGGCAACTAACGAGTAATACGTTTTTGCCGATTGGCGAATACAGTTATTTGGCGCTGTCAGCTGCCGTCGATTTTCATCAAAATCAACGCCAAGATCGATTTCGCGGCCATTTCAACATTGAGTTATTTTTACCGATATCAGCACAATGGAAGCTTTACTTTAAGAATCAAAGTGATTTTAGTGATAATGAATACCTTGATCAAATAGTCACTCTTGGTGGTAACAATGGTCTGAGAGGCTATCCTATACAGTATCAACATGGTCAGGAAAGTTACTTGTTTTCTGTAGAGGGACGATATTACCCGAATATCAATATATGGCGATTATTCGATGTTGCCGGCGTGATATTTTACGATCGTGGCAAAGCAAGTGGTTCAACAGACCTAGATAATATCGAAACCGGCTGGTTAGACTCACTCGGTTTTGGGGTACGTTTGTATAGTCCTCACTTTGCCGGCGATGCCAGGGTGATTCATCTTGATCTTGCTTATGCTCTGAGCGCCAATGATGAAGTAAAAGGACTCGAATTTCGGCTGTTAACCCGGACTCATTTTTAATCGTCTGTTATTGTGCATTGATATGAAACCAAAACACCTAGCCTTAGCAATATTTATTATTGGCCTGGCGACACCAAACCTGGTGTATGTGATAAGTGCCGTTAATGACTGGGTGCCGAGTTGTGTACCTTATCTTGAAGGCTGTACATCGATCAGTCGAGCCGCCCGTAGAGGTTACAGTATTTTCATTTTTAGGGCCTTGATGATAGTTCATGCAACCATGCTTATCTGCTACTGGTATGTTTGTGCGCATTGGTTACAAACGCTGCACAAACGAGGCCTGACATCAATAAATTGGATGATGTGGCTAGGCATAACCGGCGCATTGTTTTTAGCACTGTACGCCAATTATTTGGGGGCTTCAGGTGAAGTGTATCGATATTTGCGTCGTTACGGCATTGTACTTTTTTTTGGCTTAACACCACTGGCTCAATTGTTAATGATCAACTCACTATACAAATTATCACAACATTGTGGTGTTGCCGCGTCGTTTCGGTTTTGGTTAAGGATCAAGCTTGGCCTGTTGAGCCTAATGTTAATGATTGCAATAGGGAGCCTGCTTCAGCAATACTTGGGGTATAGCAGTTTTGAAAGGGAAAATATTGTTGAATGGAATATTGGCTTGCTGCTTATGTGCTTTTATTATGCCAGCTATCGCATCTGGCATAACTACACGATGGAATTTGTCGTTACTAACGAGTGAGCGCAAACAAAAAAACATTCAATGTTGATAGTGATGTCGTTTGGTATTATTTCAATTCGACAATATTGACCAATTCTGCCTGACTAAATTTATCTTCTTTGCTCGCAGATGCTGGGGCAGTAAACGATTCACTATCAAAGGCAATGTCACCACCATTAACAATCCCGGTGTGTAAATCTACGTCTTTAAAGTTAAACAGCTGATGATCGGCTAAGTGCGAAGGCACAACATTTTGCATGGCGGTAAAAATTGACTCGGCTCTGCCCGGGAACGTTTTTTCCCAGTGATTAAGCATTTTCTTTACATTTTGTCGTTGCAAGTTTGGCTGGCTGCCACACAAGTTACATGGAATGATAGGGAACTGCTTAAGTTGTGCATATTGCTTTATCTGTTTTTCTTTGCAATAGGCAAGTGGACGAATGACGACATGCTCGCCATTATCTGACACCAGTTTCGCCGGCATGGTTTTAGCCTTACCGTTGAAGAACATATTTAACAGCAGGGTTTCTATCATGTCATCACGGTGATGACCTAAGGCAATTTTGGTCACCTGTAATCGTTTTGCGGTGCTGTACAAAATTCCACGACGCAAGCGAGAACAAAGACTACAAGTGGTTTTCCCTTCCGGGATTTTGTCTTTTACTATGGCATAGGTATCTTCTTCAATGATGTGATAGTCAACACCTAGTTGATGCAAATATTGCGGTAAAATATGCTCAGGAAAGCCCGGTTGCTTTTGATCAAGATTTACTGCAACAATATCAAAATGGATAGGAGCCGAGGCTTTTAGTTTTAATAAAATATCTAACATGGTGTAACTGTCGGCACCACCAGATAAACACACCATTACCTTATCGCCATCTTCGATCATGTTGTAATCGTTAATGGCTTTACCAACATGATGTCGAAATTTTTTCGCCAATTTCGCTTGTTGTTGTTTCGCAGCTTTTAACGCTAACTCTTGTTGAGCCGCAGATACCGGGCTGGCATGATCCGATGAAAGTTGTGACATGTTACGCACCATTTGGTTAAATCATTTAATGTACAGGGCGCGCATTATACCGAAGAGAAGATCACCATAAAAGCTATATTTATAAACCCGATTAAGCTTTTATGGTTTTGTTTTGAAGCTTGGATATTATTTTAAAAAGGGAGATTGATAGCCATCGGGTTTTAACGCCAATAAATCGCAATTGAGTCTGTCGATTACATGCTCAGCGGTGTTGCCAATTAACACTGCTGAAAGCCCTGTACGGCCAACCGTACCTAAAATCACCAGTTCAGCATCAATCTGTTGCGCCACTTTGTCGATAACATCTTCTGGCAAGCCTTCTTCAACATGAAGAAATTCATCGCTTAAATGATATTTGCTGGCGTATTCTTTCATCACATCAATATGGTGCTGTTTCATCGTCTGGTTATATTCGGCGGCATCAAATTCGGGGATTTCAATGGCAATATTAATAGGTGTGCCAGGGTAGGAGTTAACAAAATGCACATCGGCGTTGATCATTTTGCTTAAATTTAATGCCTCTTCTGAAATTTTATCGTTTAACGACTGATGCTCTTGCTCTTCACTACCGGCATTCACCGCTGCCAGAATATGGCCGTTTTCTGGCCACTGATGCTCTTTAACCAACAATAACGGAACCCAGCATTTACGAATTAAATGCCAGTCTGTGGGGGTGAATATCACCGATTGCAGTGTTGGGTGTTGATGAGTGCTTTTTAATACGACATCAAATTGGCTATCTCTAACTTCAGATAAAATGGCTTCAAATGGCCGGTTATGCCAAACAACTTTTGGCGTAATTTCTCTGTCATAATCTTCAATCAGATCATTAAGCCAATTTTCTCTGCCCTTAACCACGGTTTCGCGCATGGTTTCGCGTTCTTCGCCGGATAACATCGTGGTCATTTCGTAGGAAAAATCATAAATAGAGAGAAACGCAGTAATTTTAGCTCCGGTTTTACTGGCAAGCTTGCAGGCACGAGTCAATGCCTTTTGCTCTTCCATTGTCGGATCTATGATGACTAATATATTTTGATATCTTTCCATTGAATTCACCAAGTGAGTAAAATTAATCTTGATAGTAACTAAATTAGATAACTATTTAATTTAATTACTATCACTAAGCTTAATCTGTTATCGCCATTGTTACAAATTTGAATTTAGGAAAGTTTGAGAAAGTACTAAAGCATTGATTTAAATCAACAAGTTATCAAACAATGCTTTAGGTATAGTGCATATTGGTATTACGGTGTAATAAGTCCGGCAACTTTGTATAAGCTGTCTTTCTCTAGTATGGTGATAAATTTGTTTTCAACTTTGATCAAACCTTCCTTTTGGAATCTGGTCATCAAGCGCGAAATGGTTTCTATGGTCAGGCCAATGTAATTACCAATTTCAGAGCGAGTCATCGGCAAAATAAACTCTATCGAAGATAAATTTCTGCTGCCTAAGCGCTTACCATAGCTGGAAAGGAATGTGGCAAGTTTTTGTTCCGCATTTTTACGGTTTAGCAATAAAAACATTTCACTGTTACATTGAAGTTCGCTGCTCATCAAGCTCATCATTTGCGCTTTCAGTTTAGGAATTTTACTTGATAAGGTGTCGAGAACTTCAAATGGAATTTCACAAACCATAGACGTTTCCAAGGCTTTAGCAAAGCTTGGGTGATGCTTTTGCGATAGCGCATCAAAGCCCATTAAATCACCGGCTAAATGAAACCCGGTAATTTGCTCTTCACCTTGTTCCGAAATGATAAAGGTTTTAAATGTGCCTGAACGAATTGCATATAATGTTTGTAAAGGTTCGCCCGCTTTAAATATTTGGGTATTTTTTTGAATTGGCTTTTTACGCTGAATAATATCATCCAGTAAATTCAATTCGCTTTCATTTAAACTGAACGGCAAACATAACTCACTGATACTACAGTTTTGGCATTTTATGTTTGTTGCTATGTGTATTTTTTGTGACATTATACGACTACTATTATGAATCCATTTAATTCGCTGATTTTACTAAAAAATTTGATCTAGCGCAATATTTAAAGAAAATAAGCCGTAAAAAATAAGTAAGCTGGCGGTAAATTTACGAATTAGATCAGAACGTAACATTTGGGTTACCAATTGCCAGCCTGATGCCATAGTTAACAAAGCGGGGAGTGTCCCTAAGCCAAAAGCAAACATGATCAAGGCACCGTTTAACCAATCGGCGCTGGCAATAGACCAAGTGAGTGTTGAATACACCAGCCCGCAAGGTAACCAGCCCCACACCATGCCCAAAAGCATTGATTGTTTGATGTTTTTTACCGGAATAAAGTTTTTACTTAACGGCTGCAGATACTGCCACAACCATTTGCCAATGTGCTCAATTTTATTGAGCACAAATGACCAACGTGCAATATATAAGCCGAGTAAAATGACAAATATTGCGGCGACTACTTTTAACCATAAAATAGGGAACCCTAACGATTTAGCGGCTAATGAACCGGTAAAACCGGCAATTGCACCGGCAGTAGAGTAGGAAAGTATACGACCAAAGTTGTAGGATAAAATCAGCGCAATATTGGCTTTCTTCTTATTTTCTAACGATGCGGTAAGCATGGTGGTGATCCCGCCGCACATGGCAACGCAGTGGCCGGCGCCAGCAATGCCGATTAAAAATGCCGATAATAAGTCGATATTCATTTAGCTATCTGTATCATTGCTATTTTTAACTGAATTTTTCTCATTAGCGGCTTGTTTTTTTGTTGGCTTCGTTTGATTTTTTTCATCATCAAACAAAATGCTCATGCCTTGTTTTTCAAGATCGTCAAATTGCTCAGTTTTAACCGCCCAAAAAAACAAATAAATTGCCACGGCGGTGAACATGATGGCGATAGGGATCAAAATATAAATAACAGTCATTTAGATAACTCCTACTTCAACAATCTTAACGAATTGCTGACGACAATTATGGAACTGGCAGACATGCCTAATACTGCCATATAAGGTGTAATAAAACCACATACCGCCAAGGGCAGTATGATGGCATTGTAGGCAAACGCCCAGGCAAAGTTTTGTTTAATGATACGGGAAGTTTTAGCAGAAGTTTGTTTAAGCTTTAGTAGGCTTGATAATTGGTTATTTAACAAAATAACATCGGCACCGCTTTTTGCAATTTCAGTACCACTGCCCATCGCAATTGACACATGTGCTTGAGCAAACACTGGTGAATCATTAACGCCATCACCAACCATAGCAACGTTTTTTCCTTGCGCTTGCTTGTCTTTTAAAATGGATAATTTATCACGAGCACTGCACGTATCAAAGCATTGCTTCAGGCGAACTTGTTGACGAAAAGCGTCAACACCACTACGGTTATCTCCACTGATCAAAACGGTATCAAGGTTATTCTGATGCAAGCACTCAAGCACTTCTACCGTGTCATCTCGTAAAGTATCTTGTAAATAAAAAACCGCCACAAGCGTATTGTTCACGGTTAACAAACACTGCGCCTGCTGGTATTGCTGCTCAATTGGTGTTGATTTACGCAACCATGAAGTTTTGCCAATTGCTATTTGGTAGCCATCTTTGTTTGCGGTAATGCCACAACCTGGAACCACTTCAACATTGTCAACATTCACTGCATAATCTCTATATGGAATAAATGCTTTTGCCAATGGATGTTCCGAGTGCGCTTCAAGCGCCGCAGCGAGGGACAGTACGCTAGTTTTATCGTATTGCTGAGCAAGTAAAACTGTTTTTGTTAAGGCAAATTCACCGTTGGTTAGCGTGCCAGTTTTATCAAAGGCAAAACAATCTACCTTGGGCATGGTTTCTAATACATGGCCATTTTTGATCATAATGCCATCTTTATTCAGACGCGTTGTGCCGCAGGTTAACGCGGTAGGTGTGGCTAAAGAAAGTGCGCAGGGGCAGGTCGCAACCAATACCGACAGGGTGATCCAAAACGCTTGTTCTGGAGCATTAACATACCAATAAAAGGAAGTAGCAACCGCGGTGAGCAATATTATTGCGACAAAATATTGCGCAATGCGGTCAGAAAGCTGAGCTATGGCGGGTTTGTGTGCCTGCGCAGATTCGCTTAAACGGATTAAATTAGTCAAAAAACTGTCAGAATTGGCTTTGCTAATTTCAATAATTAAATTGCCATCACCATTTACCGTACCGGCAAACACATTAATGCCTTTGTTTTTAGCCACTGGTGCGTGTTCGCCGGTTAACATCGACTCATTAACACTGGATGAGCCTTTAATCACTATGCCGTCTCCAGGGATCGTCTCACCGGGCTTAACGATCACCTGATCATTCACTTGTAATAGCTTGGCACTGATCACTTGTTCTTGTACCTGCCCGTTAACTGTGAGCAGTGTTGTTGCGCTTAATGGCATTAGCTTTAATAAGTTTGCTGATACTTCGGCTGCGCGTGCACGAGCACGGAACTCTAAATATTTACCGATTAACAGTAAAAAGGTAAACATTGCCAATGATTCAAAATAGACCTCACCAGAATGGGTAACAGTCGCCCAGGTGCTGGCGCAAAAGGCGAGGATGATAGCAATGGACACGGGCACATCCATGGATAAGCGCTTCGCTTTTAATGCAGTTAACGCACCAGTGTAAAAAGGGAAGGCGCCAAAGGTAACGATAGGCAAGGTTAAGACAAAACTGGTACCGCGAAGATAGGCAAGGTTATGTTCGGCTAAGTCACTGAATGCACCAAAATACAAGCCAAATGCTATCATCATCACTTGCATGGTTAAAATGCCTGAAACGCCGAGTCGGCGAATGAACGCTTTCGATTGCTGAACATTACGTTGTTCGGCTACATTCGCTTTGAACGGCAGAGCTTGATAGCCAATTTGACTGATCGCCGTTAAAATTTCACTCAATTTAATTACGTCATTGTGCCAGACGATGGTGGCACGTTGTGTGGTGGCATTTACCTGGATTTTTTCTATTTCGGGCTTTTGCTTGAGTTGTTTTTCGATTAACCAGGCACAAGCCGCACAACTCATGCCATCGATAGATAAAATGGTTTCTTTGCCGTTTTCGACATCGAAGGTGAATTCACTTTGTAAACTCTCATCATCGATAAATTGGTTGCCGACCAGCTCGTCCGGTACGGTGGCACTAACTTTATTACCTTTTTCACTGCGAAAACGATAATAATCTTCGAGGTTATTATCGACAATGGCTAGCGCAACTGCCTGGCAGCCAAGACAACACATATCCTGCGCTTGATCATCGATAAGTACGGTTAAAGATAAACCCGGTGGTATGAATTCACCACAATGAAAACAATCTTGACTCAAAACGTGATCTCTTTAACTACCGCTAGTATTGCAATTCAAAGGGTGAAAAATCCGCTTGCGGCAATGCTATTGTCGTTTGCAGTTTCCACTGATTATCGAATGGGGTGACTATTATTCGCCATTTACCGTCTATCTTTTCGGTAAAGTTTTGACGTAACCAGCCATGACCATCCGGGGTTAATTTTACGTTGAAATCGCGTTCTGCCAACGTGACATGGTAAAAACGGACATTTAACAACGGGAAGGTTTTTTCAATACCCGTCGGTTTCAGCACAATTTCATTACCTGATACTTGCATATCAAAACGAATGCCCAGTTTTTGCGCCAGTTTAAATTTACGAATGTCTTGATTGATACTTTTCCCTTTTTTGTAATAGTCATCGACGACTACGGTGTCGGCATTAGTATTGGCGATAATAAACGTAGTAATGCCAGCGATAACGGCGGCTAAAGGAAGAATAAAGACTAAATAAGCCCAGGGTTCTTTGTACCAGGGTGTGATCATAAATAATTTTCTCAATATTAAAAATAAAACCCTGTGTAGCTCCGCTACACAGGGTTTTATTTTAATTGGTTAGTTAGTCTTGGTTAGATAAACTGTATACGTATGCACTAATTACACGTACTTTATCTTCACCCAAAATACCTTTCCAAGCCGGCATTACGCCAGAACGACCATTACGGATAGATTGTTGTACTGCACGCTCAGAGCCGCCATACAACCAAACGTTATCGGTAAGGTTTGGCGCGCCTAAAGGCAAGCCCATTGCGGCGCTGCCTTTTGCATCAGCACCGTGACAGGCCGCACACATGGCAAATTTAGCTTCACCTTTAGCAACAGTAGAAGCGTGAGCTTTAGTCGCCTTATCTGAATTGCTAGCTTTGTCTTCAGCAGCAAGTGTAGCGCGCTTTTTAGCCGCACGAACAGGGTTTAGGCTGAGTACGTAAGCCGCAACTTCTTTCACCCCTTCTTCGCCACCAACCATGGTCTGCCAACCGATCATGCCGCGACCAACACGGCCGTGTAAGATAGTTTGTTCAATGGTTGCACCGTCATCGCCGTATAACCAGTCGTTATCGACAAGGTTAGGGAAGCCAGTGGTACCTTTCGCATCAGAGCCATGACATTGTGAACAGTTTTGTAAGAACAAACGTTGACCAATTTTTAACGCGTCTTCGTTTTTACTTAATGCTTCAACATCTTGTTTGGCAAATTCAGCAAAGATAGGGCCAAATCTTTCATCAGCACGTGCTACTTCACGGTCATATTGCACGTGTAAACCAGCGGCTTTCGCTGCAGCTACTTGGGCTTTTGAATCGCTAAGACTGGTTACGTCCTGATTCGAGCTCTTCCAGCCTAATAAACCTTCCCAGTTACCTAATCCCGGGTATAAAGCTAAGTAGCCAAAGCCCCAAACAATCGTAACCAAGAAGAAGTTACTCCACCATTTTGGCAGTGGATTGTTTAACTCTTCAATCCCGTCAAACTCATGACCCATTGACTCCCCTTCAGGTACACCGGCGAAGTTTTTCAAACACCAGCGTAGTAAGAGGTAACAACCAACTAAGGTTCCCAGGGTTAAAACGGTAATCCATGTACTCCAGAAGCTAGACATTATTATTAGTCTCCTGTTTATCGTTATTCACGTTATTGTTTTTGTCGTCGTCAAAAATAGAATTGGCGACTTCATCAAATGAGGATTTACGGTTTTTGTGATAAGCCCACAATACTATAATGATAAATAGTACGAAGATTAATACCGTAAAAATGCCTCTTAAAGTTCCATAATCCATAATTACTTCAACGCATGTCCAAGTGATTGTAAATAGGCGATAAGGGCGTCAACTTCTTGAAGCGACTCCTTACCAGTAATACTCTTAGTGGTGTTAAACTCGCTACCAGCCGTTGCGATATCATCGCGAGAGTAGAGTGGAATAGGGTCACCATTCTCATCTTTATGGCTGCGGTTTTTGGTTAAACCATTAAACAGTTCCATTTTCGCCGCAGATAGCTCATTTGAAACTGACGTTTCAGCTAACCATTTATACGCAGGCATATTTGATTGTGGTACCACTGAGCGTGGATCCATTAAATGCGCGTAATGCCAGTCATCGGAATAACGACCACCAACACGGGCTAAATCTGGACCAGTACGTTTAGAACCCCATAAAAATGGATGTTCCCACACTGACTCACCAGCTACTGAGTAGTGACCGTAACGCTCAGTTTCAGCACGCAATGGACGGATCATTTGTGAATGACAGTTATTACAACCTTCACGGATGTAAATATCACGACCTTCCATTTCAAGCGCCGTGTACGGGCGTAAACTTTCTACGGGCGTAGTGGTTTCTTTTTGGAAAAACAATGGGGTGATCTCAACCAGACCACCAATGCTAATCGCCGCAATGGTCAGGGTAAAGAACCAACCAACGTGTTTTTCTACTTTTTCATGTTTATTTTGCATGGTTCGCTCCTTAAGCCGCTATTGCTTCTTTTTCTAAACTGCCGTCTTTTGCGCCGATAGTTTTGAACATGTTGTAAGCCATTAGAAGGAAACCGGTTACTACCAACACGCCGCCAAGAAAACGGATGATGTAGAATGGGTAAGACGCCTGTAAACTTTCAACGAAAGAATAAGTTAAAGTACCGTCGGTGTTAACCGCACGCCACATCAACCCTTGCATTACACCAGAAATCCACATGGCAACAATGTATAAAACGATACCGGTAGTGTGTAACCAGAAATGCACGTTAATTAATTTGATTGAGTACATACGACCTTGGTTAAATAGCACTGGAATTAAGTGGTACATAGCACCAATGGAAACCATAGCAACCCAACCTAGAGCACCAGAGTGAACGTGACCTACAGTCCAGTCAGTGTAATGCGACAGGGCATTAACCGATTTGATTGCCATCATTGGGCCTTCAAACGTAGACATACCGTAGAAAGATAACGATACGATTAAGAAACGTAAGATAGGATCGTAACGAAGTTTGTGCCAGGCACCCGATAACGTCATGATACCGTTGATCATACCACCCCATGAAGGCAGGAATAATACGATAGACATAACCATACCCACACTTTGTGTCCAGTCTGGCAGCGCAGTGTAGTGTAAGTGATGCGGACCGGCCCAAATGTATAACGACACTAATGCCCAGAAGTGAACAATAGATAAGCGGTATGAGTAAACCGGACGTTCTGCTTGCTTAGGGACAAAGTAGTACATCATCCCAAGGAAACCAGCCGTAAGTAGGAAACCAACGGCGTTATGTCCATACCACCATTGCATCATGGCATCGATGGCACCAGGATATAATGAATAGGACTTCGTCAAGGTAAGTGGAATTACCATTGAGTTACCAATGTGCAATACCGCAACGGTAAGAATGAAACCACCAAAGAACCAGTTTGCTACATAAATGTGTGAGGTTTTACGTTTTAATAGAGTGCCAAAGAAGACAATGGCATAAGAGATCCAAACCACGGCTAACAAAATATCGATAGGCCATTCCAGCTCGGCATATTCTTTAGAAGAGGTTAAACCCAAAGGCAAGGTGACCACGGCAGATAAAATTACTGCTTGCCAACCCCAAAAGGTGAAGGCTACTAGCTTGCCGCCGAATAATGCTGTTTTACAGGTTCTTTGTACCACATAGTAGGATGTTGCAAATAGCGCACTCGTACCAAAGGCAAAAATTACTGCATTGGTATGTAAAGGACGTAAACGAGAGTAGGTTAACCACGGAGTATCGAAGTTTAACGCTGGCCAGATTAACTGAGCTGCAATTAAAACACCGACTAACGTGCCAACAATACCCCAAATTACAGTCATCACAGTAAATTGACGTACAACGTTGTAGTTGTAATCTATTTCTGTCAGATTGCTTTGACTCATATTAAAGGTTCCACATTTATAATTATAAAGTTGATGTGAGTAAGTTTAGCCACTAAAATTCCGTCCTATTATCTAAAAATGGAATTTTTGTATCTAATAAGTTATAGTCCAAAAAAACAACACTCTATAGTTTGTTTTTTTGTCGGGTGCGATAATAAGGCTTGCAGGGGTATTTGTCACGTATAACGTTTTAAAATGTGACCTAGATCAATAAAATTTTTCTATTTGTAAGTTTTATGTACAATGTATTTGTTTTATATCAAATCATTCACTATTTTTAATGGCTTTTATGCGTAATTTTCGTACACCTGTAATTCTAATTTTATTCATCATTTTTGCGTTTTTTGGCTATCAATTTATTGACCATGATAAACCGATAAATTATGGTCAAAACTATTGTGATTTTAGTGCTGGAGTCTGTTCACAAATTCGAGACTTTGGTAGCTTTGAACTAACTACCATGCCGAAATTAATCAAAGCCGAATCAGAAATAAATTTTCAGCTAACATCAAAAAATAACGCTGAACTGGAAATTCAATCGGCGTGGCTTGAAGGTAAAGACATGTACATGGGAAAAATCCCATTGTTTTTCAGCGCCAAAAATGGCGTATATGAAGCCAATACGTTAATTGGTGCCTGCACCGAAGAACAAATGAACTGGCAAATGATCATCGTATTAATGACTGACAATCAACAACAACGGCTAGTGTTTGAATTTATCAGTCATCAATAAATTATCGATAACTGATGCGGTTAATGTTGTTTCGCGCGAATTAAACAAGCATTAACCGAAAGCCAACCAAAGTGCCACACCCATCATTAATGTGCCCGAGATGCGATTCATTAAGCGTACATTCTCAGCTTTTGCTAACAGCAGGCCTAACGATTTACCGCCAGTAGCATAAAGCATCATACACATAAATTCTGACACTAAAATGATGGCGACTAAGAACGTAAGTTGCACGGCAATGGGTTTTTCTGGATTGATAAACGGTGGCAGCAAGGAAATCATAAACGCCCAGCCTTTTGGATTGGCGATAGCGGTAATGACCCCCTGCATAAACAGACCTTTGCGGGAAGCTGTTGAGGTCATTTCTCTATTGTGAGATATCGCCATTTTGCCTTTTGATAACCACATCTGTACCGCCAGGTACGCTAAGTACAAGGCACCAACAATTTTGAAAACACTAAAAATGGCAGGAAACTTTAGCATCAAAGCCGCCACCCCCAGAACCGCGGCAACGGCAACAACGGCAACGCCTAGTAATTCTCCATACATCATCCACATTGTTCTGCGTACACCTATACTCATCCCTAATGTGAGAGCTAAAGTCATACACATACCAGGGGTGATCGAGATGAAAAAGCATGTCGGGAGAAATATTATTAAAACTGCGAAATCCAATGCTGTAAGCCTTTGTTTTAAATGGTTTGTCGTGCATTTATAGTTTTGGCGAATGGTAACAAAAACTTGTAAAAATGTAAGAGGGTGGCAAACTTGCTGACAAAAAAATAAGTGAGTTTCTCAAAACTCACTTAGGATACCAAATTGGTATGATGTTTTAGTGTGTTTAGTTTATCACTTACTGTGCCGAAAAATAATTTAAAGTTTTCTGATCGGGTATTCATAATACCAATTAGCCACATTAGAACTCATCGAAGTGATTTTCATAGGCCTTAATGGCATCATTTATAGAATCAAAATATTCGAGTAATCTCTCTTGAGCATACCGGTGTGAAGCCTTATTGGTGCGCTCAAACCATGCTGTAAGCAATTCAGATAATTCTTTGATAGGTAAGGTTTGCATTGCTACTCCATAGCCAGTTGGTAATTCCTTCAGACTATTAAGTATATCGAACTCGTGACTGTTTCTTAGATTCATTTGTTATAAAGAATGAGCTGTTAAGTAAAATATTATTCATTTAATCATTGCATTCCAAAAGTTTAAAATGATACAAACTCCATATCATCACATTAACCATCACAAGAAACCAAGAAATACCCACTATTGTACGGTTACTGATTTTGTAAACCCTGTACTAGATTTGCTAAAAATTTGGAGAGTGTTTGAGTATTTGGTTTATATTATATTTAGGGTTGTTCCAAGAGATGATTCTATCAGCCAAAGGTGAACCAAGGGTATAGTTACAAGAAATAAATAACGGCATTTCGTTGTTATTGCTTAGAGTTCATGGGTTGGTTTCGGTGTTGATGAATCGTTACTTGAAACTAATCGGTCGACAAGGAAAAGTTTTGCTAGAACAATACCAATCAGAGGGATACGTTATTATTAACGGGGTGTTTACGCCAACACAGCTTAATAAAGTTCAAACGGTGCTTTCGGTATTTCATCGTAGCTGGCAGAAGGCGAATCAAGCATTTTATCAGGAACACGCGATTAACAGTGCATATCTTACGGGAAAACAACATCTAAGTGATGAGCAACGTCTTATTCTGTTTGAATTCATCTGTACAGACAAACTTGTAGAAAATGCCGAGACAGTGGCCGGAAAATCCGGCATTTTTAAATACGCAGTTATTCTTCGATCCTGTTAGTTCTCAGAAAAAAAATTATTGGCACCGTGATATACAATACGACTTCAGTCACGAGCAACAAAAAGCTTTGCTTGATTCTGGTCCGAGCATGCCACATTTTCGAATTCCACTCACCAGCGAAAAAGGCGTTGAAGTGATCCCTGGCTCACACAAAAGATGGGACACTCCAGAAGAGTTGGAGGTAAGGATGGAACAAAATGGCAAACACACCCATGATGACCTGCCTAATAGTCAAATACTGGAAGTTGAGCGTGGTGATTTACTGATCTTCTCGGCTAAAATGCTACACTGGGGTGTATATGGTCACAATCGGTTTGCTCTCGATATATTACTTGTCGATGATGAATCCCCCTATCTTCAGTCCGTATCTCAAGAATGTCTACCGGACAGAAAAATGTTTGAAAGACTGATAAACCCTATACTTTACGAAAGGGCGATAAAGGCTCGGATGGCTTCTGACTGATATTTACTCTAATCTTGGTATTATATCTACCTTATTTATGATTATAAGAGAGCGTAAATTTTGCCGGTTAAGATCACCTTTCAAGGTGTACTACCAGAATTAAGCGGGTTCAGGCATGCTGACAAGGTAACTCATGCCATTTATGGTGCTGTAATCGGTATTATTGCAGCATTTTTTGCAGTAAAACTTGGTTTTCCTCCCTATTGGGTAGCATTAGCCGCTGCTAGCATTGCCGGTGTGGGTAAAGAAATCTATGATGCTAAGGTTGGTAAAGTTGAGTGGGATATATGGGATGTTCTGGCGACCATATCATTACCATTTATAGCAATACTGTTTAAATATGGCTCCTCAACCTGGACTTGAACCAGGGACAAACGCCGATTTTAACAAGAGTCAGTCCGTTGCTTTTTCCATTGAGTTATTTACGCTTACACAGAAAGCAAAAAGGCCTGCAGCTTATATTATAAGCGCAGGCCTTCTTTAATATGGCTCCTCAACCTGGACTTGAACCAGGGACAAACGGATTAACAGTCCGTTGCTCTACCAACTGAGCTATTGAGGAATTATCTGTTTATAGTAGGGTATTAACTACTTTAAATATGGCTCCTCAACCTGGACTTGAACCAGGGACAAACGGATTAACAGTCCGTTGCTCTACCAACTGAGCTATTGAGGAATTGTTCTTTTCTAAATTGTAACCGCGAAAACATTTTCAGTTAAAGCCATTACATTAAATTTGGCTCCTCAACCTGGACTTGAACCCGGGAGGAACGGCGATTTGCTATAGTCAGTCCGTTGCCATGCAACAACATCATTAATCCAATCACAAAAATTTGGCTCCTCAACCTGGACTTGAACCAGGGACAAACGGATTAACAGTCCGTTGCTCTACCAACTGAGCTATTGAGGAATTAAAGTTAAGCAAGTTGCTAACGGGGCGGAATATTATATATCTGAATGGGTACTGTCAACACTAAAAATAAGAAATTTTTAAACAGTTGTACTGTTTGCCTGTTTTGCATACAAATAGTTGAGCTTTTAATCAAGTTTTCAGAAAGTACTAAGCCATCATTTATTTACAAAGAATTCACTTTTGATCAAAGTTATCCACTGTTTTTGTGGATAACTTTGTGAATTGAAGTGTAAACAAGCAATTTTGCTTTGTTTCTCCTCAATTTGGGTTAAATGTTATCACTACTATAGTTTGGAAATGTTTAATTAAAACAGGTGGTTATTGATGTTCGGTACATAATACGAACAGGGTGTTGTTTTTATGAACAACTGCAATTGACAGCTTATCACCGCATTATTTACCGATACATATTTAAATACACTTTTTTGCCGCTTTATTAGATAATTGATTAGCTAGTGCATTAACTATCTTTTACAATAGCCCTCTTTACTTTTTCTGCAACGAATAACCGAATCGATGACAATAAAAAATAAACGGACCAAACAAGATTTACTGAATGGACCGGTAAGTACCGCGTTAAAGAATATGACCATTCCGCTGATTTTCGGCATGGTGATATTAATGGCGTTTAACTTGGTAGATACATTTTTTGTTAGTATGCTGGGTACGCAGCCATTAGCGGCAATAAGTTTTACTTTTCCAGTCACCTTTACCGTGATCAGTTTATCCATAGGCTTAGGGATCGGTACTTCGGCGGTTATTGCAAAAACTTTGGGCAAGGGCGATGAAGAAGATGCCAAAAATGCTGCCACTGTTGCCTTAATGCTTACCTCGATTATCGTCATTATTTTATCTTTTCTTGGTTATTTATTTTCCAGTCAAATCTTTACCTTGTTAGGCGCTAAAAGCGAATTATTACCGTTAATTCATGATTATATGGATTTGTGGTTTCTCGGTAGTGTTGGCTTAATTGGTCCTATAATAGGTAATGCCGTGCTGCGTGCATCCGGTGATACGCATACGCCAAGCTTTATTATGGGCATTGCAGGTTTAACTAATGCGATCTTAGATCCTATTTTTATCTTTGGTTTTGGGCCAATACCGGCCATGGGCATACAGGGGGCCGCATTAGCAACGGTGATTTCCTGGGTCTTAGGACTTGCATTAATTATCTATATTTTGGGCTTTCAACGGCAGTTAATTCATTTGAAAGTGCCAGAGTTTGCAGTCATTAAAAACTCTGGCAAACAGATATTAAAAATTGGCTTGCCGGCGGCAGGGGCGAATATGTTAACCCCAATAGCTGCTGCTGTTATGACGGCTATTGTTGCGGGTTATGGTGAATCTGCTGTTGCCGCATTTGGTGTCGGCTCGCGTATCGAGTCAATTGCCTGTTTGGTGGTATTAGCACTGTCGATGACATTACCCCCCTTTATCAGTCAAAACCTTGGTGCTGGCAGCTTATCGCGAGTTAAGCAAGGGTATAAAGTATCGACTAAGTTTGTTTTGCTGTGGCAAGTTGGTGTGTATGGGCTGCTTATCCTCATTTCCCCGCTAATTGCCGGGGCATTTGCTAAAGAGCAAAGCGTAGCCGATTTAATTACTTTATTTATGTGGATATTACCACTGGGCTATGGTTTACAAGGCGTAGTGATTTTAACCAATTCGTCGTTTAATGCGCTGCACAAACCTATGGTGGCGCTAATGCTAAGCATTATTCGGTTATTCATCTTCTATGTACCATTAGCCTATGTCGGTAGTTATTTTTACGGTTTAACCGGTTTGTTTGTTGGTGCTTTGTTAGGGAATTTATGTATGGCTGGGGTGTCGTATTATTTATTTAACAAACAGTTTACCAATTCGAAACAACTTAGCTCAGCAAAGGTGTGATGATGAGTAAAGACCTGCAAATTGTTTCTGAATACAAACCCAGTGGCGATCAGCCAACAGCCATAGCGCAATTAATGGATGGTATAGATTCCGGGCTTGCTCATCAAACACTGTTAGGGGTAACGGGCTCCGGTAAAACTTTTACCGTTGCTAATGTGATCGCCAAACAAAATCGTCCGACGATGATCTTGGCACCTAACAAAACACTGGCGGCGCAATTATACGGAGAAATGAAAGAATTTTTCCCGCACAACGCAGTCGAATATTTTGTTTCGTATTACGATTATTATCAGCCCGAAGCTTACGTGCCAACGACTGACACCTTTATTGAAAAAGATGCCGCAGTAAACGAGCACATTGAACAAATGCGCCTGTCCGCCACCAAGGCATTATTAGAACGCAGAGATGTAGTCATTATCGCTTCGGTTTCGGCGATTTACGGTCTCGGCGACCCCACTTCTTATTTGAAAATGATGTTGCATTTAAGACAAGGCGATATCATTAATCAACGCGATATTTTACGACGTTTAGCCGAGCTGCAATACACCCGTAACGATGTTGCCTTTCAGCGGGCAACGTATCGGGTAAGAGGGGATGTGATTGACATTTTCCCGGCAGAGTCTGACAGAATAGCGATACGAGTTGAATTGTTCGATGAAGAAGTAGAGCGTATAAGCCAGTTTGATCCGTTAACTGGGCAAGTCGAGCGTATCTTACCCAGGGTAACCATTTATCCAAAAACGCACTACGCAACGCCAAGAGAAAAAATTATTGCCGCGGTTGAGCACATTAAGGTTGAGTTAAAAGAGCGTTCCAAGCAACTAAAAGACAATAACCGCCTGGTTGAAGAGCAGCGTATCGTGCAGCGTACCCAATTCGACATTGAAATGATGACCGAGCTAGGTTATTGCTCAGGCATTGAAAACTATTCAAGGTATCTTTCTGGCCGCGAACCCGGAGATGCGCCACCAACCTTATTCGATTATTTGCCAGATGATGGCTTACTGATCATCGATGAGTCGCATGTTACCGTACCGCAACTAGGCGCCATGTATAAGGGTGACCGATCACGTAAAGAAAATTTGGTAGAATATGGTTTTCGGTTACCGTCAGCATTAGATAATCGACCGATGCGCTTTGACGAATTTTGCGCCTTGGCACCACAAACCATCTATGTATCGGCAACCCCGAGTAACTACGAGTTAGAAAAGTCGGGTGGCGATGTGGCAGAGCAGGTAGTTCGTCCTACCGGCTTGTTGGACCCTATTATTGAAGTTCGCCCGGTAGAAACTCAAGTAGATGATTTATTGTCTGAAATTCGAATCAGAGTGGCTAAGAAAGAACGGGTACTGGCCACAACATTAACCAAACGCATGGCAGAAGACTTAACTGATTACTTAACAGAGCATGGTGTTGCTACTCGTTATTTACATTCTGATGTCGATACAGTGGAGCGGATGGAGATCATTCGTGATTTACGTTTAGGCGTATTTGATGTTCTCATTGGCATCAACTTACTTCGTGAAGGCTTGGATTTGCCAGAAGTGTCTCTGGTGGCGATTTTGGATGCCGATAAAGAAGGATTCTTGCGTTCTGAGCGTTCACTGATCCAAACCATAGGTAGAGCCGCTCGTCACCTGGAAGGTAAAGCATTGCTATATGCCGATAGAATCACCGGCTCGATGAAAAAAGCCATCGATGAAACCGAGCGCCGCCGGGCAAAACAACATGAATATAATATTGAAAATGGCATTGTACCGAAAGGTCTCACCAAGAAAATTGCCGATGTAATGGGCTCTGGTAGCAATTTCAAAGGGGCCGATTTAAAAGTTGCCTCTCCAGGGGCCGAGCAACATATTTTAACTACTCGTGAAATTGATAAAAAAGTTGCTGGCCTTGAAAATGAAATGTATGAGCATGCACGCAATCTTGAGTTTGAAAAAGCGGCCGCTTGCAGAGATGAAATTTCGAAACTGCGGAATTTTCAATTAAAAACTTAATATTAAAGTGAAAAACTTTATTTTAGGTTCGGGTGCTGTAAAACGTAATAATTTCGGCGATATCGTCGGTGTTACATTTGCGTAAACTTGAAATCTCATGAATGATTTTATCCTGTATATCTACAGAAAATAACATTAATTGCTCTAAATACAAGTGAGCTTGCAATTCATCTTTGGCGTTAATGAGATCCGCTAAATGAAGCGCGTGATGTTCCCAAATAGAGCCCATATGTCCTCCTACACGTTAATTGAACATAAACTTAGTTTAGGACATAAATGGTCATTTATCCTTTTTTGCAGCCGATTTACCCTAACAAACTCCTTGTGGCTTTTGCCAATTGAGTAAGTTACTTATTTAGCTGATATTTTTCTAATCGGTATAAAAAAGCTTTATACGACATTTGTAAATGTTTGGCGGCTTTGGTTCTGTTACCCTGGTTTTTAGTTAATGCACTGGCTAAACATTGTTGCTCAAAACTGTCCCAACTGAAGCTCTCTTCAGGAAAATTAAACTCAGGAGTATTGTCGCTATGTTGTGAGTATTGCACATGCAATGCGCTGATCAATTCTTGTTCATCATCTAACAACACAAAACGCTCAAGCCGATTCGACAGCTCTCTAACGTTACTTGGCCAATGATATTCCAGTAACGAACGATATGCCGAAGTCGATAGTTTTGGTACGTTTATGTTGTGGCGTTTACTGTGTAAAGATAAAAAGTGCTCACACAATGCGCCAATGTCTTCATTACGTTCTCTTAAAGGAGGCATGTTAATGGGGACTATGTTTAATTGATAAAATAAGTCTTCGCGAAATTGGCCCAGTTTCACTTCTTGTTCTAAATTTCTATCAGTTGCCGCTATTACTCTTACATTTAGCGATAATTCTTGATTGCTGCCAAGCCTGGTGATGCTCCCTTCTTGTAAAAACCGCAATAACTTCACCTGGGTGGTTAAGGTAAGTTCACCGACTTCGTCGAGAAACACTGTGCCGCCGTTGGCCGCTTCAAATTTACCTATTCTAGTGGCATTAGCGCCGGTAAAAGCACCTTTTTCTGCACCAAACAGCTCTGCTTCGGCGAGTGATTCGGCAATGGCACCACAGTTGATGGCAATAAAGGGTGCTTTACTTCTCTCTGAGGATTGATGCAAAGCTCGCGCCGCTAGCTCTTTACCGGTTCCGGTTTCGCCTAAAATTAATATGGTGGCATCGGTTGCCGAAACACGGTCAATGCGTTGATAAACCTTTTGCATACAAGGCGCTTTACCCACCAAACCCACCATTTTATTTTGTTCGCTTAATTGTGAACTTAAATTTTGGTTGTGCTCTCTGAGCTTTTTCGCGGTCAGCGCTTTGTTAATGGTAAGCAATAACTCTTGTCGTTGAAACGGTTTGGCAATGTAGTCATCCGCGCCTTTTTTAAGTGCCTATACTGCATGGCTTATGGTGCCGTGCGCGGTGGCAATAATAAAGCCATGCTGGTGAGTTAACTTTTTGGTATTGGGGTTTTTAACGTAATTGAGCAAATCGATGCCAGAAAGCTTGCCCAGTTTCCAATCGGAAAAAATGACATCAACAGGGTGATCTTTCAACATAACAATGGCTTGTTCTACACAATCGGCGCTTATTACCTGGTAACTTGAAGCAAGTAATAAACTGACGATAATTTCCCGTTGCTCACGTTCATCTTCAACCACCAGTATTAAGGTATCGGTATTATCCATTATTGTGTATCCTTGGCAAAAATAGCGGTTGCCTGACAACCATTTTCGGTATTCATCAACTCAAGTTTACCATTATAATTTAATGAAATTAACCGGTTAGCAATATACAGCCCCATACCCGCACCTTCCGGTTTGTCGGTAATATGAGGTTTGAACAAATCGTCTTTGATATCGTCGTTTAAACCCTTACCGCCATCTTTAATACTAACCGTAACCTGGCTGTTATCATCCATGCCGGCATTAATGGTAATAACGCCATTGTGCTGACTTGCTTCACAGGCATTGATGATAAGGGTATGTAATATCGAACGTATTTCAGACTCATTGCCGATGATCTGCAAATTGTTATCACAGTTTGAGTGAATTTGTAATTGCTTATCATCGCTGGATTTATATTCAAGAATAATGTCTTGTATTACCGCTGCAACAGGTACTTGTTCATTGCGGGTCAACCCTGAGCTGGTGAGTTGCAGCAGGGCCGAGATGGTTTTATTAATGTGGTTTATTTTGGCGGTGATGGTGGTGATTAACTGCTCACGCAACGGTGCATTTAATTGCTGATCTGTTATTTGTTCGACCGCCAAACCAATGGTGTGTATCGGATTTCTTAACGCATGCGCTAACCCCTGACTTACATCGCCCAGTTCGGCCAGTTGCTGCAGCTGTTGGTTTTTTTGCTCGGTTATGGCAAGTTGCTCAAGGCGTTCAGTCATCTCATTAAAATGGCAAATAGTTTGTCGAATTTCATTGACCCCTTGCTCATTTACCTGGTGTTTATAATTTCCACTGGCAAGTTGTTTAAAACCGCTAGCAAGTGCTTTTAACGGTTTACTAAATTGGTGGCTTAACCAATAGGCAAAAATTAACGCGATCAATGTCGATACGATGATGATCCAAAGAATTTTCGTCATTAAAGTGCTGATATCGGTTTTACTGGTGTCGATACGATAAATAAAATCACTGCGTAGGTGTTGACTGTCATTGGTGCGGGTATTCGTGATGGTTGGATTGTTATTGATTTCAATTCGATGGATTTCTTTGACCAGGTCTTTTAATTCTTTTACCACTATGGATCTGTGTAGCGTAAGGTGCTCTTGGTTATTCACTCTTTGTTTATTGGTAGCAGCAACTCCCTCTGGTTCACCGGTTAGTTTATATACCTTTAGCTTTTCATCATTGTTGCTAACTTGGTGAATCACCCGAATATCTTGATTTTCTAATTCAATGACACGGTCATGTTCGGTAAATTCATACTCTTCTAACTCATACTCTTTTAGTTCGAGATCATTAACTTGTCCTGATTCTCCATCTTCAATCGAAAATTCAATTTTATCTACCGCAAATTCAATCACTTGTTCAGACATATGGCGGGCTTGCAGGTTAACTTGCTGGTTAAAGTTAGCACTCATCCAATTGACTAAAATAAGTTGGCTGCTGGCAAGTAGCAGGATCAATCCACCAATAAGAGAAAATAAATAGGTTTTTAAAGACATAAATCACGAATCAATTAGGTTGTAGTAGTTTTAATATATCAAGTTTAATGCCATTCGATAACATAAATAAATTTCAATATTATCATGTGGTTATGTTGTAGCGCTGATTTAGGTATTTAATACGATGAGATATATTCCTGATATGAGGATATTACTTGCTGATATCGGAATCTTATTTTATGGTAAAACCACAACAGCAAATTCTTTGCTCAGTAATATTTTAACGGAACACCGTTAAATGAGCCGAAAACTGGCGATTTTTCTATTTTTTATTTACAGATTTTAAACTTGGTATGATATTCGCTGCATGGATCACAGCGGTAAACATTTTTTTGTTTTTCGATAAAATATATACAACGGAGTAATTCATGAATAAACAGTTAAACACATTGAGTAAAACCATTTTGGCCATCACTTTGGCATTAGGGTTATCGTCTTTTGTTGCCACTTCGGCTTACGCTGAAGATGTTGAAATGGAAAGAGAAATTCAGATCATTAGCGGCGATGCTATGAACGCGCAGGTGAGCATTGTCAACAATGGTGATGTTACTGAATTTGAGATCAGTAAAGCCGCGTTACATGATATCGAACAATTAAAAACAGAAATAGCCGATTTACCAGAAGAAACCCAGGACATTATTCTGCAATCGCTTGGCAAGATGCCAAAACTGCATAGAAGGCACGGCGGTGAACTTCATGAACTACATGAAGAGAACGTTATAGTTGTTGAAGTTGACGATGTAGTGCGCGAATTAGAGTGGGTTAGCGAAGAAGGCGTTGATGGCGAAATTGCGAAAGTTATGGTAATTGAAATGCATGATGATCATGGCGAGAGACGGCATATTGATAAACAGATCGTTCACAGAGTTATGAGAACTGATGCTGATCACGTTTTTATTAAAGCGGATGGTGACAGTGGTAGCCATGCGAAAGCAATACAACATATGCTTAGCCGAGGTAAATTTAGCACTGATGAGCTAGATGAAATTCAACAAGCTCTGGATGCCAAGCGTTAAGATAATGCCAATTTGGATAAGGATATATTTATGTTAATGGAAAAAGCCGTGATTGGCTTTTTCCATTAACATGCTAAGGTCTAGTAGCTCAAACCTGATCTGATAATTTTAGATTTAGAGTGCTAATTAATCTTGCTCCTTTTGAGCACTTTTGCCACATTATAGGAAGGTTTGGTTTGGCCTATTGGTATTCAGGCAACGCATAAATGCCGACTAGGAGCTTTCGGAAGAAAATAAATCGATTTCCCCTAAGCAGACATTTGAAACATTCAAACCCTGTATTCTCTACTTATTCAATTTCGATCTTAAAACTAGGTGTGTTTGAGGGCGGGATGCCAGGCTTGATCCGTCCCTTCGGTGCCAAAAGCAGAAGATAATATTAACTTGATAAAGAAACCTTGATGGTCTGCTGAGCCACCACAGCGGTCGTTCACATAATCGCAGAAGCATGATTTTTTAGTGCGCAAAGTTAAAGGTAGTTAGTACAATATTTCACATTTGGCTTGTGACAAGTTCTACCACTTTGCGGAATTATCTAGAGGGTAATAGGTTCTACAAATTTGGCCTTTTAGCGTTCGAGCGATGGTTCAGTAACAGTTTCTGATGAAAGAACCCGCGCTTTACTTTTAGCTCTTTTTTTCCTTTGTTCTTTTTTACTCGCTAAAACTACTGTATTAATAAACTCTGCTGATTTTTTGGTGGGATTATAAGCGATCTCAATAATTTTACCGTTATATTCGATAATATCGCCGTTTCGAATTTTTTTACGCTTTTGAACTACAACTTCATTATTTACTAAAACATTACCTTCACTGA
>MABC01000012.1 GCA_002162925.1 Thalassotalea sp. 42_200_T64 | reverse complement strand
GGTGGCGTGGGAAACTCGCAAAAATAAAGAAAAAGCATCTATAAATTGGATGTTTAATGTTGATAAAGCACGTCAAAAACTTACACGTGCCTATGATCAGCTCAATCAATCATAATTAATGAGTCAAGGTACTAGTTACTCGCGGTTCAAACTCACGAGATCTTGTTATACCAGTTCGCGTAATGACCAGATCATTATACGGATTGGTATTAAATAGAAGGAATATTAAAGGTGAATTCCGACGTTGTGTTATTGGCGTTAAGCCCTTTGTTTTTAGCCTTTGTCTGCTATGAATTTTTTGCCCATGGTGATTTCTATGATATTAAAGATAGTTTAGCCAATGGCGTATTAGCGTTAATGCATCAAGGCGCAGATGCGATTGCATTGTTGTTGCTAATGCCATTTTTTTACTGGCTCCATCAATATCGTTTATTCGAGATAAGCATAACCCCCTCGAGCCTTTTTATTGCCTTTTTACTACAAGATTTTTTATATTATTGGTTTCATAAGGCATCACATCATATTCATTGGTTATGGGCGGCCCATGTCGTCCATCACAGTTCAACTAAAATGAATTTTTCCACCGCCTTTGGACAAAGTCTGATGTATCCAATTGCGGGTATGTGGTTGTTTTGGCTACCAATGATCATTATTGGTTTCGAGCCTGGTATTGTATTTACCGTAGTGGCTTTTAATCTAGCCTACCAGTTTTTTGTTCATACCCAAGTTGTCGATAAATTGGGCTGGTTTGAACACGTTTTCAATACGCCATCTCATCACCGGGTTCATCATGCAACCAACTCAACTTATCTGGATAAAAATTTTGCCGGGGTACTGATTATTTGGGATAAATTGTTTGGTACCTCTGTTGCTGAAGATAAAGACAATCCTTGTCGTTACGGTATTATTGGCCAAATAAACAGTAATAACCCTTTAACCATCACGTTTCATCAATGGCAACATTTAATAAAAATGGTGAAGCAGAACCACGG
Organism: Thalassotalea sp. 42_200_T64; assembly: GCA_002162925.1. GTDB lineage: Bacteria > Pseudomonadota > Gammaproteobacteria > Enterobacterales > Alteromonadaceae > Thalassotalea_A. Next base: position 19,573 of record MABC01000012.1, on the reverse strand, counting down.
GTTTAGGGCAAAGATAAATGTGTTACTTTCTACCCTAGCAGTTCTGTTAACTGCAAAAAATAAACTCAATTGTTAATAATTATGCTTTTTTTGATCCTGCTCAATGCCGACATTTTAAATTGCATAAAGATAAGAAGAGTTATTATCTTTATGCAATTTAAGGAGTGTTAGCATGAAAGCCGCGGTGATTAGCAAGTTTAAGGACAAATTAGAAATTAAAGATCTACCGATACCAGAGGTTGCTGCCAAAGATGTGTTAGTTAAAGTACATGCTTGTGGGGTGTGCCATACGGATTTACATGCCTGTAATGGCGACTGGCCAGTAAAACCCAAATTGCCTTTAGTGCCAGGGCATGAGGGTGTTGGCGAGGTGGTAGCAATTGGCGCGGAAATCCACCACCTTAAAATCGGTGAACGCGTGGGTATTCCTTGGTTATATTCTGCTTGTGGGCAATGTGACTATTGCCTTGAAGGCAAAGAAACCTTATGTCTTGAACAGCGAAATTCCGGTTATTCGATTGATGGTTCATTCGCCGAATATTGCCTGGCTCATGGTGAATATGTCGTTAAAGTGCCTGACGGGTTAAGTTATGTTGACGCGGCGCCGCTGTTTTGTGCCGGTGTCACTAGCTACAAAGCGTTAAAAGTCAGCGGGGTTAAACCCGGTCAATGGATGGCCATTGTCGGTGTTGGCGGCTTAGGCCATTTGGCGATTCAATATGCTGTTGCCATGGGGATGAAGGTGGTTGCAATCGACACCGGCGCGGAGAAATTGGCATTAGCGAAAAAACTCGGAGCGATTCATTGTATTGACTTTATGCAGGATAAGCCTTCAGAAAGAATACATGAATTGCTTGGTGGCGTTCACGGTGTTGTTTGCACTGCGGTATCAAAAGCTGCATTTGAAGAATCTTATCGTTCGGTTCGTCGTGGTGGTACTTTTGTGCTGGTAGGCTTACCGCCTGAAGACATGTCCGTGCCAATTTTTGATACCGTGCTCAATGGTATTAAGCTGATTGGTTCTATTGTTGGCACCCGTAAAGATCTTAAAGAATGTTTGCAATTTGCTGCTGATGGTAAAGTTAAAGCAATTATCGAAGTGAAATCTATGAATGAAATCAATGAGGTTTTTGCCGATATGAAGCAAGGAGAAATTACCGGCCGTATCGTAATGAGTATGGATTAATACCAAGTTGACTAATTATCTGCTCATTTTTAATGGCTAAAACAAATAACTACTGCGTTATAAAATTTATAAGTAGAATAACTACTTACTATATTTCATGCCTTGTATTTATCCGTTTTTCCTCATGAAAAAGTAGACCACTTAATTAATCAAATTGATATTATACTGCCAACGAGGTGTCAATTTGACCAAAACAAATTGGTACCAAAACCTAACACACTAGCCTCATTGATAAATAGCGGCATAATTCACCAGTAAGCTGGTCCAGATGACTAAAAATAAAATGGGCGTATATTTTGATGGAGCATCACCTAAAATGACCATTTTTCGCGCTCCTCACGATACCAAAAATCTCGAAAGTTTTGATTGGAACGTTTAAAGCGCTCCTCATTGAGTAATTTTATTGAATCTCTTGTCGATTTCAATGACAACCAGACCATGATCGAAAGAATGATAGAACCGATAGGGATCAATAACCATAAGATATCGGCTACTACTTTGTTACCATTTGCCCCGGTGCCGATGGCAAAGCCAGTAAATAAAAACGCTTGCGAGGTTACGTACCAAGTCATTCTTTGATTTATGTGGCTATGCTCACGAGAAATTTGTGTGGTTAGCCATTGCCATTCCGCCGTTTCAATATCCCATTTAGTTGCTGAGTGTTCCTCGCTCATAGCCTTGCTCTCTTCGAAATGTACTGTAATATAGCAAGAATAGTTGTTATACCAATTTGTATGAAAAATGAGTTATACCAGTTGGTATTATACCGCGATAGATAAAAGAATTTAAGGCAAGGCTTTCATTTTTTAAAAGTGAAACCGTGTACTGAGAATCAAACTCAGTTCATGGTTATTGGTGATGCTTTTTATGGCCCCCCCTTCGATAACCCATCTGGGATTTACCCATTGTAAACCGAGAGTCACTTGATGGGTCATTTCATTGCCTTGCTGCCATCGGCCGTTTAGTTCCGCTACCGTATTTAATTGTGAAACTATCCCCCAATCAGGCAGTAACGAAGGTGATATACGATATTGCCATGATAGGTCATAGCGGCCATGGTCAGGACGATTATCGATACCAAGTTGATAGAGTAGATCAATATCGAACTCATTTTTGTTTTTGAAAAATGTATAGACAAATCCTGCTTGCACTGCGGGTTCGCGCTCATTGTCACTCGGCACAACTACCCCAGCCAATAGTGCCAGTCTCGATGTACCCGAAAAAAAATCATCCTGTAAAACCGTGTGGCGAAATAAAACAGATAAATCCCCAAAACGTTCGCCATCACTAGGCGTTACTTGGTATGGAACTCCGATAAGTAAAGCGTTATCTTTCGTAAGGCCATAGGCTGCACTTGAGATAAAAACATCTCTGCCGCCATCTGTCAGGTGTTCATATGAGAATCGTATAACGGAGCCGCCTAAATCTATTGGTAAAGCTACCAATGAACGCAACCCCATCCCCTTTGCATCCTGCACATTGAGTATTGTAATTAGTGCAAGACTAGCAAATGCTTTAATGCGATTGATTAACGTTTTCATCAGCCAGCACAGTGACTTTTGTGGGCGTAAATCCAGCATTTAATATCGCTTGCTTAATCTTTTCTATGCTTGGTGATTCGGCTTCAGTTTCTAATCTGACTTTCTTCATTTTCATGCTCACTTCTACCTTTGATACCCCCGCCATTTCTGCAAAGGTACGATTTAAGCTATCGACACATAAGGCACAGGTCATTCCGTGTACATCAATTTCAATTGTCTTTGCACTAGCGAGTTGAGCAAAAGCCAGGATTGCAAATAATGCTAATAATAAACCTTTTTTCATGGTTGATTTCTCCTTCATAAATTAAAAAAATTACGAATGGGCAATAACAAGTAGCTGGTAAAAAAGCCAATAAACCAGATCATGCTACTTAGCCAAAAAATTCGTGTATTCCATCGTTTAGATTTTTGACAAAGAGCGGCCAAAGTTGGCTCTGTTGGACATCGCTGATTAGGTCGCCAAATAACCCCGGCCAAGGCTATTAGCACCAAAGCGGCTAAGCTCAATGTCCACACCTTATGCTCAGCAAGAAAAATAAGTCCTGGAATGTTGTAATTCAAGCTGGCTACTACGGCACCGAACCCTAAGGTAACCAACAATATAGGCAGGGCACAGCAAAGCAAAGTGCCACTGGCGATGAATAGCGCCAGCCATTTTAGGTAAGGTTTTTCAACAAGCTTATTTTCAACCACGTCAACTCCTACAACCTGAACAAGAGCCATGTTGTTGAATTGGTGGGCAAGGCACAGTGCCATAGGAGCAAAAAACACAACAATCGCCCTTAAGCGGCTTCAATAATACCAGGCAGGCAGTACACTCATAGAACCATAGGCAAGAATTTGTCGGCATTTCAATCAGTTCTTTATGGCCGCACTCTGGACATGTCAGTTCTGAATCAGTAATTATGTTACTCATATAAATTTCCTATATCGTTTATGTTAGTATAGAACCTATAGTTGCTATAGGTTCAAGGGCTTTTTGGATGAATTTTTTAAAAATATTCAATTGGACAGTTATCAAAGAGATCAGGCTGTAAAGTAGAGAGGGTTCATTATTATGAAAAAATCGGACTCATGCCTGAACCACCCAAAACCGAGGGCGGACACAGAGTGTATAGCCTGACTCATGTCAAACGGTTAAATTTTATTAGGCGTAGCCGTGAATTAGGTTTTAAAATTGAGCAGATCAGACAGTTACTTAAGTTTATTGATGAACCTAATCATTATTGTGGTGAGGTGAGAGCGATGGCAATGCAACAATCTAGAGTCGTGCAGGAAAAAATACTGGATTTACAACGTCTTCAAGCCGCACTTAATGAAATGGTTACTCATTGTAAAGGTAGTCAAAACTCCATCGATGATTGTCCAATTGTGGATGCACTATTCACGGAAAGTAGCGATGGAATATTTTAAAGAGTTTAAACTAATACCATTGGGTATAAATCAAAAAAGGCGCCAACGGGCGCCTTGTTTTTAATTCATGGACGAATTCACTTAGAATTACCAGGGATGGTATAAATTCTGTTAATTCATGGACGAATTCACTTAGAATTACCAGGGATGGTATAAATTCTGTTAATTACCGGTTAACCGACAAACTTACGAGCGTTGCGGAACATTCTTACCCATGGAGAATCTTCTAGCCACTCATCTGGATGCCAAGAGTTGGCAACCGTTCTGAATACGCGTTCAGGGTGTGGCATCATGATTGTTACCCGACCATCGGTAGTCGTAAGTGCAGTGATACCATCTGGTGAACCGTTCGGATTCGATGGATAAGTTTCCGTCACTTGACCATAGTTGTCGACATAACGCATTGACACTGTGCCTGAATCGTTGGCATTGGCAATGGCATCTTCTGATTTGAATTCAGCACGACCTTCACCGTGAGATACGGCGATTGGCATGTGCGAGCCTTCCATACCTTTAAAGAAGATAGATGGAGACTCTTGTATTTCTACCAATGAGAAACGTGCTTCAAAACGCTCTGAGCGGTTTTGCACAAAGTGTGGCCATTGCTCAGTACCCGGGATGATTTCTTTTAAGTTAGAAAGCATCTGACAACCGTTACATACACCTAATGAGAAGGTGTCGTCACGATGGAAGAATTCACGGAACATTTCACGCGCGTTGTCATTGAACAAGATAGATTTTGCCCAACCTTCACCAGCGCCAAGCACGTCACCGTAAGAGAAACCACCACAAGCCACCAGGCCTTTAAAGTCATTTAAGTCTACCCGGTTTGCCAGAATATCTGACATGTGAATATCGACAGTGATAAAGCCAGCTCTATCGAACGCAGCAGCCATTTCTACGTGTGAGTTAACCCCTTGCTCACGTAAAATAGCGATTTTCGGGTTAGTCTCATCAACTGCATCTTTGGCGATGTGACCAGCCACGATGTCTTCATTGATGTCGAAGGTTAACTGCGCATTTAAGCCTGGATCTTCAGTATCAAATTTCAGTGCGTGTTCTTGCTCAGCACATTCTGGATTATCACGCAGTGATTGCATCTTGAATGTAGTCTCTGCCCAAACAGTACGGTAGTAAGTACGAGAGTTCGCAAGCACTTCTTCGCCGTCACGGCTGAAGCGAATGAAATCTTCATTATTGATACGACCAATATCGGTGAAGCAGTCCTGAATGCCAAATTCTTCGATGATAGCGTGAACGGCATCAACATCGATTTCACGAATTTGAATCACTGCACCCAGCTCTTCATTAAAGAGTACGCTTAAGTTGTCACCGCTAAGTTTTGAAATATCAATGTCTACACCGGTGTGACCGGCAAATGCCATTTCCGTGACTGTGGTAAATAAACCACCGTCTGAGCGGTCATGATAAGCAAGCAGTTTTTCTTCGCGTACCAGACGTTGCATCGCGTTGAAGAAGCCTTTTAGGTCTTCCGGGCTGTCTACATCTGGTGTGGTAGTACCGAGTTGCTTGTATACTTGGGCGATACAAGAGCCACCTAAGCGGCTTTTACCTTTTGACAAATCGATAGCGACAATACGCGAATCGCCTTTATCGGTACGCAGTTGTGGCGTTACCGTTTTGCGAATATCTTCCACACGGCCAAAGGCAGTGATGATTAATGATAGTGGCGAGGTAACCGCTTTGCTCTCTTTACCATTAGGGCCATTTTCTTCCCATTGAGTTTTCATACTCATTGAGTCTTTACCCACAGGGATGGTTAACCCAAGCGCTGGACATAATTCTTCACCAACGGCCTTCACCGCTTCATATAAACCAGCGTCTTCACCCGGGTGACCCGCTGCGGCCATCCAGTTAGCAGAAAGCTTAATACGGTTTAGATCGCCAATGTCGCTACAGGCAATATTGGTTAATGATTCGGCTACCGCAAGTCTTGCTGATGCGCCGTAGTTAAGCAGGGCAACTGGTGTTCTTTCACCTAGTGACATTGCTTCACCGTGGTAGGTATCGAGTGCTGCTGCAGTAACACCACAGTCAGCTACCGGTACCTGCCAAGGACCCACCATTTGGTCACGGTTAACCATGCCGGTTACCGTTCTGTCGCCAATAGTGATTAAGAAGGTTTTTTCGGCAACGGTTGGTAAACGCAGGATACGATCTGCGGCATCAGTCAAGTTGACATCCGCTAACTCTAACGCTTTACCCGTTAGTATTTTTGACGTCACGTCGCGATGCATTTTCGGTGCTTTACCTAATAATACGTCCAGTGGTAAATCAATCGGTGTATTGTCATGATGGCTATCAGTCAGGGTTAAATGCTCTTCTTCTGTGGCATAACCAACAACAGCAAATGGTGCGCGTTCGCGATTACATAATGCTTCAAAATCAGCTAAACGCTCAGGCGCTACGGCCATTACGTAACGCTCTTGCGATTCGTTACACCAAATTTCGTGTGGTGCCATGCTGCGCTCATCGTTTGGTACATTGCGCAATTCAAAGTTACCGCCACGGCCACCGTCAGAAACTAGTTCAGGGAAGGCATTCGAGATACCACCAGCACCGACATCGTGGATGAATAAAATTGGGTTATCATCACCAAGTTGCCAACATCTATCGATAACTTCCTGACAACGACGTTCCATTTCCGGGTTTTCACGTTGCACTGAGGCAAAGTCTAGACTTTCAGAGGATTGACCTGACGCCATCGAAGATGCTGCACCACCACCAAGACCAATGTTCATTGCCGGGCCACCTAATACAACTAAGGCGGCGCCAACGACGATTTCGCGTTTTTGTACGTGCTCGTCACGAATGTTACCTAAACCACCAGCAAGCATAATTGGCTTGTGGTAACCACGAACTTCTAAGCCGTTAAATGAGTTAACTTGCTCTTCGTAAGTTCGAAAATATCCTAAAATATTTGGACGACCAAATTCGTTGTTAAACGCCGCGCCACCTAATGGACCTTCCATCATGATGTCTAAGGCATTAACGATACGGCCAGGCTTACCAAAATTGCTTTCCCAAGGTTGTTCAAAACCTGGTATGCGTAAGTTAGATACGGTGAAACCAACCAAACCCGCTTTTGGCTTTGAACCAATGCCGGTTGCGCCTTCATCACGAATTTCACCACCTGAGCCCGTTGCAGCGCCAGGGTAAGGCGAAATTGCAGTAGGGTGGTTGTGGGTTTCCACCTTCATTAAAATTTGAATGTCTTCCTGGGTGTAGGCGTATTCTTTAGTTTCTGGATTCGGGAAAAAACGACCCGCTTCAGAACCAACCATTACCGCGGCGTTATCTTTATAAGCGCTTAACACGTAATCAGGGTTGATCTCATGCGTGTTTTTGATCATTTTAAATAATGATTTAGGCTGCTTTTGCCCGTCGATGGTCCAGTCGGCATTAAAAATTTTATGACGACAATGCTCAGAGTTAGCTTGCGCGAACATGAACAATTCAATGTCGTTCGGGTTACGGTTTAACTTAATGAAGTTTTCTACCAAGTAGTCAATTTCATCTTCCGCTAAGGCAAAACCCATTTCGATGTTTGCTTCTGCTAATGCTTCACGGCCACCGTGTAAAATATCAACCGATGACATTTCACCTGGCTCGGCAGTGGCAAATAAACTGTTCACATCGTCATAATCGGTGAATATCACTTCCATCATGCGGTCATGAATTAAGTTGGCAAGTTCAATAGATTGCTCAGAAGTTAATTCCGCAGAGGTGTGTACGTAGTACGCCATACCACGTTCTAGGCGAATAATTTTGTCTAAACCACAGTTACGGGCAATATCGGTGGACTTTGAAGACCATGGTGAAATAGTACCTGGGCGTGGCGTAACCAGTAACAGGGTGCCTTCTGGCTCATGCTCTTCAATGGTTGGGCCGTAAGTTAACAGCTTTTTCAGCTTAATTAACTCGTCACTTGATAACGCTTCCTTGTTATGAGAAAAATGCATGTACTCGGCATAAATTTCTGTCACTGGCAGGTTTAATTGCTCGCATTGTGAAAGAAGCTTTTTAATTCTGAAATCGGAAAGCGCAGGTGCGCCGCGTAAGATTTCCATAAATGTAGTCACCATAGTTAGTAGTTAATTTAATATCAATTCCATTATATTTCTGCGCCTTAACTAAACGGGTTGAAATGCAATGGAATTGCGACTAATTATTTTGATAAAAGATGTTGGTTTTTCGCGCGCATTATAAAATAATAATGAGTTTTTAGTAAGTAGAAAACTCTTTGATCGAAAACAAATTGAAAAAAAACTGTAAAAATTGGTTAAATGACTTCACAATGAAATTGATATGAAAAAAATCTTCTATAAATTTAAAAACATAGCGACGTCATGCAGCAGTTTTCTGTTGATGGCTGTTTTTCTTTTGACTGCCTGTAAAGATGCGCAGCAGCCAGGCAATTTACAACAAGTGGTAAAGCGTGGCACGTTAAAGGTGGGTACCTTATTCGGGCCAAAGAACTATTATATTGGCGCAACGGGTAAACGCGGTTTTGAGTATGAGCTGGCGCGTGAATATGCCGATTATCTCGGGGTCGAACTGGAAATTGTGCCAAGTTACACCTTAAACGAGTTGTTCCCGAAAATAGACAGCGGTGAGGTGGATATCCTTGCTGCCGGTTTAACCGTAACGCCAGAGCGTTTAGATAAATATCGATTTAGCCCTAGTTATGCCAACATCAGCCAAAAGCTGGTGTTTAAGCAAGGTCGTGAATGGCCACGAAAAATAGAAGACTTATCCGGCAGCCTGCAAGTGGCTGAGTTTTCCAGTCATGCCGAAAACCTGCAAGCATTAAAAGCCGAACATCCTAATTTAAGCTGGACCGTAACGGACGAATTTGATTCGGATGAGCTATTAATCGCAGTGATGGAAGAACGTCTTGATTTTACCATTGCTGACAGCAATACCTTAGCCATTAGTCGCCGTTATTTCCCTGAAATCAGTGTCGCCTTTACCGTTAAGAAACCACAGCCAATTGCCTGGATGTTAAGTCAACAGGGCGATGATTCGTTACTAGCATCTGTGGTGGAATTTTTTGGTCAGGCCCATCATGACGGCACCATTTTAACCTTGGATGATAAATATTATGGCCACATTAAAGAGTTTAATTACGTAGATACCCGTACCTTTATTGAAGCGGTTGGAGAGAAACTGCCCAAATATCGTACTCTGTTTGAGCGCTATGGAGAAGCTATGGACTGGCGTTTTTTGGCAGCGATTAGTTATCAGGAATCGCATTGGGAACCGCACGCAAGGTCATATACAGGTGTTCGTGGCATGATGATGTTAACCTTGCCAACGGCCAAGCAAATGGGGGTAATAAGCCGTCTCGATGCCGAGCAAAGTATCCGTGGCGGCGCCAAATATTTTCAACAGTTGATCAACCGCATACCGGCTAGAATTCAATATCCAGATCGTAAATGGTTTGCTTTGGCGGCGTATAATGTTGGCTGGGGGCATATGGAAGATGCCAGAGTTATCACCGAACGCCTCGGTGGCGATCCTGATCGCTGGGTCGATGTGAAAGACTCATTGCCATTATTAAAACAGCGTAAGTATTACAAAAATACCAAGTATGGTTATGCTCGTGGCGATGAGCCGGTACGATATGTTGAAAACATACGCGCCTATTACGATACCTTGTTATTCTTGGAAAAAGATAAAATGAATATTCTGGTAGAACAGGTAGAGACAGAATAATTACATAGCTAGATAAAAAATAACAATAATAAAAATGTCATATATCACTGTTATAGTGATTATGACCATTATCTTGGAAGCTAAACAATGAGAGCACGTGCTTGTAAATCCAATCAACGACGTCGTCAGTTAAAAGCCAATAACCGCAAGGTGAATTCTCGTTACCGGGTATATTTTAGAGTGGTGTTATTTAACACCGAAGAAGTGAAGTAATAGCAATTTCGAAAAATAGCACCGTCATCCCACCATGCTTTTGGGTGTGATCTCCTTGAGGGTGTTGTGGGTCTATTGTTTAAAGGCACGTTATATTCGAAATGAGATCCCGTTCAACGACATTGCGAGATGACGGTGCATATTTACTAAGTAAGTGTATAGCCGCTTTGGGCACTAAGACTGGCCGTTCAGAGCCACCGTAAAACTGGAGGAGATCCCGTTCAAAAGCATAACGGGATGACGGAGTACATTTTCTAATATCGTATAGCAGCTCATGGCACAAAGAGACGGATGAGGAACAATGGGGTTGCTACCAAGTAAGGCCTTTTTTACATCAAGGCGACTACAAATCCAGCTGTTAACAGTTAACGCTAATAGCGGTCGAATATTTACACCATCATATTAAAGAAGTTCATCTCAACCCTGAAAAAGGAAAATCAGAGATAAAGGAAAGCAAGGCGGCATAAATTTAAACTTTAGGCGACAACTAGCTTGAAAAACGCCGCCATCTACCAGAGCACAAATAATCTGCCTGTACCCCGTACCCTGCACCTAGATCCTAGCCTTTTTTGCCGCTTTCTTTTCATTGCGTCGGCGTTTAAAAAACGCGGATAACATAGTGCTACATTCGTCCTTCAACACCCCAGATGTCACTTCAACCTGGTGATTTAATTTATCGCTATTGGTCAAGTTAAAAACACTGCCGCATGATCCGGTTTTCAGGTCACTGGCTCCATATACCAAGCGCTTTATTCTGCTATGCACTAACAATCCTGCGCACATTGGGCAAGGTTCTAACGTTACGTACAGGGTGCAGTCGAGCATTCGATAGTTTTCAACTTGTGGTCCGGCCTGACGAATCGCCTGCATTTCTGCGTGAGCAGACGGGTCGTGTAATTGAATTGACTGGTTCCAGCCCTCACTGATCACTTTTTCATTGGCAACAAGTACGGCACCCACAGGTATTTCACCTTCAAGATCTGCTTTTTCGGCCAGCAACATCGCCTGGCGCATAAAGTCTTCATCGATGAGTTGTTGCTTTGCGGCTTGAATATCATTCATTTAATATTGCTTAAAAGTTAGAGTGATTTCTATACTAAGTAGTATATCAATTAGATTGAGATTAAGGACTAATTATGCGCATTTTTGAATTTATTATCATTGCCATGGTATGTTTGGGTATTTTTGAGTTTTTAAAGCAGCGGCAAAAAATTCAGGCAAACTCTCAAAATACTTCCAAACAACAATCGGAGATAAATGAAGAGCTTGCCCAGTTAAAAGCGAGAGTCGCTATCTTAGAAAAAATAGTCACTGACAAAGGCTATGATTTAAAGCAAGAAATTGACGACTTATAAATGACTTCACTGCTAATGACGCTATAAAAACAAACTCAGCAGATCATTCAAGTAACGATGACCTTGTTGAGTGACTTGCCAATAGCCATTATTCTCGGTTACCAGTTGTTTGTTTTTCGCCGACTGCAACGCTTCAATAACCCCATCGGCTGATAACCCTGTTGTTGATTGATAATCAGCCAGGCTAAAGGGTTTGAACAGTCGTAACCGATTCATCATATATTCAAATGGACGCTCAGCTTCGGGCACATTGTGGATTTGATCGAGATGTTCGCGCTCCTCATCCATATAGCCTTTCGGGTGTTTTACTTTCACCGTGCGATAGATAGTGTTGTCTTTCGTTGAGGTGATTTTGCCATGAGCGCCACAGCCTATGCCTAAGTAATCACCATTTTGCCAATAGTTAAGGTTATGCTTACATTGATTCTCATCGCCTTTACTATAAGCCGATATTTCATATTGCTGATAGCCAGTATCCTTTAGCAATTGCCATCCTTGTTGCTGAATATCCCAAAGAACATCATCGTTGGGCAGTGTTGGCGGTTTTGAATAAAACGAAGTGTTTGGCTCAATGGTTAATTGATACCAGGATAAGTGTTTGGGCTTTAATGCAATGGCCTGCTTCAAATCATCAAGAGCACCTGCCACGGTTTGTTGCTCTAAGCCATGCATCAAGTCCAGGTTAAAACTGCTAATACCACACTCTTGGGCGATAATGGCGGCACGTATGGCCTGCTCACTATCATGAATACGGCCAAGTTTTATCAGCTTGTCAGAAGCAAAACTTTGTACACCTATGGATAATCGATTGACCCCGGCGTCATTAAAACCTTTGAATTTATCGGCTTCTACGGTGCCCGGGTTGGCTTCTAAAGTCACTTCTATTTCAAAATTTGGGTCTTGGTGTTTGGGAAAACGCTTAAACACCTGCGATAACAGCTGTGCTATTGCGTCGCTGCTAAATAAGCTTGGCGTACCGCCACCGATGAAAATGGAATATAACGGTCGTTGTTGGCTACTATCATTAAGAGCAAAGCGTTTGATATCAGCATCCAAGTCGGCGAGTAAATTGCGGATATACAATTCTTCATCAATGTCGGCTTTTAATGCGTGCGAATTAAAATCGCAATACGGACATTTTTGCACACACCAGGGAATGTGAATATAAAGCGATAATGGCGGTAGGGTTAGCAAAATATGGTTCTCTTTGAGCTAGGCTTAGTCATGGTTGATGAAAGTTTTAACTAACGTTTAGTTAAAGCTGCGCATTAATTTTTGTAAAGCCTGGCCACGATGGCTTAACTGGTTTTTAAGGTCTCGGGGCAGTTGCGCCGATGTTTGTTGATATTCTTCAAGCCAAAATAACGGATCATAACCAAAACCTTGATCACCATGTTGCTCGGTAATTATTTCGCCTTCCCAGGTACCCTGACAAATAATCGGCGTTGGATCATCCGCATGACGCATGTAAACCAATACGCATTGGAAACGAGCAGTGCGTTGCTTTGCCGCTATGCCATCGAGTGCGCTTAACAGCTTAGCGTTATTGTCGGCATCATCCGCGTTTTCTCCGGCAAACCTTGCCGAGTAAATACCCGGTGCGCCTAACAGGTGATCGACTTCCAAACCAGAATCATCGGCAATGGCAGGTAAGCCGGTAATTTTCGCGGCATGACGGGCTTTAATGATGGCATTTTCGACAAAGGTGGTGCCGGTTTCGGCAACCTCAGTTACGTTAAAGTCGCTTTGCGGGACAATTTCAATATTGTGGGCGGTTAATAGTTCGGAAAGTTCTTTTACTTTGCCTTTGTTGCCAGTGGCTAAAACGATTTTATTCATGATGTTTTTTATTCAGTGTTAGTGATACCAAGTTGATTAAATATCTGCTCATTTTTAATCAACTTGGTATGATTAGACGGGTGATAAACAAAAGTGCGCCCTAAAAGCGCACTTCAATTCATTAAACAATCAGCTGGATTATCAGTTAACTTAAATTCAGTTATTGTTCAACGTAAAATTTTTGTTCAAATTTTAAATTATGCTCTTTGCCATTGTTATTAATTAAAATATTAAAGCGAAAGAACTCATCATTCGGGTATTTCACCTGAGCGATATAATAAATGGCACTGCCTTCTTTGACTTCCATAAACTCCAGCGTCATCGGCTGGCCAAGTAAATTGGTCGCCGTACCTGAAATGCCAACAGCCACCGCAGGTTTACCCGCTTTAGAGCTGTCCAATACCGAAATGTTAACAAATCCCCGGTAGCGGCTACGTTCAATGCCATAATTTTTGGCAATGTCTGGCTGTAAAATAGAGGTAGAAAGTCCGATATAATGAACTTCCAGATCGGAAAATTTCTTCATGTTTTCAGCGGCTACCATTTTACTCACGCCGAGCAGTAAAATTATCAGCAACATGCTTTTAATCAGTAATTTAAACATATAAGCCTCGCAACTTGGTTGTCTTTCCAGTTATTGTTAATTATAGACCGAAGTTGGCAATAATAAATTCCAATACTGCAAATCTATAAGTATGACCACACCGGGATTAAGCTACCGATAAAAATATTGATTAGATTTAACAGGACAAATGCCACTAACACCGATAAATCAAGACCGCCAAAATTCGGCATGACACGGCGGATAGGGCGTAAAAATGGTTCGGTTAATTGATAAAAGACCATTTGTGCTGGTGAACGTGACTGTACCACCCAACTCATTAATGCCATCACCAGCATCACCACAAATAACAAAGTGCCACTTTGTTTGAACACAAATAGCAAGCTGATAAGTAATAACGACAGAATATCGATAGTCTGGCCACCAATCATCGATAATGACCAATACTTAATGCAGGCTACTAAAAAAGCAACGAGCAAGGTGGCCATATCAACGCCTTTAAGGCCGGGGATCATCCGGCGAAACGGGATCACTGCCGGATTTGTGACTTTTACCACAAACTGGCTAAACGGGTTATAAAAATCGGCTCTTACGGCCTGTAACCAAACCCTCAATACCAACAACATCAAATAGGCATCAAAAACAAAGTTTAGTAAATAGACAATCGCTTCCATGAATACTCCATACAAAAGCAGTTAAATTTAAATGAAATTAGTACAATCATATACTAGAAAAGCTATCAGGTTAAAACTAATTGTTACTGGTTGTAATTTCAATTGAACGAGCTTTTGCTGCGTCCATGGCTTTCGCTACCAACTCGCTCATATTGCCATCACTAAAAACGGTCAATGCGGCCTGAGTTGTGCCGCCTTTCGACGTTACATTTTCTCGTAGTCTTGCTATAGATTGCTCATTTTCAATGACCATTTGTGCGGCACCAACGGCAGTTTGCTGCACTAACTCGCGCGCCGTTTGTTCACTAAAGCCAAACGCCATTGCTTTATTTTGCATCGCTTCCATAAAGGCAAAAAAGTACGCGGGTCCGGAAGCTGAAACTGCCAGTAAGTCGTCAATTTCGGCTTCTGTTTGCAACCATAAAACTTTGCCAATGCCAGTGAGTAAGGAATTGGCAAATTCTTCATCAGCCTTGGTAATGCTGTTATTAGCAAAAAGACCGGTCATTCCCAGCCCAAGCTGAGCCGGGGTATTTGGCATACAACGAATAATGGCGGCATTATCTCCTAATTCCGATTGCATTTGTGCCAGGCTGATACCCGCGGCAACTGAGATAAAACATTTATCAGCAATATCTATTTGTGTGGTAATTTCAGCACATACTTGCTTGATGAAATGCGGTTTTACTCCTAAAACAATGACATCGGCAAATTTGGCGGCAACAAGATTATCGCTAGTTTGCAGGACACCATATTGCTCAGCCAGGGCCTCACGTTTTGCCGCGCTGGGATTACTCACCATAATGTCGTTGGCATTAAACCCCTGGTTTACCATGCCCGCCAAAATCGCGCCGTTCATATTGCCAGCACCAATAAATGCGACTTTTTTCATGCTTTTCCTGTATTAATCAACCATAGTCTTTGTTTTAAAAGGTATTTGGTTGCCTATTAGTATATTTTAGTTAAACAAGAAGGTACGGGGTACAAGGTACAAGCAGTCTTGCTTTAAATTCTATATTCATTTTAATGTATCGACTAGGGAACAGATATTCTGTTAGTTCCTAGTTCCCGTTTTTCGCAGACCGGGCAATAATATCTACACTTTCTACCAGAGAACAAACATTCTGCCTGTACCCTGTACCCTGTACCTCGTATCTATTCTCTTGCCCCAAATATCGCCGTACCAACCCGGATCATGGTGCTGCCACATTCAATAGCGATGTCCATGTCATTACTCATCCCCATCGATAGGGTGTCTACACTAGGATATTGGTGCGATAATTGATTAAACAAGGTTTGCATTTGACGAAAACTGTTGTGGGTCGCCGTTTTATCGCTGGTCTTTTGTGGGATTGCCATCAAGCCGCGCAAGCATAAATTTTCACAGTTGTCGATAAATTCAGCTAACTTTGCAACTTCTGTCACCGAAACGCCTGATTTGCTTTGCTCGCCGCTAATATTCACTTGTAAACAAACGTTTAGCGGGGTAGTGTTAATATCACGTTGCTCATTAAGGCGCTTTGCAATTTTTTCTCGGTCTACCGAGTGGATCCAGGCTACATTATTTGCAATCAGTTTGGTTTTGTTGGCTTGAATCGGGCCGATAAAATGCCAGGTGATATCAGCTAAATCGGAAAGTTGCTGTACTTTGTCAACAATTTCCTGCACGTAGTTCTCACCAAAATGGCGTTGTCCGGCAGCATAAGCCTGCTGAATTAAACTTATCGGCTTTGTTTTACTCACAGCCAACAAGCTTACTGTTGAGGCTGAGCTTGTTGTTTTATTTCTTGCAGCTATAATCTGTTTATTAACTAAAGACAGATTGTCAGCGATATTAATCATATATTTTATTTCTATAACAATAATAAATTTGGGATTTTATGGATATTACCGAACTTTTAGCATTCAGTGTTGAACACAATGCTTCCGATTTACATTTATCAACAGGTATGCCTCCGGCCATTCGTGTTGACGGCGACATACGTAAGGTCAACATCCCGCCATTAGAAGACAAAGACGTTAATGCATTAGTCTATGACATTATGACTGATCGGCAACGCAAAGAATACGAAGAAAACCTGGAAGTGGATTTTTCTTTTGAAGTGCCAAACCTGGCACGGTTCAGGGTTAACGCATTTAACCAAAACCGTGGTCCGGCGGCAGTATTTCGTACCATTCCTAGTAAAATTTTATCGCTGGACGATTTAGGTTGTCCAGATATATTCCGTCAGATTTCTGATTTTCCGCGAGGTTTGGTCTTAGTTACCGGCCCTACCGGTTCAGGTAAATCGACAACTTTGGCGGCCATGGTTGATTACATTAATGATACCAAACGTGATCACATATTAACCATTGAAGATCCTATCGAGTTTGTCCACGACAATAAACAATGTTTAATTAACCAGCGTGAAGTTCATCGTGATACGTTAAGTTTTAGTGCGGCACTACGTTCAGCGCTTCGTGAAGATCCCGATGTGATCCTTGTAGGTGAAATGCGTGATTTAGAAACCATCCGCCTTGCCATGACCGCGGCCGAAACCGGTCATTTGGTCTTCGGTACCTTGCATACCACTTCAGCGCCGAAAACCATTGACCGTATTGTTGATGTATTCCCGGGTGAAGAAAAAAGCATGGTACGTTCGATGTTATCTGAATCATTGCGTGCGGTTATCTCACAAACCTTGATCAAGAAAGTTGGCGGTGGTCGTGTGGCGGCTCACGAAATTATGATTGGCGTACCGGCAATACGAAATTTGATCCGTGAAGATAAAATTGCGCAAATGTATTCCGCCATTCAAACCGGTATGTCACATGGCATGCAAACCATGGATCAATGTTTACAGAACTTGTTAAGCCGAGGCGTCATTACTCGTGAAGATGCTATGCACAAAGCGGCCGATAAAAATCAGTTCCAGGTTTACTAAACTAGAGTTTCATTATGTACTTACATGAATTATTAAAAGCCATGGTGCAAGTCGATGCCTCTGATTTATTTATCACTGTAAACCTTTGTCCAAGCGCAAAAATTAATGGCGAATTACAGCCGGTTGAAGACAAAGTACTCACCTTTGATGATGCCTTCGAGCTTGTCGAAAGTTCGATGAACGAGAAGCAAAAGAAGGAATTTATCGAAACCAAAGAATGCAACTACGCCATTGCAATAGACGATATTGGTCGTTTTCGTATTTCCGCATTTTGGCAACGAGAAATGCCAGGCATGGTAGTGCGTCGCATCCTTACCGAAATCCCGGATGCCGATAGACTCGGCCTGCCGCCAGTATTGAAAGATTTGGTGATGTCTAAACGTGGCTTATTGTTATTTGTTGGTGGTACTGGTACCGGTAAATCAACGTCAATGGCATCTTTAATTGGTTATCGTAACAAAAACGCTCGAGGTCATATCCTGACCATTGAAGATCCTGTGGAATTTGTCCATGAACATGGTAAATCAATGATCACCCAACGTGAAGTTGGTCTGGATACCGAGTCGTTTGATGCGGCATTAAAAAGTTCATTAAGACAAGCGCCCGATGTCATTCTTATTGGCGAAATTCGTTCACGAGAAATTATGGAACACGCGTTAAGTTTTGCTGAAACCGGGCATTTATGTATCGCCACCTTACATGCCAACAATGCCAACCAGGCCATAGACCGTATTATGCACTTGGTACCGCATGAGATGCATGAAAAACTGCAATTTGATTTAGCATTAAATTTGCGAGGTATCATTGCTCAGCAATTAGTGCCAACGCGTGATGGCTTAAGTCGAAAAGCCGTGATTGAAATTTTGATCAACTCCCCTTATGTATCAGACTTGATCAAAAAAGGGGCGGTAGGGGATATCAAAGAGGTCATGGCCAAATCACGTGAGTTGGGCATGCAAACGTTCGATCAAGCGTTGTTTGATTTATACGAAGCCGGTGAAATTAGTTACACCGATGCCTTGCATAATGCCGACTCACCTAACGATTTACGCTTAATGATCAAATTACGCAGTAACGAGCAAACCGGTATTGGCGGCTTAAAAGGTGCTACCTTAGCTTAGTTTACTGAAGGTGCTTGTACTCCCCCAAAGCGCCATAGGCGCTTTTTTTTTACTTTATGGATGATGAAATGCAAGCCACCAGAGACCACTCACTCACTTCGTGTGATCGTGGCTTCATTACGTCCTGTAAATCATGGTATTAGGTTTGTAGCATGGACGTACTTATCCTCTTGGGCCATGGATGGTTGGATAAAGAGGGTTTGTAGCATGGACGGCCTATATTTCAAAAAATGCATTAATACATTTTCAACATGGACGTTGTGTATTAGAGCAATGCAGGGAACAATTGCCGGGGATGTATGTAAGTAGAATAACGCAGGAGTAGTTATCGAGGAGCAATTTTTTGATTTTGCGCCGGCCATGGCGTCCATCGGGGCAGTGCAAGTCTTGTCTGTTGATAAACCCAAGTTATGAGCAACCTCCATAAATGAATGTGCGTATGTTGTTAAAAACCGCTATGTTAATGCACTTGGTATTACTTTATTTACTCATTTTCTGACTACACTTAACTAAGGTTTCAGCATGGGGTCATAATATGGAATTAAAGTGGATAGATTCATTAGATATAGCGTTAGACTTAATTGAGCAGCACCCCGATGTGGATCCTAAGCAGCTACATTTTACCGAACTGCGGCAGTGGGTGCTTGATTTAGAGCGGTTTGATGATGACCCTGAGCATTGTGGTGAAAGAATTCTTGAGGCCATCCAACTCGCCTGGATGGAAGAAGCTGACTGATCTGTACTCGCCATATTAAAGTAAAATTTAATATTCTTAAGGGTTTTTATGTGACAAAAGGTTTTAGTGTATAAGTGTAATTGGGTTAGTAAGTTTTCAACAAAGACGGTAGAATGGCCGTCAGTTGACGTATATACCCGTTCCACTTCAGGATGCGGGATTTCAGTGGGAGTTAAAAGCAATTTAGGCAAGGCATTAAATTTAGAGAATGGTTGTTCCATTGTTAAAATTAATAACGCGGCATAAATTGCTTTTAAACCCATCGAAGAA